>NZ_JAYMNS010000005.1:0-216243 GCF_036941035.1 Candidatus Merdisoma sp. JLR.KK006 | reverse complement strand
GAATTTCTTCTGAGAGGGATGTACAGTTTGTATCCTGCGGAACTGGAATAGGAGGCTTTATTGAAGATTACATGCATTGCGGTGGGAAAAATTAAGGAAAAATACTACGCAGAGGCCATAAAGGAATATGCCAAACGGCTAAGCCGCTACTGTAAGCTGGAGATCCTGGAGTTACCCGATGAAAAGACACCGGACGGAGCGAGTATGGCAGAAGAAGCAGTTATTCTGGAACGTGAAGGGGAGCGGATTTTGAAGGTGATTCGGGAGGATGCTTATGTGATTGCCCTGGCTATTAAGGGGAGGGCTTTGGACTCATTAGAGTTCTCTCACAGGCTTGAGCAGCTTGGCGTAGAGGGAAGAAGCCATATTGCCTTTGTAATCGGCGGATCCCTGGGGCTGTCCCAGGCTGTGATGGAACGGGCAGATGAAGCTGTAAGCTTTTCCAGGATGACGTTTCCTCATCAGCTGATGCGTGTGATTTTATTGGAGCAGGTGTATCGGAGTTTTCGGATTATGAAAGGGGAACCATATCATAAGTAAAGGCGAAAGAGGACGGATGTTCTTGGGAATAAAAGAGAATAAGAGTTGTAATTTTAACCCCATGGGAGTTTGAGGCTTCCATGGGGTTTTACTGTTCGTGACAATAAAGTTCTTACAACGTAGGTTTTATTGCAGAGTCTGTGTTTCTTCTGGCGGGATATATTCTATCAAATCAGTCAGATTACACTCCAATACATAACACAGGCGTTTCAGAATGTCAATATCCAGACGTTGTATCTTGCTATCCCTGTAATTTCTTAATTGTGTTCTCTGCATTTCTGTGCGAAAGGATAACTGATTGAGAGAAATGTTTTTTTCTTCTAATATTTCAGCTAAGTGAATTTTTATATCGCCATAACCATCTGAACTGACAGGAAGCTGGCGTAAAGGGTTTTCTTTCTTGGGCATGGCGGCACCTCCGGTTTTTATTATATTTTATCCAGAATTTAATTGTAAGATTGAGAGTTGTATAGTATATTTATATATGGTATATTTATATATGATATATTTATATATGGGATATATATATGCTCAATATAAAGTAAGAGGTTTACAGGAAAAAGATAAAGGAGATTTGAGTATGTTAATGAATGAGTTGTTGGAAAAGGAAAGTCATTCCGTGGAATATTCATGTTCTGTTGGGGCTGTCAATATTCCGAAAGAGAGAAATCTATATACGGTTCTTCGGAGAAAATACAGCAATCTGGCAAAAGAAGCTGTTTCACAGTTTTCTGCTCTTTATGACAACTATACGAATTGCGATGATATTCTGCGGAAATCTTCTTCTGACTTTCAAAAGAGTATCTGTCCTGTGATTGTAGAGGAGCAGGAAAATACACCCCTGCTTTGCGGGGAGAAGGTATTGTGGATAGCATAGCAAGTTGAGCTAGATGTTGCAGGGAGAATGTTTTTTTCTTCCCAATGTATCTTCCGCCTGCATAGTTCCAAGTTTTTTTCCATAAACCTTCAGAATATAAAAATACATCCCAATCAAAAGCCCTCCGGCCAGTACCCAGGCAGTCGGACTTGCCAGGCAGACGCCCAGATAGCTGTGCTGCCTGGCGGCGATAACAGCCACCACGCCTCGGCCAATCAGTTCCGCAATACCGGCTGTCATGGGCAGAAGTCCAAAGCCCATACCCTGAATACCGTTTCGGTAGACATTCACAACAACCAGAGGCATAAAGAAATAGCCGATGCAGTTCAGATAAAGATCAACCTCACCGATAATATCCGTCACATGCTCCGACACAAACAAATAGGTCAGATATTTACCGCCGGTCATTACAAAGGCGGAAGCCAGAATACTATAGGCAAAGCCGATCAGGGTAGAGGCCCGGAAGCCCTGCCGTACGCGCCGGATATCCCCGGCGCCCACATTTTGGGCGCAGTAGGTAGATATAGTGGTGCCAAGAGCCACATAAGCCTGTGTAACT
This sequence comes from Candidatus Merdisoma sp. JLR.KK006, assembly GCF_036941035.1. Classification (NCBI taxonomy): domain Bacteria; kingdom Bacillati; phylum Bacillota; class Clostridia; order Lachnospirales; family Lachnospiraceae; genus Candidatus Merdisoma; species Candidatus Merdisoma sp. JLR.KK006. The sequence goes on along the minus strand of NZ_JAYMNS010000005.1, from coordinate 214,267 downwards.
ACCTGCTCAATCTTGCTTGCGGCCGTAAAAGCGGCTACGGACATAGAACCAAGGAGGTTCAGGGACGACTGCATCATCATCGTTCCCACAGCCGTGATGGAGTACTGAAGGGCCATCGGAAAGCCAATCCCCATCTGAATCCGTGCCAGATGTCCGTCGGGGAGCCAATCCTCTTTTTTTAGCCTCAAAAGAGGAACCTTCCTTATAATATAGATCAGGCAGAGAATACCGGATACCCCCTGTGAGATCACGGTAGCAAGAGCGGCCCCGGCCACGCCCATATGAAAGCTGATAATCAGCACCAGATCCAGAACAATATTCAAAAGCGCAGCCAGAATCAGAAAATACAGAGGCGTTTTGCTGTTGCCGAGGGCGCGCAGTATGCAGGAGAGCAGGTTGTAAAGCACCTGGGCAAAGATTCCGGCGCAGATAATCATAATGTATGTATAAGCATCCGCAAAAATATCCTCCGGCGTGTTCATAAGCTTCATCAGCGGGCGCATGCCAAGCATACTGCCGGCTGTCATAAGCAGAGAAACCACCAGAGAAAGCAGGGCGGCGCTTCCAACGGTTTTGCGCATCCCGTCCATATCCCCGGCCCCGAATCTTTGGGCCGTCAGTACGGTAAAGCCTACGGTCATTCCCATAAGGAAGCCGAGAATCAAAAAAGTTATGGTTCCGGTGGAACCAACGGCAGCCAGAGCCGGCGTTCCCACAAATTTTCCTACAATAATGGTGTCGGCCATGCTGTACAATTGCTGAAATACATTTCCGATAAAAATGGGCAGGGTAAAGCCAAGAATAATTTTGGCCGGGCTGCCTTTTGTCATATCTTTTTCCATAATATTCATCCTCGCATTAACAGAAGTTAAGAAGAGCATTGCTTCTTTTTATATCTGCGATATTATAATAAAACGGCGGCGGGAGTGCAAGAGGTTTTGGGAAAGATTTTCAGGTCTGTGAAAATCAGAGAAGTCTAAAAAATCTAATTTCCCTGTAAAAGATAAAATGACAAAAATTCCATTGGAGGGATAGAATTTTTCGGCGTTTAAACAAGAGAGAGGTATAAAACACAGTTTGAAAAGCTGCATCCGGCACTCAACTGGTTTCTGACATTTTCATTTATAAATGTCACCTGGGTGATTTTTCGGGCTGATAGTATTCAAAATGCTTTCCGGTTGATAAACTGTATCGTGTGTTTAGATTTTGGTAAAATGAATGCAGACATAGTAAGCGGTTTTAACCTGCCTGAATTGCTTTTTCTAAATAAAAAACTGCATATCTTGGAAGTGTATCCCCATTTTTTCCTGACCGGATTCTTGATCGTGGCATTTTTATTGGTTCTGGGTTGTGAGAATGCATATGAAAAGATGAAAAAATTTACCCCCACCATTCCAAAATTGTTATTTACTGTGATTTTACTGGTATGGTGTGTTTTTCCTTTTTCCGGAGTTAGCACATTTCTATACTTTAACTTTTAAGGGGAATATAAGAATGAATCTAAATAAAAAATGGAGTATCGCAGTATTGGGTTCTGTTTTCCTGCTATTAACAGTGTTGGGAACAGTTACGGTGGTTGTTGATCCGTATTTTCATTATCATGCGCCGCTTGATTCACTGGAATATCCGATTCAGGATGAAAGATATCAGAATGATGGAATTGTGAAGCATTTTGAATATGATGCGATTATTACAGGAAGTTCAATGGTCCAGAATTTTAAAACAACAGAATTTGGCGGTTTATTCCATATTAATGCTATAAAGATTCCCTTTTCCGGCGGAAGTTATAAGGAGATCAATGAAAATCTGGAACGAGCAGTAGAAGCGAATCCGGATATACAATTGGTTATAAGGGGGGGGTGGACTACAACAGGCTCGGTGATTTAAAGGATAATATGCGGTATCCTCTTGAATCATATCCGGTATATTTGTATGATAATAAGCTATGCAATGATGTGAAATATGTTTTTAATAAATCGGTTTTATTAAACAATAGCTGTTCGGTTTTTGAATTTACAAAAGCAGGAAATAAAACAACGGATTTTGATTCTTATAAGAATTAGAATGCTTAAGAGACAACTGGAATTGGAAAAAGAAACAAACAATCAAAGTGTTACTGCCCTATAAAAACTTATATTTGTTTTCTTTTTTTGATGAATTCAATATGATTTGTGATTTGAATAACTATAAGGATATTATACATTATGGGGAAAACATAAATTCTCAAATTCTCATATGGATGCACAATAAGGAGCATCTACTTACAGAGGAAAATTGTGAAGCATATTATGATAAGATTTATAAATTTTATACAACCTATGATTATGATGCGCTCTTTTAACTGGTAGTTTGCTGGGAACTGATTTATTTATCAAAGACTCAAACAAGGTATTTTTCTCAGACAATAATAAGTTAACGGCCTTAAGAATTCCCTCTTTTGTCCATGCAGATGCTTTGTCCGGAAAATCTATACTTCCTGCTACAACTTCATCCGTAAGTTTGCAGATACGGGATACAAGGAACGGGTAACCGGAAGAGTAGTCAACAATTAATTCAGCCAATTCGTCAGTGTTCATACCGGTATGGCGGTCTGCTTCATATTCCTTAAGCATTCTTTCTATTCCGATTTTAGAAAAACTCATTTCTACATGAAAATCCGCAGCAATGTTCCAGGGGCTGTTCATTTTACGCTCATTACCCGGATGAATTTTCTGACTAATATTTTTTATATCATAAACACTGGCAAGGATAACTGACTGAAAGGCAGGAGTGTTTTTCCGGGTAAGATAGTATCCACGCAGTTGTGCAAGAAAATCAAGGAATACTTGGCTGTTTGCAGCACTGTCCACCTCATCAATCATCAGAATAACCGGTCTATCTGCTGTCCCACAAAGTTCACTTAGATAAATAAACAGTTTACGTAAAGGAAAGCGTATATTTTCTTGAATATCAGCAGACAGCTCATTTAAAATGTTCTGTTGGAATCCCTCCACTGGATTCCAACGGTTTTTTACCGTTGCCAGGAAAAACTCGGCAAAAGCCTTGGAAAAAATATGTTCGTCATCAAAATCTAAATTGCCTAACTTTTGAAAATCAAGAGATATGACAATATAATCTTTTTTTAAGTAATCCGCCAAAGCCATAAGAGTGGTCGTTTTTCCATACTGTCTTGCCCTGCTGATTGTAAAATATGCACCGCTGTCTACTAAAGTCTTTATTTTTTCCAGACGTTCCTGCAGGTTGACCATATAGTGAAGCTGCGGATCACATGCGCCTGTAACATTAAAGCAGCGTTTCATAATTTACACTCCTTTCCAAATGCCGTATTACTCTTGATTGAGAATGTATAGTATCAGATTATCACAGGATGAAAGCTATATCAAGCAACTGACAAATCTTTCTGATAACTATAGAAGCTCCCTCGTCCTTGGCGCCAGATACAGCGGAAGATTCGTAATCCTTCCGTCCTTCCGGTAGTTCCGCTTCGAGAAACGCAGAGCATACTGTGGATCTTTCTCTGCAACGTATTTTTTGAAAGAGGGCGCAGACTTATCTTCGCCGCCTTTTGCTTCCACAGGAATAATCTCTGTTCCATATTGTAAAATAAAATCAATTTCATTATTTTTATCCGGATAGTAGCGCGGCTCCACCTCAAACAGGCCGCGAAGCTGCTGCAGGACAAAGTTTTCCGTTAAAGGCCCTTTAAACTGGTAATTGCTTTTTAAAAGAATCGCACTGTTATCAATACCGGCCATAGCCTTCAGAATCCCGGTATCAAAGAGAAACAGCTTGAATTGATCCGATTTATCAAAAGCAGAAAGAGGGTGCTCCATCTTTGATACATTGTAAACCTGATTCAGCATACCCGCAGAGACCAGCCATACGATAGCTTCTTCAAAATCCCGCGCACGTGCCCCTTCCCGAACAGCTCCGTACATAAATTTCTCATTTGGTTTTGCAAGCTGTGCTACAATACTGCGGAAAACCATAAGAATCCGTCCGCTGTTTACTTTTCCATTGTGTTTGGAAAAGTCATTTTCATAAATTTCAATCAATTCCTTCTGGATTTGCAGGATTTTGGCCGGATCCTTATATTTTATCCAGGATTCAACACATTCAGGCATACCTCCGATAATAAGATAGTGATTATAAGCTTCCAGAAGGCGGTTATGGAAAATAGTTTCAATATCCTGTTCCTTTTCAATGCTGCAGTAGTATGCATACAGCGGCGGATCTGTGGCATTCAGAAATTCGTCAAAGGTCAACGGATAAATATTCAGCAGGTTAATCATTCCTACCGGATAAGATTTGGGTTGGGCCAGAAGTGTGCCGAGGAGACTTCCGGCTGCGATTACATGATATTCATTTGCCTTTTCTTTAAAATACTTGAGGGTATTGAGAGCAGGGGGGCATTCCTGGATCTCATCAAAAATGATCAGGGTCTCTTCAGGAAGAATTTTCTTTCCGTCAATAAGGGAGAGAAGTTCAATAATCCGCTGAGGATTTTTGTTTGTTTCAAAGATTGACTTCAGTTCTTCTTCCTCATCAAAATTGAAATAAGTAAAGCTCTTATAAGCGTTTTTACCAAACTCCTTCATAAGCCATGTCTTTCCGGACTGCCGCGCGCCTTTTAATACCATTGGCTTGCGGTCCTCACTGGATTTCCATTTTATTAAATCATAGATTGCATTGCGTTTCATTTATAGTTTCCTTCCTGAAAATGGAATAATTATAATGTATCACATTTTTCTTGGTTTTACAATCTGGATTCAACACATTTTTCTACACTTTTCGACACATAAAAACACATTTTTCTATAATATTCGACATAAAAAGACACATTTTTCAAGATTATTGAATAAAAGACAAAAAAATAAATGGAGCATACGGGATTCGAACCCGTGACCTCCACACTGCCAGTGTGGCGCGCTCCCAGCTGCGCCAATGCCCCATTTCTAAAAGTATAGCATAAAATGTGCAGCAGTACAAGAGAAATTTTTGCAATCGTGATACAGATGCTGCTTGCACAAAAAATATCATGCGTTTATAATGATAGCGTCGGGAATGCTTTTACGATTAAGAAGCATCTTCGGCGTTTAATATTTTTAACAGGAAAAAGGAGATGACACCGATGAGCATTCGAATTGGCATTTTAGGCTATGGCAATCTGGGCAGGGGCGTAGAGTGTGCGGTTTGCCAGAATCCGGATATGGAACTTCGGGCAGTATTTACCAGGAGAGAACCAAAAGATGTGAAGATTCTGACAGACACGGCAAAAGTCTGCCATGTAGATGAGGTTAAAAATTGGCAAAAAGAAATTGATGTACTCATTCTCTGCGGCGGAAGTGCCACAGACCTTCCGGTACAGACCCCGGAATATGCAAAGCTTTTCAATGTAGTGGACAGCTTCGATACCCATGCCCGGATTCCGGAGCATTTTGCTGCAGTAGATGCAGCGGCAAGAGAAGCGGGGAAGACAACGATTATTTCCGTGGGCTGGGATCCGGGAATGTTCTCTTTAAACCGTCTCTATGCCAATGTCATTCTTCCGGAAGGGAAGGATTACACGTTCTGGGGCCGGGGCGTAAGCCAGGGACATTCTGACGCAGTGCGGAGAATCAAGGGTGTAAAGGATGCCAAGCAGTACACCATTCCCGTAGAATCAGCGTTGGCATCCGTACGTGCCGGTGAGAATCCGGATCTAAGCACCAGAGAAAAACATACCAGAGAGTGCTTTGTGGTACTGGAAGATGGTGCAGATGCAGCAAAGATAGAGGAAGAGATCAAAACCATGCCCAATTATTTTGCAGATTATGATACCACCGTACATTTTATCAGTGAAGAAGAAATGAAGCAGGATCACAGCCGGATTCCCCATGGCGGTTTTGTCTTGCGAAGCGGCGTAACCGGATGGGAGAAAGAAAACCATCACCTGATTGAGTACAGCTTAAAGCTGGATTCCAACCCGGAATTTACTTCAAGCGTCATTGCAGCTTACGCCCGGGCCGCTTATCGGCTTTCAGCAGAAGGAGATCATGGCTGCAAAACCGTATTTGATATTGCTCCGGCATATTTAAGCGCCAAGAGCGGGGAAGAGCTTAGAGCTTCCATGCTGTAGAAACCGCAAATTGTAATCAGGATTGCTTTTCTGTCTGCTGAGTGCTTTTGATATAAGCAGACAGAAAAGCATTTATATGACAGGAGTGCCTATGACCTTTCAAACCATCGAATCTGCCATTGCTGCCTACCCAATTTGTGATTATGCCTTTATTCAAATCAAGGACATCCCCTTTCGGGAAGAAGTCCGCCACATTTGCAAAACCGAATGTCAGCGATACGGCAGGTCCTGGTCCTGCCCGCCGGCAGTGGGAACTGTAGAGGAATGCAGGAGCCGCTGTGAGGAATATGAGGGCGGTTTTCTGTTTACCACTATGACAGAGGTTCCGGATATGGAGGATCTGGAGGGAATGCTGGCCACCAGAACAGAGCATGAGAAAATCACGCGTCAGATAAGAGAATTGTTTTTAAAAGAGAATCAGGAAGTCCTGGTTCTATCCACAGAGTCCTGCGCCGTCTGTGAGCATTGCACTTACCCGGATGCCCCCTGCCGCTTCCCAGAGCGAATGTTCCCCAGTCTGGAAGGCTTTGGAGTCCTCGTCACCGGCCTTGCAGAGCAGTGCGGCATAGCTTTTATGAATGGAAATAACCTTGTAACCTGGTTCAGTTTGATTTTATACCGAGATACATAAGCAATTTTTGCATGCTGCATCCTGTTTCAAAAGACAGAGAAAGGACATCCCATGAAGACCATTTATTTTGAAAAAGATATCCCCCGGATTCTTGCCACCAAAGCCGCTGCCAAGTGCTGCAGACCGCTTCTGTACACAGGCATCAATGGGGTAAAATATAATAAGAAATTACCCAATCCTCCGCTGCCGGGGCCAAACTGGCTGAGAGTAAAAAATATAGCCTGCGGCCTTTGCGGAACAGATGTAAGCTTTTTTAAGGCTACTACCGGAACAAGTTCTGCCTTCGAGCCAATTCCCGGTTCGGCCAGAACCTATCTGGGCCATGAAAACGTGGGCGTTGTCATAGAGACAGGTCCTGCCGTAACAAAGTTTAAAAAGGGAGATCGGGTGACGATTCGGGAATATATGTCCGGCTGCGGCAACAAGGATATTCATCCGCCCTGCAGATACTGCGCAGAAGGCAACTACAATCTCTGCCTCAACTATGGGGAGCCAAGCCCTCTAAAGCTTCCGGATGTAGGCGCAGGTTTTGGAGATCAGTTTTTGGCCCCGGAGCAGCAGCTGACAAAGATTTTTGACGAACTGACAGACGATCAGGCGGTACTGTTGGAGCCTTCCTGCGTCTCGGTTCATTCTGTGCTGATAGATCCGCCTCAAAAGGGCGAAAAAATCCTTGTTTACGGCTGCGGAATGATTGGGCTCGGAATTGTTCAGGCATTAAAGATCATCCAGCCGGAGTGTGAAATCTGGGTAACAACCCGAAAAAAAGCACGGCAGCAGATGGCAAAACGCTTTGGTGCAGATCATATTTTAAAGGGAGATCCCTATGAGGAAACAGCAAAGGCTACAAAGGGGAGCCGGGTTTATGTGGGAATGAATAAAAACAAGATGATGTTCGGCGGCTTTGATCGAATCTATGACTGCGCCGGAGGAGGAAAGGCCAATACCCTATGCTGCCGCCTTCTTCGTCCCAAAGGCACTCTGGTAAAGGTAGGCCATCACATGACATCCATCACCTTTGATGAGACTCCCATCTGGTGGCATGAGTTAAAAATCATTGGCGTGGATGCTCACGGCATGGAGGAATGGCAGGGGCGCAGGCTGTATACCTTTGATCTGGTGCAGGAGTGGATACGTGACGGGCTTTACAAGACTGACGGTCTGATTACTCACCGTTTTCCTCTGTCCCGCTATAAGGATGCTATGCGGCTGGCTATTGAAAGTCCTTCCGGCATGATTAAGATTGTGCTGGACTGTCAGGACACTTAACACACGGCCGGATTTTTCAGATAACGTCATAGAAACAGGCAGAGAGGCATATAGTAAGAGTAAGGAAAAGAGAAAGTCCGGGACCAATGAACTGGAAGGAAGAAATGACAGACGCATTAAATCTGCCCAAGGATTTGATGCTCGGCGCGGTAATCATAACCATTACCGGAAAACATGAGGCTTATGTGGAAAACTACATGAGCCTCATTGAATATACGGAAAGTCTGATCCGCATTCAGACAAAGACCTGCAAGCTGGAGATACACGGGATAAACCTGTACATTTCCTATTATACAAATGACGAAATGAAGATCACCGGAGAGATTCAGGAGGTGAAATATTGCTGACTTCATTCTTTCGTTACCTTTATGGATATGTACGCATCCGGCTTACGGGTTACTCGCCGGAGCGTTTCTTAAACCTCTGCAAGACCCATCACATTGAGATCTGGGACTTGCAGAATGAAGGCGCTTATTATGAAATGAACTTGAGCATCCGGGATTTTCGGAGGCTTAAGCCCCTGCGGAGGAAGACGAAAGCCCATCTGCTGGTCACAGAGCGGCACGGGCTTCCCTTTTTTTTGCATCACTATCGAAATCGGAAAATGTTCGTGGTCGGAATCGCCTTATGCATTGCATTTCTGTACATCATGTCCTTGTTCATTTGGAATATTCACATAGAGGGAAACTATTCCAGAACCACCAATGTGATACTGGACTACCTGGAATCTGAGCATATTGTCCACGGTATGCGTAAAGACAAGGTAGACTGTAAAGAGATTCAATCTATGATCCGCATTCAATTTCCTGACATCATTTGGGTTTCTGCAGAAATCAAAGGAACCCGACTCTTGATTCGGATTCGGGAAAATATGGACAGTATACCCATAGAGGAAGAAGCAGGATCAGAGGAACCAAGGGATATCACAGCAGCCCGAGAGGGCATTATCACAAGTGTTCTGGTTCGCAGCGGCGTGTCCCAGATTCAGGTGGGGGATGAGGTGGAGCAGGGACAGCTTCTGGTATTGGGCCGCATTGACATACTGAATGACAGCGGAGAGGTATCCGGCTATCAGTATACAGCGGCAGACGCCGACGTGTATGCAAGAACCACCTACACCTATTATGATGAATTTGTCCTTTCCCATGAAGAACGCCATCCTACGGGAAAAAAGCGCTATGGAATTTATGCAAAAGTGGGCGGAAAAACCATTTCCGTGGATCTCAGACCAAAGTTTGAAAGGTTCAGTGCCCTGAATACCGAGTATCCGTTAAAGCTCACGGAGAACTTTTATCTGCCGCTGACCTTTGGAACCACATGCTATGAAGAATATGAAATTTATACAGAATCTTACAGCGAAGAGGAGGCCAGAGCCCTGGCAGAAGCAAATTTACATGAATTTTTGGAAAATTTAATACAAAAGGGGGTTCAAATTATTGAAAATAATGTTAAAATAGAAGTCGGCACAAATACCTGCATAGCTGTCGGAACAATTACGGCAGTGGAAGAGATTGGAAGTAGCGTTCCAGCAGAGATTCTGGATGAGCCGGCCATGCCTTCCGAGGAGGATGAGAAATGAGAGAATTTGAGCAGGTTTGTGCAGGAAGCTGTGGAGGTGTGCACAGCTTAAGAGAAATGAAGAAGACAGGAGCAGCAGAACTTGAATATTGTAGAAACCCTGATAGACATTCCGGCAGAACATGAGCGCAATGTATTCGGACAGTTTGACAGCTATGTTAAAAAGATTGAACAAACCTTAAAGGTCTCTGTGATTCCAAGAGACGGGACAGTAAAGATTCTGGGATCCAAAGAGCGCACAGAACAGGCAGTCCGGGTTTTGGAACAGTTATTAATTCTATCCAAACGGGGTAATATAATACAGGAACAGAATGTAGATTATGCCCTTGCCCTTTCCATGGAAGGACAGGAAGAGGCTCTGACGGAGATAGATCGGGATCTTATCTGCCATACTGTAAACGGCAAGCCCATCAAGCCCAAGACTTTGGGACAGAAGCGCTATGTGGATCTGATTCGGGATCGGATGATTGTCTTCGGCACAGGTCCTGCCGGAACAGGCAAGACTTATCTTGCCATGGCCATGGCTGTCACGGCCTTTAAAAATAATGAGGTCAGCCGGATTATCCTCACAAGACCGGCTATTGAAGCCGGAGAGCGGCTTGGCTTTCTTCCGGGGGATCTTCAAAGCAAGGTAGACCCTTATCTGCGTCCCCTCTATGATGCGCTGTATGAGATTATGGGGGCAGACAGCTTTTTGAAGAATATGGAGAGAGGCCTGATTGAGGTAGCTCCTTTGGCTTATATGAGGGGCAGAACACTGGACAATGCTTATATTATTCTGGATGAGGCCCAGAATACCACTCCGGCGCAGATGAAGATGTTTTTAACCCGGATTGGTTTTGGATCCAAGGTGATTGTGACAGGAGATGCCAGCCAGAAAGACCTGCCCTCCGGTACGAGATCCGGTTTGGAGGTTGCCTTAAGGGTGCTGTCCAGGGTGGATGAGATTGGCTTTTGCGCTCTGACCAGCAAGGATGTGGTGCGTCATCCGCTGGTTCAAAAGATTGTACAGGCATATGACAGTTATGAACAATCACAGGCGCGCAGGGGCACAAGAAAGGATGTTTATGACAATCAATATAGAAGATGAGATTCAGATTCGGATTCCGGGAACAGATCTGGAAGATCTGGCGCATAAGATTGCGGAAGCAGCTTTGGATTACGAGGGCTGCCCTTATGAGGCAGAATTGAGCCTCCTGCTTACAGGCAATACAGAGATTCGGAGAATTAACCGGGAATACCGGAATATTGACAGAGCCACAGACGTGCTGTCCTTTCCCATGCTTGAATATGACAGTCCTTCGGATTTTTCCTGGGCAGAAGCAGAGGTCCAGGACTGCTTTAATCCTGAAACTGGAGAACTGCTTTTGGGGGATATTATTATTTCCATGGAAAAGATGCGTGAACAGGCGAAAAAGTACGGCCACAGTGAAAAGAGAGAGTTTGCCTTTCTGATCACCCACAGTATGCTGCATCTTTTCGGCTATGACCATATGGAACCTGATGAGGCAAAGGAAATGGAGAACCGGCAGGAAGCTATTCTTCATTCTTTAAATATTTTACGTTGAAAGGATGCAAAACATGAAAAAAGGAAAGTTGTTTTTCCTTCTTCTGGTTTTCGCAATTGTTTTTACAGGCTGCAAAAAAAACGAACCGGATGAGGAAGAATACAATACGGAGGATGAGGTTTTTGAGGGAGACGAAACCTCTTATTCAAATGGCCGGGAAGTGAAGGACGGCAAGGTGCGCAGCTATTTTACCGGCGAATGGATTGATGAAGAATATGGAAACAGGCGTCCTCTGGCTATTATGATGAGCAATGCGGCGTCAGCTCTGCCCATGTCAGGCCCAACCAGTGCCAGTGTGATTTATGAATGTCCCGTAGAGAAGCGGACTACCCGGTGGATGGGGATATTTGAAGAATGGGATGATCTGGAACGGATTGGCTCTGTTCGGAGCTGCCGTTTATATTTCCTGCATTTTGCTCAGGAATATGATGCAGTGTACGCACACTTTGGACAGGCCATGTATGCGCTGGAATCTTTAAACAGCGGAGAGTTTGACGTGCTGTCCGGCGGAACAAAAGGGATTGAGCATCCGGTTACTTCCATGTATGACAGGATTTCACGTCCCGGAAAAGCATATGAGCATACCCTGTACGCATTCCCGGAGGGAATTCACAAGGATATTGAGAAGAAGGGATATGATATGAAGATGCCGGAGGATTATTCCGGAAAGTTCACCTTTGCCCCTATAGGGGAGATTGAGGAATATGAGGACTATCCGGACGCAGTTTTCCTCCAGCCCGGCGGCAACGGCGGAGCGAATGGCTTCGGAGGTGTAAAGGCGACCTTTGAGTACAATTCAGAGGATCGGAAGTATTACCGTTCCAGCTACGGCAATCCCCATATAGATGAGCTGACGGGAGAGCAGGTGGCAGTGACCAATGTGATTTTCCAATACTGCGACGGCGCAGTGCTGGATGAAAATGATTATCTTCACTTTGCAAGCCAGTCTTTTAATAATGAGTGTATCGTTTTTACAAATGGAAAAATGATTGAAGGATATTGGAATACTGCAGAAGGACTGGGATCTCCGGCTCGGTATTACGATAAAGAAAATAATAGAGTTGTACTGAATAACGGAAAAACTTTTATCTGCATTGTTTGGAAGGATTATGCAGATGAAGTGGTAATTCAATAAATTTTGTACAACATGCCGATGGAAGGGCAGATATGAGCAAGCAGAAAAAGACAAAGACGAAGAACCGCTCCAATTACATAATGCAGGGCAGTATATTGGCAGCGGCCTCCATCTTAAGCCGGATCATTGGCATGCTCTACCGCCTTCCGGTTACGAATATTATTACGGATCACGGCAATGATTATTATTCTGCGGCTTATGAGATCTATAATATTATTCTGCTGATTTCATCCTATAGTCTGCCTCTTGCCGTTTCCAAGCTGGTTTCGGCAAAAGCGGCTCTTGGACAGTATCGGAATGCTCACCGCATCTTCAGGGGCGCCCTGTATATGGCCCTTGTGGTGGGGCTTGCAGGCTCTGTAGTCACTTATCTGGGAGCCGGATTTTTCACGGGAAATCTTCTGAATACGCCGGAGAGTGAGCTGAGCCTTAAGGTTCTGGCTCTCGCAGTATTTTTTCTTGCTGTCATGGGTGTGCTTCGAGGCTTTTTCCAAGGCATGGGAAGCATGATGCCTACAGCAGTATCTCAGGTAATTGAGCAGATTTTCAATGCGGCGGTAAGCATTACTGCGGCCAGTATTTTGTTCCGGTACGGCGTATCCTTAGATGAAAAAGCCGGGATTACGGATGGCAGAAGCGGTCCTATCTATGGGGCGGCAGGGAGCACGCTGGGAACCAGTATGGGGGCTCTTGCAGGCCTTATTTTTCTGATCCTTGTAATGCTCATGTACAATCGTGTGCTGCAGCGGCAGATGCGCCGGGATCGCACAGGACGCAGGGAGAGCTACGGAGCAATTTTCAGGCTTCTGATACTGACCGTTGTTCCGGTTATTTTGAGTACAGCAGTCTATAATATCAGTGGTGTTCTGGATCAGGGGCTTTTCAAATATCTGATGCTGGATGTGCAGGAAGTAGAAAAATCTACGGTTGAGGTTTATTGGGGAATCTATGTGGGAAAATACAAGCTGCTGACCAATGTACCCATTGCTGTAGCATCCGCCCTGTCGGCTTCAACCATTCCGGCTCTCACCCGGGCACGGATGGAAGGAAGCTGCAAAGAGATGCGCAAAAAGACGGATGGGGCCATCCGCATGGTGATGTTTATCTGCATTCCCAGTGCCTTTGGGCTTACGGCTCTGGCAGAACCGATTCTAAACCTGCTTTCCTGGAATACAGATCCCATTGCGCCAAAGCTATTTATAGCAGGCTCCATGGCTGTGATTTTCTATGGCTTGTCTACCCTGACCAACGGAATTTTGCAGGGAATTGATAAGATGCAGATTCCTGTGCGCAATGCTTTGATTTCATTGGTGCTTCATCTGGGGTTGATGGTGGTACTGGTTCAAGTATTTAAGCTGCACATTTATGGCGTGGTTATTTCCTATCTGTTTTTTGCAGTGATGATGTGTATTTTGAATGGACTGGCAATTCGAAAGCATCTTAGGTATCGGCAGGAGTTGGTGCGTACTTTTTTGATTCCTATAGTATCTGCGACCATTATGGGGCTTTCATGCTGGCTGCTTTCCATGTCTTTAGAGGAGCTCATAGGCCCTCGTCCCACAGCTCTGGTATGTATTGTTCTGGCTGTTTTTATCTATGGATTTTTTATGCTGCTTCTTCGGGGAATTACAGAGAAAGAGCTTCGGGCTTTTCCGAAGGGCCATGTACTTGTAAGAATATTGAAAAAAATGCGCCTTCTTTGACAGGTGTTTTCATGTAAAGCTTTATAAGATCTTCCTTTTTTGTCCATACTATGGAAAATAGCAAAAAATGCTGTTGTCATAGCCCTTTTCGGGGATGTGCGTGGACAATAAGGAGGATTTTTTTATGACAAAGAGGATCATTGCAGGTCTTCTGACCATAGGGATTCTGGGAGGACTGGCTTATTATTCGGGTTCTCTGTATTCGGAAAAGGCTCTGGCGGAGGAACAAATGCATCTCAAAGCCCCCATAGCCCAGCCGCTTAAGGAGGAACTCTGGGCTTGCGGCGAAGATTTGGTACAGATGGAAAAGGAAAAAAGCGAGTGGGAGGAATACCGGCAGGAGGCAGCTGCAGAAGCGGATGCAGTTCGGGCGGATACTGAAAAAGAGGTTTATTATCTGATGGAAGAGGAAGGTTATGTAAATATCTACCTTGAGGATAGGAAGACCCTTTATGATGAGACGGAGATTACCATGGAGGCTCTTCCGGAGGAACTTAAGGAAGAGGTGCGAAGGGGAAAGGGGCTTTCCGGAAAAGGCGAGCTTTATGATTTTTTGGAGAATTACTCCAGTTAAAACTTGCTATTCTTTTGGTTATGGTGTAAATTAGAAGTGTTCATATACCCATGGCAGATTACTCGGGCATGGACAGACCAGGGCTTTGGCCTTTAATTATTGGAGGCGTATGTGAGATGAAACGAGCAGGAATGATATTGGAGGGCGGCGGAACCAGAGGCGTATTCACGGCAGGAGTGCTGGATTACTTTATGGAACAGAAGCTGTATCTGCCCTATGTGATTGGCGTGTCAGCCGGTGCCTGCAATGCAGTAGATTATGTATCCCATCAGCCGGGAAGAATGAAAACCTGTACCATCGACTTTTTGGAGGCCGGCAGCTATGTGGGGCTGAAATATTTGGTTCGGAACCACAGCCTTTTTAATATGGATTTGATTTTTGATGTATTTCCTAATAAAATTATACCTTTTGATTATGATACCTATTTTTCTTCGGGACAGACCTGCATCTTGACAGCGACCAATTGTCTTACAGGAAAGGCGGCTTATCTTACGGAAGACAGAGATAGGGCAAGGCTTATGACAGTCTGCCGGGCATCCTCCAGTCTTCCTGTGGTCTCGCCCATGGTGGAAGTAGACGGGATTCCCATGCTGGACGGAGGCGTGGCAGATTCCATTCCTATCCGAAAGGCTCTTTATGACGGGGTGAAGAAAAACATTGTAATTCTCACCAGACAGGAGGGTTACCGGAAGCCGCCGGCCAGAAAGTCCCTCCGGATAGCAAGGATTATGTACCAGAAGTATCCCTATCTGATTCGGGCTATTAAGAACCGGGCTTACTATTACAACCGAACCATGGAGCTTTTAGAAGAGCTGGAAAGCAGGGGGCGGGTATTTGTGATTCGGCCCCAGGTTCCGGTGGTGAAGAATACAGAAGATGATGTGGCAGTTCTGACTGCTTTCTATAACCATGGTTATGAATATGCAGAGGATATATTTTCTAAGGCTGTAAGCTATCTGGGCTGGGAGCCAGATAAGTCCAGCTAAGAAATGTCAAGTGTTTGACAGAAATATTTTCTGCTGGACGGTAAAGTTGCGAAAGCGCACGAGAGGAACTTTCATGAGTGCACTTTCGAATGAAAGTTTCTCTCATAGGTGTGCGCTGAAGTGACTTTACCATTTAGTGCTGTTGCGCAGCAACTTAAAAAGGAGGAAACTTAAGATGATGGATGAGAAGAAGATAGCCCGGATCAATGAGCTTTATCATTGCTCCAAGGCGGAGGGCCTCACGGAGGCGGAGAAGCAGGAGCAGGCAGAGCTTCGCCGGGAATATATTGAGGCAGTTCGGATGAATCTTCGCGGTCAGCTGGACCGTATTGATATTAAGGAAGCAGATGGAAGCATTACCAATCTGGGAGACAGGTTTGGAAGCAAAACTTCCAAATCTGCAAAATGACGCATCAGGTGTGTCAGAAAGAGGAAAAGATGCAAAAAAAAGATATTGACAGAAAAGAAGAGAAGAATCTGCTGCGAAAGGAGATCCGAGAGCTTCGAAAAGCCCGAACGGATGATGAGATTCATGCAATGAGCCGGTCTGTAACGGAACAGGTTTTGAAGCTTTCAGAGTATCAGAAGGCAGAGATTCTTTATGCCTATATGGACTGTAAACATGAGGTAGAGACACGGGATCTCATTCGTTCGGCATGGGCAGAGGGAAAGCGTGTGGCAGTGCCGAAGGTTCAGGGACAGGAGATGCGGTTTTACTATATTACCTCCTTTGAAGAGGACCTGGAGGAGGGAAGCTTTGGTATTCAGGAGCCCAGGGAGGGCGAGGCGGCAGAAGCAGAGGATGCTCTGCTTTTGATGCCGGGTGTGGCGTTTGATCCCCGGAGGCACAGGGTAGGGTACGGAGGAGGCTTTTACGATCGGTTTCTGGAAAAGCATCCGGGACTTATTACGGTTGCGCTGGCCTTTGAATTTCAGGTGAAAGAGGAAGTTCCCTTTGAAGAATTTGATATTCGGCCCCAAAAGGTAGTGACAGAGCAGAGAGTACTTACATAACGGAACTGAAAATGGGAGAATTATTATGATGTTATTGGAGCAGATTGGACAGCAGGCAAAGGAGGCGGAGCCCTTTCTTCGTACCCTGTCAGAAGAGAAAAAGAATCAGGTTTTAAAGCAGGCAGCGGCAGAGCTGGTAAAGCATACAAAGCGGATACTTGCGGCAAATGAGAAGGATATGGCCAGAGGACGGGGAAAGGGTATGAAAGCCGGACTTCTGGATCGGCTTTTGCTGACGCCGGAGCGGATAGCGGGCATGGCAGAGGGACTTGTACAGATTGCAGCATTGCCGGACCCGGTTGGTCAGGTGATGAAGGAGCACACACCGCCCAATGGACTTAAGATTCGTCAGGTACGTGTGCCCCTGGGGGTTGTCGGAATTATCTATGAAGCCAGGCCCAATGTGACGGCAGATGCCTTTGGCCTTTGCTTTAAGACAGGCAATGCGGTGGTGCTTCGGGGCGGAAGCGATGCCCTGAATTCCAACCAAACCATTGTAGAAGTCTTAAGGGAGACACTTTTGGCATGTGACTGTCCGGCTGCCGCCATTTCTATTTTGGAAGATACCAGCAGGGAGACAGCGGCAGCCTTTATGAAGCTGAACCGCTATGTTGATGTGCTGATTCCAAGAGGAAGTTCAGGCCTTATTGCCGCAGTAGTTCAGAACAGTACCATTCCTGTGATTGAGACAGGATCAGGCAATTGTCATATTTATGTAGATGAGGCAGCAGACCTGGATATGGCAGCTAGGATTGTTTTCAATGCAAAGACTCAGCGTATTGGCGTGTGCAATTCCTGTGAATCTCTGGTGGTTCATGAGAAGGTGAAGGATGCTTTTCTTCCCATGCTTGCCCAAAAACTGGAGGAAAAACAGGTGGAGCTTCGGGGAGATGACAGGGCCAGGGCTGTGGTATCCATGAAAGAGGCTGCAGAGGAAGATTGGGGAGCTGAGTATCTGGACTACATTCTTTCTGTGAAAATTGTGGACAGCATCTCGGAGGCCATTGCCCATATTAACCGTTACAATACCGGGCATTCAGAAGCCATTATTACAGAGGACAAGGCTCATGGAGAGCAGTTTTTAAGGGAAGTGGACGCAGCGGCAGTCTATGTCAATGCATCCACCCGGTTTACGGATGGTTTTGAGTTTGGCTTTGGAGCGGAGATTGGGATCAGCACGCAGAAGCTTCATGCCAGAGGTCCTATGGGACTGGAAGCTCTCACTTCCTACAAATATGAGATTTACGGAACAGGACAGATAAGGGGGTAAGCTTGTGAGAGTGATTGCCGGAACGGCCAGAAGCCTTCCTCTGAAATGCATTGAGGGGCTGAGTACCCGTCCAACCACAGATCGCATTAAGGAAACATTGTTCAATATGATTCAGCAGGATATTCCCGGCTGCCGGTTTCTGGATCTGTTTGCGGGCAGCGGTTCCATCGGTATCGAAGCTCTAAGCAGAGGGGCTAAAGAGGCTGTTTTTGTAGAAAACCAAAAAAAGGCATTGGCCTGTGTAAAGGACAATCTTTCCTTTACCAGACTTTCCGATCGGGCAAGGGTGCTGTTTAAGGATGCTGTGGCTGCCCTTTATGAGCTTAAGGGGGAGCCTGCATTTGACATCATTTTTTTGGATCCCCCCTACAATCAGGGGCTGGAGCAGCAGGTATTGGCGGTTCTTCGTGATTCTTCACTGGTGAATGAAGATACTATGGTGATACTGGAGACCTCGAAGGACAGTGATATGGACTGGATAGAGGACAGCGGCTTTGCCCCGTGGAAGATAAAAAATTACAAGACGAATCAGCATTTATTTTTAAGATACAGGAGATAAGGATGGTAAGAGCAATTTATGCAGGAAGCTTTGATCCGGTAACCTTCGGACATCTGGACATTATTGTGCGTGCCTCCCGGGTTGTGGAGGAACTGGTAGTGGGTGTTTTGAATAATCGTGCAAAATCTCCGTTGTTTTCTGTGGAAGAACGTGTTAAGATGTTAGAAGAAGTAACAAAGGAATACCCAAACGTGAAAATCAGATCCTTTACAGGGCTGTTAGTAGAATTTGCAAAAGAGTGTGAGGCTCGTGTAATTGTCCGGGGATTAAGGGCCATTACCGATTTTGATTACGAGCTTCAGATGGCACAGACTAACCGGATTATGAGTCCGGATCTGGATACCATATTCCTGACAACCAGCTTGGAGTATGCTTATCTAAGCTCTACAACCGTAAAAGAGGTGGCAGGCTTTGGAGGCAATATTTCTGCCTTTGTACCTCCTTATGTAGAAAAAAAGATACAGGAGCGGATGGAAATATTGCCAAAGGGGTAAGCTAGTATAAGACCCGAGTTTTCAGTGAGAAGGGTGCCGCTGGTTAGAAGGAACAGAGGCATAGATCTTGAAAAGGAGAGCAAGCATGAGCAGCAAAATCGAACAGATTATTGAAGAAATTGAGGAGTATATTGATGGCTGCAAGCCGCAGACATTATCGAAGACCAATATCATTGTAAATAAAGAAGAGATCGAGGAACTTCTTCGGGAGCTTAGAATGAAGACCCCGGAGGAGATAAAGCGATATCAGAAGGTACTTGCCAACCGGGATGCTATCCTTGCGGATGCACAGGCAAAGGCGGATGCCATTATCAAGGAGGCGAATATACATACCTCCGAGCTGATCAACGAGCACGAGATCATGCAGCAGGCGTATATTCAGGCAAATGAGATTATGGCAGCGGCGGAGGCGGAGGCTCAGCGGAAGCTGGATGCGGCAACCATAGAGGCCAACAATTTTCGGATGCAGGCCATGCACTATACAGATGATATGCTTGGCAATCTCCAAAACCTGATTCATAAGACTATGGAAAGCCATATGGCAAAGTATGAGAGTATGATGGGGTCCTTACGCAGTTTCAGCGATATTCTGGCTAATAACCGCAATGAGCTGGCGCCGGCCCTGAATGAAGAGGAGCTCAGTGACCTGGAAGAATGAAATACCCCGTAGCAAGACAGACAACAAAGGCGGTTGTCAAAAGCTTTGCTTTGAGATAGTTCCAAAATGATAAACCGCTGTCCAGGATCATGCTTTCCGTCTGGGCAGCGCCGGAGAGCCCTCCAAAGGAGAGAAAGCACAGAACAGAGAGATACCGCATAAGAACCGGAAGGGACAGATCGGATGTAACCAGAGCAATCCCATTGGTCATTTCCAGAAGTCCCACACTCAGGTAGGTTACAGAGGAAGACGGACAGGGGATCCGTATCAGAAGTCTTGCCAGCATGGAAAACAGGATGATATAACACCCAAGCTTCAGAATACTTTCCAGTCCGTTCATCATACAGACATCTACGATTTTGAAGCTGATTTGAGATCGGGATGTCTTATTTTCTGCGGTCAGATTTTCAAAGCTTCTTCCTCGACGGGAAAAAAGAGCTAACAGGAGGGGAACGCCATAGACCAGCATCAGAGTAGGAAGCAGAAGCTCCGGAGTTTTTAAGGAATCCGTCAGGCAATAGCCTGCAAGAAAGGCCGGGCTTGCATTATTGCAGAAGGTAAGAAGGTAATTTCCTTCCTCTAGGGTGATGCGCCCTTCCCGTACCAGATCCCCTGCAAGCTTGGCACCGATGGGATATCCGCACAGAAAGCCGGCGGCAAGGCAGAAGCAGCCGTTTCTGGAACAGCCAAAGAGCCTGTGGAGGACAGGATAGAGGAAGCGCGTCAGGTATGCAATTCCGTCTATGGCTATGAGAAGATTGGACAGGATCAAAAAAGGCAGAAGGGTAGGTACCAGAGTGTGGAACCACAGCATAAGCCCTGCTTTTGAGGCAGCTACTCCATGAACCGGGTCTAGGAGAAGGAACGCCAGCAATATCAATATTACGGAGAAATAAAGTATTTTTTTCATCATATTCATATATATGAAAGACAGGAGGCAGCTTATGAGCAAATTAATAAATCTTGAACCGAAGAAAGTATTTCGGTATTTTGAGGAACTGTGCGCCATTCCCCATGGATCCGGCAATACAAAAGGTGCCAGCGACTACTGCATGGAATTTGCGAAGGAGCATAGACTGACTGCATGGCAGGATGAGGCATGGAATGCAGTGATTGTGAAGGAAGCCTCCGCAGGCTATGAGGATGCGCCTACGGTGATTCTTCAGGGACATCTGGATATGGTCTGTGAGAAGGAAGCAGATAATCCCATAGACTTTGCGAAGGATGGATTAGATCTCATAGTGGAGGGGGATTTGCTTTCGGCTAACGGAACCACTCTGGGCGGCGATGACGGAATTGCAGTTGCCATGGCTCTTGCAATTTTGGATGATGAGTCTATTGCGCATCCCAGATTGGAGTGTGTGTTTACCACAGATGAGGAGATAGGGCTCTTAGGCGCAAATGCTATGGATATGAGCAGTCTTCAGGGAAAGCGCCTGATTAATATTGATTCGGAGCTGGAAGGAATTTTTACTGTAAGCTGTGCAGGGGGTATGCGGAGCAAGTGCATTCTGCCTGCGGCATATGAGGCTGTAGAAGGTCTAAGCTTCCGGATTGCAGTGGAGGGCCTTTTGGGCGGACATTCGGGCATGGAGATTCACAAAGAGCGCGGAAATTCCAATATTTTGATGGGACGGCTGCTCTGTGAGCTTTCCCGTGAATTGGATTTTCGGCTTGGCGCTTTAGACGGCGGCTTGATGGACAATGCGATTCCACGCAGAACGGAAGCTCAGATCTATATAGGCGGGGATAAGGAGAAACAACTTACAGAGGCACTAAGAAAATGGGATGCTGTTTATAAGAAAGAATATTCCTCAAGTGATCCGGAAGTTACCGTTTCCTTTGAAGCAGAGGGAAGAAAAAAGGGAAAGGCTTTGAAAGCGGAAAGTGCGTCGAAGCTGCTTTATCTTCTGCACATGGTTCCGAATGGCGTTCAGAGGAACAGCATGGAGATTCCGGATTTGGTGCAGACTTCTTTGAATCTGGGAACCTTAAAGCTTATGGAGGAGGAAGCTTATCTGGTTTTCAGTGTGAGAAGCGCTGTAGAGACAGAAAAGGAAGCTCTGGGGAGCAGGCTTCGTCACTGCGTGGAATTTCTGGGAGGAACCTATGAGGAAACCGGCTCCTATCCCGGATGGGAATACAAGAAGGATTCTGTCCTTCGGGATACTATGGTAAGGATTTATGAAAAGCTGTATGGGGAAAAACCCCAGGTAGAGGCCATTCACGCCGGTTTGGAGTGCGGCATTTTCAGCGGAAAGCTCAAAGGTCTGGACTGTGTTTCCATCGGTCCGAATATGTATGATATTCACACGCCTAAGGAGCGCCTGAGCATTTCTTCCGTAAAACGTGTATATGAATTTGTCCTGGAGGTTCTAAAAGAGCTTCATTAAGCATATAGTAATGGATGGAGTATAAAAAAGTGGAGCGCATATGCGGCTGTCAATTGCTTCTTATCTGTTACTGATTATCACAGTATGTTTTCTGATTCAATTCCAGCTTGTCCGGATGGAGGAAATGACTCATTCGGTTAAGGAGGAATCAGAAGCAGAAGAACAGGCTCGAGAGTTTTACGAGCTGTATGAGAATATTTGGAAGGATCTGGTCTATTTTCCTGTGCCTGAATCCACAGAGAATGAGGAGGCTGTGGTTGCCTATGAAAATAGCTGGATGTTTGAGCGTACTTACGGCGGCTCCTATGGACATGAGGGGACGGATCTGATGGCCGGGATTCAAAAGGCCGGTTACTATCCGGTGGTAAGCATTAGCGACGGGGTAGTGGAAAAGATTGGCTGGCTGGAAAAAGGGGGCTGGCGCATAGGTATCCGAAGCCTTCATGATGTATACTTTTACTATGCCCATCTTAGTTCCTATGCAGAGGAATTTAAGGAGGGGGATGTGATAAAGGCCGGGCAGATCTTAGGATATATGGGCGATACTGGCTACGGAGTTAAAGAGGGGACCAGCGGAAAGTTTGACGTGCACCTGCATCTTGGGATTTACATACGTACAGAAGAAATCCGTGAGCTGGCAGTTAATCCCTATTGGTTCCTGAAATATCTGGAACAGAGCAAGCTGCGCTGTTCTTACTGAGGCAGTCATACTGCGGCAGAAAAGGAATGGAGATTACAAATGGAAATACAATTATGGCGGGAAATATTAAATCCTTACGAGCTTGCCGTTAAAGAAGTGACAACAAAGTTTAACCATTTGATAAAAGAGCATAAGGACAAAGGAATCTACTGTCCCATTGAACGGGTAGAGGGCAGAGTGAAAACCATTGCCAGTATTCTGGATAAATGCCAGAAGAAAAAGATTTCTCCGGAGCGGATCGGGGATCGGATCGTAGATTTGGCAGGTATTCGGATTATATGCCAGTTTGTAGAGGATATTGATCGGGTGGTTGAGATTATACGAAACCGGATGGATATGGAAGTAAAGCAGGAGCGTGATTATATCCGACAGATGAAGACCTCCGGCTACCGCAGCTATCATATGATTATCTTCTATGAAGTGGATACCTTAGAGGGTCCAAGGAGGCTTCAGATGGAGGTGCAGATCCGAACCATGGCCATGAATTTCTGGGCTACGGTGGAGCACTCTCTCCAGTATAAGTATAAGCGGAATATTCCGGAGCACATTAGGGAGCGGCTTTTGAATGCGGCAGATGCGATTATTGTACTGGATAATGAGATGTCCAATGTGCGCAGTGAGATAATGGATGCGCAGATTTCTTTCCAGATTCAGGCGAATATTGTGGCGGATATTTTGAATAATATTCAGAATCTTTATAATGTGGCCAATAAACGGGAGATTGTGAAGATTCAGGATGAATTTTACCGGATTTATGCCATGAATGATATTGAGAAGCTGGAACGGTTTGACAAGCAGCTGGATATGATCGCCGAGGGTTATCGGGCACAGGCTTTATCAGAAACCACCAAAATCACTTAATCAGGCAGTACAAAGGAAAAGGATATAAGAATATGGCAATGGAATTACCAGAAGCATTTCTGGAACATATGAAGGATTTACTGGGAGCAGAATACGAAGCTTTTTTGGAAAGCAGGAAGTCGTCGGGCTTCCGCGGACTTCGTGTGAATACTTCCAAAGTGGAGGCGGAGAAATTTGAAGAAATTTCTCCTTTTCCTTTGGAAGCAATTCCGTGGATTCCAAATGGTTTTTATTTAAAAGAGGATGCTCCGGCTTCCAGACATCCTTATTATGCTGCAGGGCTTTATTATCTGCAGGAACCAAGCGCTATGACACCGGCGGCATGCCTGCCTGTAGAAAAAGGAGATCGGGTTCTGGATCTCTGCGCAGCTCCGGGAGGAAAGGCTACGGAATTGGCGGCTCGTCTTGGGGGGACGGGGATACTGGCTGCCAATGATATCAGTAATTCCAGAGCCAAGGGACTTTTAAAGAATCTGGAGCTTTTCGGAGAGGGAAATATTCTGGTTACCAGCGAAAATCCGGAACGGCTTGTCTCCTATTTCACCGGATTTTTTGATAAGATTCTCGTAGACGCTCCATGTTCCGGGGAAGGAATGTTTCGAAAGGATCCGTCTATGGTAAAGGACTGGCTGGAGCATGGACCAGACTGGTATGGGGCTGTTCAGCGAAAACTGGTGGAGCAGGCGGCACAGATGTTAAAACCAGGGGGGATGCTTCTCTATTCTACCTGTACCTTTTCAGCGAAGGAGAATGAGGGAACCGTTGCTCATCTTCTGGTCCATGAGCCGGAGTTTCGTGTATGCCCTCTGCCCCAATATGCTGGTTTTTCGCCGGGCAGGTCTGAGCTTGCCCCGAAGGAAACGGGCGGGCTTTCCAAGGACATCTTGGAACAATTAAAGCATTGTGTGCGTATCTATCCTCATCGCATGAAAGGCGAGGGACATTTTCTGGCTTTGCTGAAAAAGAACGGAGAATGTCCGGAACAGGAAAATGATTCAGGGAGACAAAGCAAATTTTCTGAAAAGTCTGCTGTGTCCTGTCCTGAATGGGAGCAGTTTTCCAGGTGTCTTGGAATTTCGGTTCCCAAGGAAAGCCTTCGCTTGTATGATGGAAAGCTTTACAGCCTGCCAAAACCTCTCTGGAATCATTCCATCCGCGGTCTGCGTTTCCTGCGAACAGGGCTCTATCTGGGAGATGCAGAAAAAAAGCGGTTTACCCCCAGTCAGGCTCTGGCTATGTATTTGAAGAAAGGAGCTTGCGGCACAGGGATAGATTTTTCTGTTTCGGATCCAAGGGTGATTCGTTACCTGAAAGGAGAGACTTTGGATGTGGACGGAATGGATAAGATTCTTCCAGGCTCTGGCTGGTGCCTTGTCTCTGTGGACGGTTTCCCCCTTGGATGGGGGAAGCTGGTAAGCGGGCAGCTTCGGAACAAATATTATCCAGGCTGGAGGTGGCAGCATGCGGCTGGATAAATATCTCTGTGATATGGGTGCAGGTACGCATTCACAGGTGAAGCAGAAGATTCGAAAAGGTCTGATTACGGTAGAAGGAGAGACGGTGCTGCGCCCGGAATACCAGGTAGAGCCGGAGCAGAAGGTTTGTGTGGAGGGTGAGCCCTTCACTTACACAGAAATGGAATATTACATGCTGAACAAGCCAGCCGGCTGTGTCTCGGCCAGAACCGATGAACATTGCCGGACAGTCCTGGAATTGCTTCCGAAGAAAAAAAGGAAAGATCTGTTTCCGGTAGGACGGCTTGATAAGGATACGGAAGGATTGCTGTTGATTACCAATGACGGAAAGCTGGCACATCTGCTTCTGTCCCCTAAGCGCCATGTGGATAAGACCTATGAGGCAAGGATTCAGGGACAAGTGACCAGAGAGCATGTAAAAGCATTTCAAGAAGGTTTGGATATTGGAGAGGAACGTTTAACCCTGTCTGCTGTCTTGGAAATATTGAATTCCGGGGAGATTTCTCAGGTACGAGTGACGATTCAGGAGGGGAAATTTCATCAAATTAAGCGGATGTTTCAGGCAGTAGGCTGTGAAGTTCTTTATTTAAAGCGGCTTTCTATGGGAAGCCTGACTTTGGATGAAAGCCTGAAGCCGGGAGAGTATCGATTTTTAACCGAAGCCGAGCTTGCGAAGCTGAAATTGGAAGTTGGGGTTGAAGGGTAGTGTTCGGCTAATGGGGAACTGGAATGGAGGAAATGAAAATGTTAGAGAATATAAAGGCAGTCTTGTTTGATATGGACGGAACCCTGGTGGATTCCCTGTGGATGTGGGGAGATATTGATGTGGAATATTTGGGAAAGCACGGATATGAGGTTCCTGCGGATTTGCAGCATACCATTGAGGGAATGAGCTTTTCCGAAGCTGCCGTCTATTTTAAAGAGCATTTTAAGCTTCCTTCCAGTGCAGAAGAGATCAAGGATGAGTGGATTGAGATGGCAAAGGATAAGTATGCCCATGAAGTGCCCTTTAAGCCGGGAGCTTTACGTTTCTTAAAGCATCTGAAGGAACAGGGGATTCCTATGGGAATTGCTACCAGCAGCAGCCGTGAGCTGTTGGAGACGGTGATGGAAGCCCTCAAACTCTCTGATTACATGGATTACTGCATGACTTCCTGCGAGGCCGGAGCAGGAAAGCCGGCGCCTGATATATACCGGAAAGTGGCAGAACAGCTTGGCGCTGTTCCTGAGGAATGTCTGGTATTTGAGGACACTATTGCAGGGATACAGGCAGGACTTAATGCCGGAAGTAAGGTCTGTGCTGTGGCAGAAAAACAGTCGGAAAGCTGGAAGGAGCAGATCCTTAAACTGGCAGATTATTACATAGAAAGCTTTGACGAGATTCTGGACGGGACATATAAGCGCCTGTAAGATTGACATAAAGAGTGAACAGTCAGGAGGTCGGAAATGAGAAAAGAAGGATTTGTGCCAGCCACAAAAGAAGAATGGGACAGCCTTTATGGCGGGCAGCCGGATTTTGTTTATGTAATCGGTGATGCTTATGTGGATCATCCCTCGTTCGGTCCGGCCATTATCAGCCGGGTCTTAGAAAGCAGAGGCTATACAGTGGCCATCATTTCCCAGCCGGATTGGAAGAAAAAAGAAAGCATTCAGGTATACGGAGAGCCCCGCCTTGCTTTTCTTGTATCTTCCGGGAATATGGATTCTATGGTGAATCACTATACTGTGTCCAGGAAGCGCAGAAGCAGGGATGCCTACACCCCTGGCGGATTTATGGGAAAGCGTCCGGATCGGGCTGTAATTGTCTACAGCAATCTCATTCGGCAGACCTACAAGAAAATCCCCATTATATTGGGAGGAATCGAGGCCAGCCTTCGCAGGCTGGCTCATTATGATTACTGGTCTGACAGCTTTCGCCGCTCTGTTTTGCTGGACAGCGGAGCGGATCTGATTTCCTATGGAATGGGAGAGCGTTCTATAGCAGAGATTGCGGATGCTTTGGATGGAGGAATTGATGTAAGGGATCTGACCTATATTGAGGGAACCGTGTATCGCACCAGCAATTCGGAAATCATTTACGATGCGATATACCTGCCGGATTATGAAAGCATGTGTAGGGACAAGCGTTTTTACGCCGAAAGCTTTGCCATTCAGTGGCGGAATACAGATCCTTTCAATGGAAAGCGTCTGGCAGAGCAGTATGGGAAGCAGCTTTATGTGGTGCAGAATCCACCGGCTAAGCCTTTGTCTCAGGCAGAAATGGACGATATTTACGCATTACCCTATATGCGGGCCTGTCACCCCAACAGCCTTAGATGGGGTGAGGTTCCGGCTATTTCTGAGGTCAAGTATAGTCTGGTTAGCTGTCGGGGATGCTTTGGGTCCTGTTCTTTTTGCGCTTTGACTTTTCATCAGGGGCGGATCATTCAGTCGCGCAGCCATGAATCCCTGTTAAAAGAAGCAGAACAGATGGTAAAGGAGCCTGACTTCAAGGGATACATCCATGATGTAGGCGGTCCTACAGCCAACTTTCGCCATCCGGCCTGCAAAAAACAGGAGGTTCATGGGGCCTGCAGGGAACGACAGTGCCTGTATCCGAAGCCCTGTAAGAATCTTATAGCGGATCATAGGGATTATCAAGCGCTTTTAAGGAAGCTCCGGGAGCTTCCGGGAGTGAAAAAGGTCTTTGTTCGTTCGGGGCTCCGCTTTGACTATCTGCTGGCTGATCCGGAATCCTCTTTCCTGAAGGAGCTCTGCACCTATCATGTGAGCGGACAGCTAAAGGTGGCGCCGGAGCATGTATCGGATACTGTGCTGGCAAAGATGGGAAAGCCCTCCCGGTCTGTCTACGAGAAATTCTGCCGTCAATATGGGGAAATGAATGAGCGCCTTGGAAAGAAGCAGTATCTGGTTCCGTATCTGATGTCTTCTCATCCCGGATCCGGCTTAAAAGAGGCCATTGAACTGGCCGAGTATTGCAGGGACCTGGGTTATATGCCGGAACAGGTGCAGGATTTTTATCCTACGCCCTCCACTGTTTCCACCTGTATGTATTATACAGGTTTGGATCCCAGAACCATGGAGAATGTCTATGTGCCGAAGGATCCCCATGAAAAGGCTATGCAGCGTGCTCTGATCCAATATCGGGATCCGAAGAATTATGAGCTGGTGAGGGAAGCTCTTGAGAAAGGCCGTCGGACTGATCTGATTGGCTTTGGTCCTAAATGTCTGATTCGGCCCAAAAAAGGAGAAAGCACACAAAGACGTCCGGAACAGATCCGGAAACGCAAAAAGATTATACGGAATGTACACAAGCGGCCGGGCTAAGCAGCTTTTAAGCAGCATTTACAAAATAATGTTTATTAAACAATATGAAAAAGTACAAAAGGGAAAAGGATAAGAGCAATATGAAACACATTGCGTTAATTACCGGAGCATCCTCCGGAATCGGAAAAGAATTTGTCCTTCAGATTGCGGCTGCCTATTCATCGCTGGATGAGATATGGGTACTGGCCAGAAGGCTTTCGGAACTTCAAAAGCTTAAGGCAGAGCTTTCAAAGAAACAGATACGCATCTTACCACTTGATTTGTCTCAGGATATGGATCTGGAAGCCTTGGAAAAATACTTAAAAGATGAACAGCCCTGTATCCGCCTTCTTGTAAACAGTGCAGGCTGCGGCAAAAGCGGTCCCATAGCAGAGCAGGGCTGGAGGGATGCCTGCAGGATGCTGGATGTAAACTGCAGGGCCCTGACAGCAGTAACCATGATCTGCCTGCCTTATTTGAGAAAGAAAAGCCGTGTAATTCAGATGGATTCAGGTGCAGCCTTTCTGCCTCAGCCGGGCTTTGCCATTTATGCGGCCAGTAAATCCTACGTTTTTTCCTTTGACCAGGCATTAGGAGCAGAACTAAAGGGCAGAGGAATCACTGTAACCTCCGTATGCCCGGGGCCTGTAGACACCGAATTTTTCCATAGGGGGGGAATCACCATAAGCCCCTGGAAAAAAATATTTCTTGCAAAGCCAGAGAAGATAGTACGAAAAGCATTGTTTGATGCAGAGGCAGGCAAAAACCTTTCCATATATGGATGCTCCATTCAATTGGTTCGCCTGACAGCCAAGCTGCTTCCGCAAAAGCTGCTCCTTGGAATCATGAGACGCATGCTTTTGTAAGCGGAAGTATTTTGCAGATTGTATTTTCCTGTAAGATAAGCTACAATAAAAGAGCCTTTAAAAGAAAGGAGATTGCGGTGAAAAAAATCCCAAAGGGCACATTCGGCTACACGGATGCCCATAAAAAACAGCAATTATTAAAGACCTTTATATTTTTTCTTCTTCCTCTGGCGATCTTTCTGACAGGCTGCATAACTACAAAGACAAAGCAGAATTATTTCACCGTTGTGGCTGTAGTAGGCTGTCTGCCGGCCTGCAAGGAAATGGTGAATGTGCTGATGTTCTTGAAACGGAGTTCTATGCCGGAAAAGCTGTATCAGGAGATCGCTTCCCACACAGAAGGAAGCAAGGGAATGGAGACAGCCTACGAGCTGGTGCTGACCACCTATGAGAAGTCCTATCCAATAGCAGCAGTAGCAATTAAAGGAAATGAAGTCATAGGTTATACAGACACAGCAAAAGAAACTGACTGGAAAGCAGGAGAGGAGCATATTCGAAAGATTCTCAAACAGAATGGAATCCCTAAAGCCCATGTGCACATCTTCCAGGATCTTCCCCAGTTTCTGGAACGGATAGACGCTCTGGCAGCCCAGAAAAAAGAGAACCTGCCCTTCACACCGGACGAGCGTTACCCGAACCTTACCCGAGAACAGGTGATACGGGAAGTGATTCTTGCATTGTCTATTTGAATCGGAGTACTCTGTTTTATGAAAATCATTACAATCAAAACAAATGAAGCAGATCAGCGGCTGGATAAATTTCTGGCTAAATATATGGACAAGGCCCCAAAAAGCTTTTTTTACAAAATGCTTCGGAAGAAAAATATTACATTGAATAAAAAGAAAGCTGATGGAAGTGAGCGCTTGAAGGCAGGGGATGAGATCTGCCTGTTTCTATCAGAGGAAACCATAGCAAATTTTTCTGGATCCCGGACATATGTAAAGCCGCAGACAGTCTGCTCCTGTAAAAAGCCGGAGATTATTTATGAGGATACTCATATTCTTCTCCTAAACAAACCGGCAGGCTTGCTGTCGCAGAAAGCAAAGCCAAAGGATGTCTCTCTGATAGAGCAGATGACTGCTTATCTGATAGAATCGGGGCAGTTAAGGGAAGAAGATTTAAGAACCTTCCGTCCAGGAATCTGCAGCCGCCTTGATCGAAATACCAGCGGCCTGATTGCTGCCGGAAAGAGTCTTTCAGGACTTCAGTCTATGAATGAACTTATTCGAACTCATAGCTTACGCAAATTTTACCGATGCATTGTATCCGGCACAGTTCATAAACAGCAGCGGATAGAAGGGTGGCTGAAAAAGGATGAAAAATCCAATCAAGTTACGATTTATCAAAAAGAGCAGAAGGACAGTCTTTTTATCTGCACCGAATATTTGCCGCTGAAAACTATTTTACTTGGAGGAAGAACATACACCTATTTAGAAGTCAATCTGATTACTGGGCGTTCCCATCAGATCCGGGCACATTTGGCAAGTGCAGGACATCCTCTGATAGGCGATGCCAAATATGGAAATCCAGATATAAATAAATATTTTCGAGAACATTACAGTCTGAAATATCAGCTTCTCCATGCGTTTCGGCTGGAATTTCCGGAGCTTTCCGGAATCTTGGAGCCCCTTTCCAATCGGCAGTTTACAGCACCTTTTCCGCCGATTTTTGCAGGAATTTTGAAGCAGTCAAATATCTTGCAGGAATGAATCAGAGATATAGTTTGCTATAAAGTTAAAAAGAATTTATGTAAAGATAGCCCTAAAGCCGCTGAGCTGGGGCTTTTGTATTCTCTCAAAACTCTCTTATAACAACCTGGGCTGATTGCATTTATTTTCAAATTATTATATAATTTGAAAGAAGTTTCAGTAAAAAGAAATGCACATAAGGGAGGGAGAGGATACAATGGATTATCAGAATAAATACAATTCCCTAGGACCAGGATTTGAGATAAATGATTTGAGTAAGAGCAAAAAAATTCCTGTGCCGGTTTTTTTGTTTTTGATGGCTGCTGTACTTTTGGCAGGCGTTTCTATGGGGCTGTTTCCGGAAACCTTTTCGGATTATAAAGTTTTCCGTCAGGCAGAGGAGCGCATAGAGAACGGTGAGACCTCTGGGGCCTTACAGGGGCTTTATGAGGTACAGGAGCGGCATCCCAATTCTTTGCCTGTAACCCTAAAGCTTATCGAGCTTTCTATGGATACAGGTTATTACGATCTGGCAGCTTTTGTATTCAATGAGTATCTGGTCGGAAAAAATTTAAGTGACGGTCAGTATGCCAAAATGATGCGCTATTCCAGACGGCTGGACAGCTACTATCTGACCTATGACGCTGTAGAAGAGTTAATGGCAGAGCTTAATGCAATGGCAGCAGAGGATGAAAGTCAGGAAGCTATAGAAAATCAGACAGAGTGGTTTCGGGGAGAGCTGGCAAAGCTTCATGAGGATGAAAGTCAGGATCAGGCATTTCTATACTATTATGAAGCAATTACAGCTCAAGATGAGGAAGAATATTATAATTGTCTTAAGAAAGCCTATGCAGAAGACCCGGAGCTTTTTGATCTGCGTGTCCTGTTGGGGAATGCGGAGCGAAGCAGAGGAAAAATGGAAGAGGCTGAGGACTACCTTACGGCTGCCGTCGCTAAAGATAAGCGAGATGCAGGAGCCTTGAGGGGGCTGGCTGTCCTGGCAATGCTGGAGGATGATTTTAATGAGGGACTTGTAAAGGCAAGACAGGCTTATGAAGCGGATCCGGACAGTATGTATGTGAGAGACACCTACCTGATTGCCCTTCATGTAAACGGCGATGCGGCAGGAGAGCAGGCCATGATGAAAGAGATTGAAGATCTGGAGGGTTCCTTGGAGGAGGACACAAAGCAGCTTCTGGAGGGAACCATGACCCTGCAGGAATATTATATGAGTGATTAGCGCATTGTACCCATACAGAGCTGAACACATGCGCTGAAGTGACTTTACACTTTCGTACCCTTGTGCAGCAACTTAAAAAGGAGACTTAAATTTATGATAATACCAGGAGTTTTAATTTCATTGCTGACCTTTCCGGGAGTCGTAGTTCATGAACTGGCTCACCAGATTTTCTGTATGCTTTGCGGACTTCGTGTTTTTGAGGTAAAATATTTTCAGATGGGCAATCCAAACGGTTATGTGATCCACGAATCTACAGACCGTCCTTGGAAAGTGTTTCTCACCTGCATGGGGCCGTTTTTCATTAACAGTGTACTGGGAATGGTGATTTTGCTTCCGGCTTCCATCTCCCTTATGGTATTTCGGGAATATAACAATCCTCTGTATCTGCTCCTTGGCTGGCTTGGCTTTTCTATTTTGATGCATGCCTTTCCAAGCAGGGGGGATGCGAAGGTTATGATCAACCGTATTCTTAAGGATCCCGATGTAAGCCTTTTGTGGAAAGTGATTGCAGCGCCCTTTGTAGGCCTTATATATGTCTGCTCCATCGGAAGCATCTTCTGGCTGGATCTGCTGTACGCAGCAGTCCTTGCTATGCTGATTCCCTGGTGTTTGGTACAGATCCTGTAAAAGGAAGGTTAAAAAGCTATGGCAACTTGGAATTCCAGAGGTTTGCGAGGTTCCACCTTAGAGGAGCTTGTAAACCGAACCAATGAAAAATACAGAGAGCAGGGGCTGGCGCTGATTCAGAAGGTGCCTACGCCTATTACGCCTATAAAGATAGACAAAGAGCACCGGCATATTACCCTGGCTTATTTTGAGCAGAAAAGTACAGTGGATTACATTGGAGCCGTCCAGGGGATTCCGGTGTGCTTTGATGCCAAGGAATGTGACAACGATACCTTTCCGCTCCAGAACATTCATGATCATCAGGTGAAATTTATGGAGGATTTTGAAAAGCAGGAGGGGATTGCCTTTCTGATTCTGCTGTTTTCCCACCGGAATGAGCTGTATTTTCTGACCTATGAGAAGATGCGCCAGTTCTGGGACAGGGCTCAAAACGGAGGCCGAAAGAGCTTCCGGCATGAGGAACTTAATCCGGAATATATCTTAACTCCCCATGGAGGGTATCTGGTGCCTTATCTGGATGGAATACAAAAGGTAATTGACAGTCAGGAATAAATGTTTTATAATAGCAGACGTTACTTTATTATATTAGCACAATAAAGTAAAGGCGTACAAAGATCATGTATAAATTTAAGGAAACACCCTTCGGGTATCCCTTTATGTACAAACAACATGTACAAATTTAAGGAAAGGTTCAATTCAATATGAAAAGTCAGGAACAGATTTTACATACGCCGGAGGGCGTTCGTGATATTTACGGAAGCGAATTTGTACAGAAATTCGAGCTTCAGCAGCAGCTCTACCGCCTGCTGGCAGGGGAGGGGTATCAGGGAATTGAAACTCCTACCTTTGAGTTTTTTGACGTGTTTTCCAGGGAGGTGGGAACGGTTCCTTCCAGGGAGCTGTACAAGTTTTTTGATCGGGAGGGCAATACGCTGGTGCTTCGTCCGGATATTACGCCCTCCATTGCCCGGGCTGTATCCAAATATTTCCACGACGAGACGCCTATTCGTCTCTGTTATATGGGTAATACCTTTATCAATTATGACAAATATTTGGGCCGCTTAAAGGAGAGCACCCAACTGGGCGCAGAACTTATGGGAGACGGAAGCGTAAAGGCGGATGTGGAGATGCTTTCACTTCTGATTAAAGCCTTAAAGGAGGCCGGATTAAGAGAATTTCAGGTAAGCATCGGTCAGGTGATGTTCTTTAAGAGTCTCATGAAGGAGGCCGGAATTGACAGCCAGACGGAAAAGCGGCTGCGGCAGCTGATCTCCAATAAGAACCGATTTGGAGCAGAAGAGTTGCTTTCCGACTGTGAGCTGCCGGATGAGCTTCGCCGTATTTTCCTGGAAATGACTGCCTTATCAGGCGGTGTAGAAGTAATCGAAAAGGCAAAAAGGCTTACAGGCAATGAGGAGGCCTTAAGTGCCCTTGAACGTCTGGAGCGGATTTATGAGGGCTTAAAAGCGCTGTCCTGCGAGGCTTATATAAGCTTTGACCTGGGAATGCTCAGCAAGTATAATTATTACACCGGAATTATTTTCCGGGCCTACTCTTACGGATACGGAGAGCCTATTGTAAAAGGAGGGCGCTATGACACCCTGCTGTCCCATTTTGGACGGGAGCTTCCTGCCGTGGGCTTTGCCATTGTCATTGACCAGCTTATGCGGTCTGTCAGCAGAAACGAGAGAGCCTGGCAGGATACTGTTTCTCAGGGGGAGCGTTATCTGACCATAGCCCTGACCAAAGGACGGCTGGCAAAAAAGACTTTGGAGCTCTTAGAACAGATCGGCGTTACCTGTGAGGAGATGAAGGATCCGGACAGTCGAAAGCTGATTTTTGTAAATAAGGAACGCAGGCTTAAGTTTTTTCTGGCAAAAGGGCCGGATGTGCCTACCTATGTAGAGTACGGCGCCGCAGACATTGGAGTAGTGGGCAAGGATACGCTGGTGGAAGAAGGCCGGAAGATGTATGAGGTTCTGGATTTGGGCTTTGGAAAATGCCGTATGTGCGTCTGCGGGCCCAAAGAGGCGAAAGAAAAGCTTGAATCTCAGGAGCAGATCCGGGTGGCTACCAAGTATCCGGACATTGCAAAGGATTATTTTTATAATCGGAAGCAGCAGACGGTGGAGATTATTAAGCTGAATGGCTCCATCGAGCTGGCGCCGCTGGTAGGACTTTCCGAGGTGATCGTGGATATTGTAGAGACAGGGTCAACCCTTCGGGAAAACGGCCTGGAGGTGCTGGAAGAGATTATGCCCCTTTCTGCAAGGATGGTGGTAAACCAGGTGAGTATGAAGCTGGAGCATGAAAGGATTTACGGTCTGATTCGGGACTTACAGGCTGTTTTGTGAGGGCTTGATGCTTTGACGTTTGCTGTAAAAAGGAGATTGTATGCCGAAAACGAGACTTTATTATCTGGATATGGCAAAGGGTGTGGGGATTTTTCTGGTGATTCTCGGTCACATTGAATATCTGGCCCCAGGTGTTCAGCGCTGGATTTCTTCCTTTCATATGCCCCTGTTCTTTGTAGTCGGCGGTGTTTTGGCATATAGAAAAGAGGATTCAAAGGACTCCTGGAAGGAGCAGTTAAAAAGAAGGGCCAGGGGAACGCTGATTCCCTATGCTTCTTTTTCTATTATGATGCTTACCATGCGTACCTTTGAATATTTTGTGCAACCGGAGCGGATTACAGAAAGAGAGCTTGCCAAGGAGTTTGTAGAGAGCCTTACGGGATATGGCCTTTATACCCTTTGGTTTCTGCCGGCCTATTTTTTTTCCGGAGCTCTGTTTGCTCTGCTGTGCCGCAGGCTTCGCAGAAAGCAGCATTTTGAATGGCTGTTGAGTTTGACGGTTTTTATTCTGACAGCTCTGGCCCTGGGAATTACTTTTGCGGTTCATGCAGACCAGTATCCGGTTACCGAAGAGACTCTGCTTTGGTATGCCGGCATGGGTGTGCTGATTGTGTTTCTGCGTATGCTGCTGGTGCTTCCCTTTTTCTGGCTTGGCCGTCGGTATAAAAAAATGGAAAAGACCAATGATAGGAAGCTCTTTCTTTTCCTGACAGGTATGGGACTTTTTCTTGCGGGAACTCTGGGGGCAAGGGGACTTCCGGGGATGGATCTGCATTATCTCTGTCTGTCCCCACTTCACTATGGGGTTGCAGCAGTCTCCTGCATGGGAATTCTGAATATGCTTCGGGCGCTGCCTGCCAGCCGGATCCTTTCTTATCTGGGACAAAATTCTTTGATAATTATGTGTACACATGCAGGGATGTACGTGTTATACTATGTATCATTGGGAATGTTTTTTGTCCGGAAGTTTATTCCTATGACAGATCCGGTTCTTTATGTATGCATTACCATTATGACCTGTGCGGCGGAGGTTCCGATTATTTATATTTTTAATCACTGTTTCGGACATCTGCTGGGTAAGAAGAATTGACATAGAATAGTCCAGCTAAGAAATGTCAAGTGTTTATTAGAAATATTTTCTGCTGGACGGTAAAGTCGCAAAGGCACATGAGAGGAACTTTCCATGAGTGCCTTTTCGAATGAAAGTTCCTCTCATTACAGGTGTGCCGAAGTGATTTTACCCTTTAGTACCGCTGCTCAGCAACTATAACTTAAGATAGGAGGAAATAGATGAGAATTACAGCACTTAACGCATCCAGCCGGAAAAACCTGCTGGATGAATTGTTAAAACGAAGCCCCAATCACTATGGAGCTTATGGGGAGCAGGTAAACGCTATTTTGGATGAGGTAAAGGAAAAGGGGGACGAAGCTCTTTTTTCTTATACCGAGCGTTTTGACGGAGTAAGGATTACAGAGGATACCATCCGTGTCACCCGGGAGGAGATAGAGGAAGCATACCAGAAGGTTGAGCCAGAGCTTCTTAAGGTAATCCGAAAAGCCCTTGTGAACATCAAAAGCTTTCACGAGAAGCAGAAGCGGAACAGCTGGTTTGACAGCCAGCCGGACGGTACGCTTCTGGGTCAGAAGATAACTCCTCTGGCAATGGTTGGTGTGTACGTGCCCGGAGGAAAGGCAGTGTATCCTTCTTCGGTGCTGATGAATATTGTTCCGGCAAAGGCGGCCGGAGTGGAGCGGATTATTATGACCACGCCGCCGGGCAGGGATGGAAAGATCAACGTCAATACGCTGGTGGCTGCTCATGAGGCCGGAGCGGATGAGATTTACAAGGTGGGCGGAGCACAGGCCATCGGCGCTCTGGCCTATGGAACAGAAAGCGTTCCCAAGGTGGATAAGATTGTAGGCCCGGGGAATATCTATGTGGCTTTGGCAAAAAAAGCAGTCTACGGCTTTGTGAGTATTGATTCCATCGCCGGACCCAGTGAGATTCTGGTGCTGGCGGACGAGACGGCCAATCCCCGGTATGTGGCGGCGGACCTTCTGTCTCAGGCAGAGCATGATGAGATGGCTTCTGCGATTCTGGTAACTACAAGCAGAGAGCTGGCAGAGCAGGTGTCCAGGGAAGTGGACGGCTTTCTTACAGAACTTTCCCGAAGGGATATTTTGGTGAAATCTCTGGAAAACTATGGATGGATACTGGTGGCGGATACCATGGATGAGGCCATTGATACAGCCAATGCCATTGCCTCCGAGCATCTGGAGATTGTGACGAAGGATCCCTTCCAGGTTATGACCAGGATCCGCAATGCAGGAGCAATTTTCATTGGTGAGTATGCAAGCGAGCCTCTGGGGGATTATTTTGCAGGGCCAAATCATGTACTGCCGACCAATGGAACGGCGAAGTTCTTCTCCCCCCTTGGGGTAGACGATTTTATGAAGAAATCAAGTCTTATATACTATTCCAAAGAGGCTTTGGAGGCTGTTCATGAGGATATCATCCGTTTTGCCGGGGCAGAGGGACTGACAGCTCATGCCAATTCCATCGCTGTGCGCTTTGAACAGGGAAAGGAGTGAGGGGCCATGAATCGGACAGCAGAACTTGCAAGAAATACAAAGGAGACTCAGATAACCCTGTCCCTTAATCTTGACGGTACGGGGAGGGCGGATATTTCTACAGGCGTAGGCTTTTTTGACCATATGCTGAACGGCTTTGCCCGCCATGGGCTTTTTGATCTTGCCTGTCAGGTGAAGGGGGATCTGGAGGTGGACTGCCACCACACCATTGAAGATACGGGAATTGTGCTGGGGCAGGCCATTCGGGAGGCCGTGGGAGACAAGAAGGGGATGGTGCGTTTTGGAAGCTGCATTCTTCCCATGGATGAAGCTTTAGTGCTCTGTTCGCTGGATCTTTCCGGAAGGCCCTGCTATGGGTCGGATGCGGTATTTCCCACAGAACGGGTGGGAGATATGGATACTCAGATGGTGCGTGAGTTCTTTTATGCCATTTCCTACAGTGCAGGCATGAATGTTCATTTTAAAATGCTTGCAGGAGAGAACAGCCACCATATGATTGAGGGAATGTTTAAGGCTTTTGCAAAGGCGTTAGATATGGCCGTTGCATTAGATCCCAGAATTGCAGATGTTTTATCAACGAAAGGAAGTTTGTAGAATGATGGAAAAGAATCGCGGGGTGATCCGCCTGAATCGGGAGTCAGAAAAAGAGGAACAGAATCCGGTTATTCTGGCAAGACATTACAGTGACAATGGAGCAGATGAGATTCTTGTTTTTGACTGCTCCCGTACAGAAGAAGAACATGAGGCTGCTGTTGGAATGATTAAGGAAATCTGCCGGGTATCGGAGGTTCCGGTGAAGGCCGGCGGCCATATT
Source organism: Candidatus Merdisoma sp. JLR.KK006 (assembly GCF_036941035.1). Taxonomy (NCBI): domain Bacteria; kingdom Bacillati; phylum Bacillota; class Clostridia; order Lachnospirales; family Lachnospiraceae; genus Candidatus Merdisoma; species Candidatus Merdisoma sp. JLR.KK006. Next base: position 175,794 of record NZ_JAYMNS010000005.1, on the reverse strand, counting down.
GAGAGAGCGGAGGATGTGAAAAAGCTTCTCTATGCAGGCTGTGCCAAGGTGATTTTGAACTATGCCAAGCAGGGCAACATTGATCTGACGAAGGAAGTATCCAAACGTTTCGGAAAAGAGAAGATTGCGGCCTCTGTGGACAGCTCTGATGTGGTCAGTGCGCCTGCAGCACTGGCAGAAGAGTATGTAAGTGAGCTGATTTCCATGGATGAGCTAAAGCCCTTTAAGGAACAGCTTCGCCCCTTAAGCTGCAATATGGAATGGCCGGAATTTAAGCTGGGCCCGGATGGTCTGGTTCCGGTTGTGGTTCAGGATTACCGGACAGATGAGGTTCTTATGGTGGCTTATATGAATGAGGAGGCTTTCCATAAGACCATTGAGACCGGGAAAATGACATATTTCAGCCGCAGCCGTCAGGCTCTCTGGCTGAAGGGTGAGACCAGCGGCCATTTCCAGTATGTGAAGGAGCTTCGGGTGGACTGTGACTGTGATACCATTTTGGCGAAGGTGTCTCAGACGGGGGCGGCCTGCCATACGGGCAATCACTCCTGCTTCTTTCATGAGATTGCCAAAACTGAGTATCAGAACACCAATCCTTTAAAGGTTTTTGAGAATGTGTATCAGGTGATTGGGGATCGAAAGGTTCATCCCAAAGAAGGATCTTATACCAATTATCTCTTTGACAAGGGAATTGACAAGATTCTGAAAAAGATTGGAGAGGAATCGGCGGAGCTTATTATTGCGGCCAAGAATCCCAATCCTGAAGAGATTAAGTACGAGATGTCGGATCTTCTATACCATGCCATGGTGCTTATGGTGGAGCGCGGCGTGACCTGGGAGGATATTACAAGAGAGCTTGCTAATCGGTAGGAAGCTGCGGAAAGGATGCAAAATGGAGCGTTTAAAGGATAAAAGAACAGGGTGCCTGCTTTTGATTTACGGCATTATCGTGATTGTGTTCCATGTGTTTTTCCTTCAGCTTGGAGACGGGGACGATCCCTATTATATGGCGTGCCTGAATGATACCACCTTTTGGGGAATTTTGTGGGAGCGGTGGAACGACTGGTCATCCCGGATTGTGATTGAGGCGCTGCTGATTTTGGTTGTGCAGCAGCCCGCAGTTCTGTGGATGGTTTTGGATATTCTGATATCCGTTCTGATTGGAGCTTTGGCCGTCCGGTTTGTTTTTGAGAAAAAGGAGGAGATAGAGACTCCCCTTGCGGTTCTGTTGCTTTTTCTTCTCCTTTCCTATGATTTTCGGGAAATGTCCTCTGCCGGATGGATGACTACCACCATCAATTATTGGTGGTCTTTGGCTGCGCTGCTCCTTGTGTTCCTTCCCATGGCTCCCGGAATTACAAAGAGGGGAAGGAAGCGGGCCTATGCTGCTGCCATACCTGCAGCAATCTTTTCCGTTAATCATGAGCAGATCTGCCTTATAGTGCTGTGCCTGTCCCTTTATATGCTTCTTTGTGAATGGATCCGAAAGCGAAGCTGTAACTGGTATGTATGCTTTCTCCTTGGAGTTTCGCTATTATATTTGTATATTATTCTGACTTGTCCGGGAAATGGGATCCGTAAGGACACCAGTATTGATGTGTGGTTTCCGGGGTATGCCGATTTTAATCTTATTCAGAGAGGGCTTTTGGGCTGGTACAGCCTTTTGCTGACCCTGTATAAGGATATCAACTGGACATATTTCCTGTTTACAGGGGTTCTGTTCCTGGCGGTCGCAGCCAAAAGGAGAAGAATCTGGGAGTATCTGATAGCAGGGCTTCCCTTTGCCTCCAATGCGGGGCTCTTGGTGCTGAAGGGAATTGAGCCTTACTGCGGGATTGATTTGGTTCATTATATTGTAAATATTTTTGAGTTTGACCAGCCTGTTGTCTGGTATCAGGGATATCTGCCGAATAAGGCCCGGTTATTGCTGTTTATCTATACAATCTGCTGCTTTTGTGTGGTTTATGCCCTGTTCCTCCTGTGGGGAGCGACGGAAAAGTTTTTGGATATGCTAGTGCTCCTGGTGAGCGTTACTCTTTCCAAGGTGAGTGTGGGAATGTCCCCTACGGTGTGGGTTTCTACAGAGCGGACAAGCATATTTCTGAATTTCGGCTTTCTGTTTCTGGCCATGTTCTGTGCCCTTGAATGGAGGAAGACAGCCTATTCATATTTTTGGCAAGGCTTTCATAAGATCAAGTAAGCTTCCTTTTGAGAGGGATTTTTATGGCGAAAGCACAAAAAACGGGGGGACAGTACCGACAGATGCTTCTTGCACAGCAGGGACACAGAATGGCGGAACCGGAGGAGCCGGTAAGCTTTTTCCGTATCCGTTTCTATATTTGTCTTTGTCTGTTCCTGGGCTATGTGATTTTGGATTATACAAAGGCTTCTGTCTATGAGGTTGACAGTACTCGTATCTATGCGGAGGTACAGCGGGATCTGACGGCGGAGCTTGATCTGGAGGAGACCTTTGCCAGAGCATTGGACAGTATATGGGTATCGGAGGAGGAAACGGATCCCCTGACAGGAGAAAATATCGAAAAAGAGTGACGGAAGATGAGACGAGAGATACGCTATGCATTTATAAAAACCATTCCGGTGCTTCTGGGATATCTGTTTTTGGGGCTTGCATTTGGCCTGCTTTTGCAAAAGAGCGGCTACAGCTTCTGGTGGGCGCTGCTTTCCAGTACGGTTATTTATGCAGGCTCTATTCAGTTTGTGCTGGTAAGCTTCCTTTCCGGAGGGACAAGCCTTTTGACAGCGGCAGTTATGACACTGCTTATTAACAGCCGCCATGCCTTTTACGGCTTAAGCTTTGTGGAAAAGTTCCGGAGCATGAAAACCTATCCTTATATGGTGTTTTCCCTGACGGATGAAACCTATTCACTTCTTTGTTCCACAAAGGTTCCTGAGGGAATGGAGGAAAAAAGAGTGCTTTTTTTGATTTCTTTTTTTGATCAGTGCTATTGGGTTACAGGATCTGTGCTGGGCGCTGCGCTGGGTGAGATTCTGCCTTTTGATATGACAGGGATTGATTTTGCCATGACGGCTCTTTTTGTAACGATTTTTGTGGATCAATGGAGAGGGTCGAAGTCCCATCTCCCGGCTTTGATTGGACTTGGTTCTTCCATTTTATGTCTGCTGATTTTTGGAGGAAGTAATTTTATTCTGCCGTCTTTGATTCTAACTGTCACGCTTCTGATGGCATTAGAGAGGCCCATTGAAAAAAAGGAGGCAGCGCTATGACGAGGACACAGGCGCTTTTGATTATTCTGGTGGCGGCGGTCTGTACGCTGATTACCCGTCTGATTCCTTTTGTGCTTTTTGGCGGGAAGCGTCAGGTGCCGGAGAAGGTACACTATTTGGGAAGGATTCTTCCGCCTTCCATTATGGCTGCGCTGGTAGTTTATTGCCTGAAGGGTGCAGATGTTTTTTCTGCGGATCATGGACTGCCGGAATTTCTCGCTGTCCTTTTGACAGCTCTCCTGCATATCTGGCGGCGCAATGTGCTGCTGAGTATTGCCGCAGGAACTCTGTGTTATATGTTCCTGGTTCAGATTGTTTTTGTGAGCCGTTGACAGATGGAAGGGAAATCAGGTACAATAGCAGCAATTGCTATCTGTGAAAGGGATTTTTGTAATTATGGAGGGATTTATGAAAAAAATGCCCTTAATTCAGGGCAGGCGGGTAAAATTGCTTTTGGGCTGCGCCCTGTTTGTCTGGCTGCTGGCGTGCATGTTAGTTACGCCGGTCTACACAACTATAACGATAAATTTTGCAGAAGATCCCAGTGGGGAGTATATTACTACTGTTTATGCAGGACCAAGGCAGCATGTGCGGCCGGAGGATGCAAAAAGCAGGGTGATTAACAGCGGAACGGCACGGATTTCCTTTTGGGATATCCAGTATGGTTCCCACTGTTCCCTGAAGCGGATTGATCCGCTGGACGGGGCATATGATGTGAGTCCTTTGGTGATAGAGAGCCTGACTGTGCGGCAGAATGGTTTTGTGACGATTGCTCTTGAGGGAGAGGAGCTTAAAAGCTGCTTTACTGGGAATGAACATGTGCAGTTTACAGAAGATGCGGGTTTTTCTTTTGAAGTTACGGGAGAGGATCCCCAGCTTCTTCCTTCGGATAGCTTCTGTGCTTTGTATCGACAGTTCCGGCTTCCCGTATTTTTGGCGGGATTTTTCGGCTCCCTTGGTATATGGGTGTTTTTGTTCCTTCTGTGCCGCTGGCTGTACAGAGAGCAGCAGACGGCTTCCCTTCTGGAGCGGCGGGCCAGCTTTCTGTTTGCGGCAGGGCTGCTTGGCGCAGTTTTTATGTGCGTTTATACGGGGCTTCGAAGCCCTTTCTGGCTGAATCCAGATGAATATGATGTGAAAGCGGCAGTTACTTATTATTTTACTCATTTTATGCCGCCGGATATCCGCAGCGATATTATTACGGACAGTTTTCCGGTATACGGAACGTCCCGGCATTTTGAATGGAATTTATTTTATTTTTATGCAGGGAAGCTGGGGCAGTTTTTTCAGGATCCGGCCGTTCAGATGCGCCTGTTCAGTCTGATTCTTTTTTCTGTCATGGCAGGGATTGCGCTGAAAAATATCCGGAAGCATTACGCTCTTTTGCTGGTGCTTCTTCTGACCCCTCAGGTATGGTATATTTTCAGTTATTCCACTTCGGATGCATTGGACTTTTTTGTGGGGTTTTTAAGCCTTTACGAGCTTTTGGAGGAGAATAGTATGCTGAACCGGCTTCTTCGGGAGAATTACAGGAGACGGCATCTTCTCTATTATGGGCTTTTGAGTATTTTGTTTGTGCATCTTTTGTGGGCTAAGGCAACCTTTTATCCCATTTTGGTTTTCCTGTTTTTGATTTTGCTGATTGGGATGCTGCACCAGGAAAAGCGGAAGAGAGGGGCTTTGCTGCGCAAATATTTGATTCTTGCAGGGCTGACTTTGGGAATTTTCGTAGTGCGTTATATGATCACGGATTATCCTTATTATGGCTTTAATAAGCTTGGGGCTGTGATTGAGGTAACGGAGCTTCGGGCAGATTATGGCTACAAGCCCTCCACGCCGCCTATAGAGCAGGCGTATTCCATGAGCTTTTTTGGAAAGGGCATTACCCTGGGAGAGCTTTTGACGGAATATGAGTTCCACCAGAACCTTTTTCGGACTTTTGCAGGCTTTTTTGGGACTTATGCTTTTGGGGAGAGAGGCTGGTATTATCTTGTTATGGGACTTTTGTATCTGGCTTTCCTGGGGCGGATTACATGGCAGTTTATCCGTATGAAGAACCGGCAGAAATGGTGGGAGTATGGAGCTGTCGCATTCTGCTGCTTCCTCCAGTATGCACTGATTGTTTTTAACTCCTGGTTTATCGATTTTCAGCCACAGGGACGTTATCTGCTTCCGATCCTGTTTTTTATCTCTTATCTGACGGCTCGGACAAGGCAGCCTCAGAAGGACAAGGTGATTCAGGGGATACTGGTGTGCACCTGTCTTTTGTCCCTGTTTGCTTTCTGGCATGTGGGCATTCCGAATCTGGTTCCGGATCGGGTGGTATTGCCCTAGATGCTTCAATTACATTGACTTTTTTGAAAAAGCCTTTTATACTGAATGAAAGGAAGGGGCTGTTGCAAAAGTTCACAGGCGTTTGCAGCAGTCTTTTTTCTAAGGAATGATGAAGGATGAATATGTATGAAGAAATTGGCTCTTGATGATACCATATTATTAAAAATAGAAAAGCCGGCCCGGTATATCGGCAATGAGATCAATGCAGTGCAGAAAGATAAGTCCAGGGTTGATGTCCGGTTCTGCATGTGCTTTCCGGATGTGTATGAGATTGGCATGTCCCATCTGGGGATTCAGATTCTCTATGATATGTTTAACCAGAGGGAGGATGTATGGTGCGAGCGTGTCTACTCTCCCTGGGTGGATCTGGATCAAGTTATGCGTGAAAAAAAGATTCCGCTCTTTGCATTGGAATCTCAGGATCCCATCAGGGACTTTGATTTTCTGGGCATTACGCTTCAATACGAAATGTGCTATACCAATGTACTGCAGATTCTGGATTTGAGTGGGATTCCTTTGTTTGCGGACAAGCGTGGGGAAGCAGATCCAATCGTTATCGGAGGCGGTCCCTGTGCCTGTAATCCGGAACCGTTGGCTGATTTTTTTGATCTGTTTTATATTGGAGAGGGAGAAACCTCCTATTATGCCTTGCTTGATGCTTATAAGGCACATAAAAAGGCAGGGGAGAGCAGGCAGGAGTTTCTTCAAAAAGTAGCTCAGATTCCCGGCATCTATGTTCCTTCTCTTTATAAAGTAACGTATCATTCCGACGGAACTATTGCTTGTATGGAGCCGACGGATCCTTGCGTGCCGGCCAAGGTGCAGCGTCAGGCAGTGTCTGATTTGACCAATACTTTTTATCCTCAAAAGCCCTTAGTTCCCTTTATTAAGGTTACGCAGGATCGGGTAGTTCTGGAGATACAAAGGGGCTGTATCCGGGGTTGCCGGTTCTGTCAGGCCGGAATGCTCTATCGTCCCACAAGGGAGCGGGATCTTGAGATGCTGAAGACTTCGGCCCAAAAGATGCTTAAAGCTACCGGACATGAGGAGATTTCCTTAAGTTCTCTAAGTTCCAGCGATTACTCAAAGCTCCCGGAGCTGGTAACTTTTTTGCTGGAGACCTTTGGAAATCAGGGAGTCAATATTTCTCTGCCCTCCCTGCGGATTGATGCCTTTTCCCTGGATGTGATGAGCAAGGTTCAGGATATCCGCAAAAGCAGCCTGACCTTTGCGCCGGAGGCCGGTTCCCAGCGCCTTCGTGATGTGATTAACAAAGGGCTCACCGAGGAAGTGATTTTAGAGGGAGCGGGAGCTGCCTTTGAGGGCGGCTGGAATAAGGTGAAGCTTTATTTTATGCTGGGTCTTCCTACGGAGACAGAGGAAGATCAGAAAAGTATTGCGTGGCTGGCGGAAAGAATTGCGAAGCGTTATTATGAGATTCCCAAGGAGCAGAGAAACGGAAAATGCCAGATTACCGTCAGCACTTCCTTTTTTGTGCCAAAGCCCTTTACGCCTTTTCAGTGGGCAAGAATGTGTACAAGAGAAGAATTTCTTGAGAAAGCCCACAGGGTAAATATGGAAATTAAGGCTCAGTTAAACCGCAAGAGTATTAAGTACAATTGGCATGAGGCGGATGTGACTGTGCTGGAGGGTGTATTCGCAAGAGGAGACAGACGGCTTTCTAAGCTGCTCCTTCGAGCTTATGATAAGGGATGCCTCTTTGATTCCTGGACGGAATGTTTTCACAATGAACGGTGGATGGAAGCCTTTGAGGAGACAGAGACGGATCTGCTGTTCTATACCACACGAAATCGGAAGCAGGATGAGATCTTCCCCTGGGACTTTATTGACAGCGGTGTTACAAAGAAGTTCCTGTATGGGGAGTGGGAACGGGCAATGAATGAGACGGTTACGCCTAATTGTAAGCAGCAGTGCCAGGGGTGTGGTGCAGGACGCTATGGAAGCGGAATCTGTTTTTTACAGGGTACCATGAGTCAGGATAAGGCAGAAAAAGAGTAAGCTTCTGAATTAGGGAACATGAAATTTTCCGGCTTATTCGGGTTAGAATGTATAGAAAGAAACGAGGATAAAAGGGTTATGAAAATCCGGGTAAAATTCCGCAAGTATGGGGTAATGAAATTTATCGGCCATCTGGATATGATGCGCTATTTCCAGAAGGCTATCCGCAGGGCGGGAATCGATATCTGCTATTCCGAAGGCTTCAGCCCCCATATGATTATGTCTTTTGCTTCGCCTCTGGGGGTGGGACTTACCAGCGACGGGGAATATCTGGATATTGAGGTTGGACAGGCTTTAGCTTCCGAAGAGGCCATCCGTCGGCTGAATGATGTGATGACAGAGGGGGTCCAGGTAGTTTCCTTCCGGAAGATTCCCGATGGAAAGGCATCCAATGCCATGGCCCTTACGGCGGCGGCAGACTATGAGATTCGCTTCCGGGAGGGATGCGCTCCAAAGGAGGGGTGGCAGGAGACATTTGATGGCTTTTGCGCTTTAGAGACAGTGCCGGTAGTGAAAAAAACGAAAAAGGGTGAGCGGGAGGTGGATATCCGTCCCCTGATCTATAGGATAGAACGGCGTGAGGACTGTATCTTCATGCAGGTGGCAACGGGAAGTGCCCGGAATGTGAAGCCGGAGCTTGTGATGGAGGCTTTTGCTTCCTGGGCCGGGCTGGAATTTCCGGAGTTCGCTTTTCTGATACACCGTCTGGAGGTTTATGCGGACATGGGGACGGAAGAGAAACGGCAGTTGGTAGCTTTGGAATCTCTGGGAGAAGATATGAAGTAACATGAATTGTTTGGATTCAGATTTTGACATCTATGGAGCAATGTAATGGAAAAAAACGGAAAACTCATTATTACGAGGCAGAAAGAACAGGATAGGGGAAAGGTTCTTTCTGCCTTTTACGAAGACGGAAAAGCAACGGAATTATCCTGCTTTGGAATGGATGAAGAACAGCTTCTTGGGAGTATCTACATTGGCAAGGTAAAAAATATTGTGAAGAATATTGAAGCGGCTTTTATTGAGATTGAGGGCGGTATTCTCTGCTATTATTCTCTTCGGGAAAAGGAAGAACCTATCTATATTAAAGAGAAAAAAGGGAGTAAGCTGTCTCCCGGAGATGAGCTTCTGGTGCAGGTAAGCAGAGAAGCGGTGAAAACCAAAGCGCCTACCGTGACCTGCAATCTCAATTTTCCGGGAAAGTATCTGGTGCTTACCACAGGAAAAAAGCAGCTTGGTCTTTCCTCAAAGCTTTCTTTGGAGGAAAAGGAGCGTCTTCGGAAGATTGCGGAGCCTTTTCTTACCGGAGAATTCGGTGTCATCGTGAGAACCAATGCGGCCCGGGCTTCAAAAGAAGTGCTTGAGGAAGAATTTGAGCGTCTAAGCAAAAGCTGCCATAGAGTTTTAACCATGGGAAAGCATCAAAGCTGTTTCTCACAAGTTTATCAGGAACCTCCCGCCTATGCCGCAGCAATTCGTAATATTCATAAGGAACAATTGCTGGAGATTGTAACGGATGATTGGAAGATTTATGAAACCCTTTCCCTGTATCTTTCGGAATATCAGCCGGAGGATCAGGAGAAGCTTCATTTTTACCAGGAGGAGCGTCCCTCTCTGAATCGTTTATATGGAATCACCACAGCTTTTAAGTCTGCCCTTCAGGAACGGGTTTGGCTGAAATCCGGTGCTTATCTGGTTATTCAGCCCACAGAGGCTTTAACTGTAATTGATGTAAATACCGGGAAATATGATGGGCATAAAAAAATTCGAGATACCTTTCTTCGAATTAATATGGAAGCGGCAGGAGAGATTGCAAGGCAGCTGCGGTTACGGAATCTGTCAGGGATTATTGTTGTAGATTTTATTGATATGGAAGAAGATGAGGATCGCAAAAAGCTGATGGAGTTTTTGGACAATGAGATAAAAAAGGATCCCATAAAAACCGTTTTGGTTGATATGACGCCTTTAGGACTTGTGGAGCTTACCCGTAAAAAGGTACGCAAGACACTGAAAGAGCAGGTAGAAGAGTGAATCAATTTGAAGTATCATTAACAAAAAGCACACGGAAGGTATTAAAATTTCTTTTGGAGGAAACAAGTTCTTCGAATATTGAACAAATTATTCATGGGTCCGGAACTTCAAAGCGCAGCGTATATTATGATTTAAACCATATCCGGCATCTTTTGAAGCTTTTGAAAGCCGGTTCTCCGGACAAAGAAGACGGTATGTATCTGCTTACGCCAAAACAGAAACAATTACTGAAAGAATATCTAAGAACAGCCGGACGTTCCTTTGAAAAAAGTCATCGCATTGCTTATATTATTTGTGCTTCTATCTGTTCTCAAAAAGAGGTGCGTCTTGAGTCGCTGATTGCAGAGTTCGGTGTGTCCAGAAATGCCGTTCTCTATGATCTGGCCGAAGCAAAAAAGATTTTATCCGGTTATCAGCTTTCTTTAGTAAATACAAAAAAGAAAGGGTATCATGTAAATGGCGATGTGTTCCGTCAGCGCTCCGTCTTTTTACTTTATGTTACGGAGATTCTGGATTTGCTTGGTTCATCGGAGTTAAATCTGTTTGAAACAGGGATTGTGGATTCTTATCTGCATATTTTGAAAGAGATTACAAAAGAATTGAATCTTAATTTGGAAGAAGAGAATATGCTTGAACTGGTTTATTTGATTTTGGTGGTACAAAATACACCTGCAGTTTATCAGATTCAGCTTTTAGATATTGAATATGTAAGAGGAACCCGGGAATTTCAACTGGTGGATCATTTTTTTCAGGAAATTAAAATGCATGAAAAGTTATACCTTGCCATTTGCCTGTTGGGTTATGGGAATAATCGGCTTTACATGCATGAAAATCCCAAAGAAGAACTCAAACTTCAAGATTGTGCGGAAAAGCTGGTAAAGACCTTTGAACGGGTTGCTTGTGTAGATTTTGAACGCCGGGATGAATTGACGGCATCCCTTTATCTTCATATGAAGCTTTCTTATTTTAATTATTGCTATCTGGTGCCGAACAATAACCCTCTCTTCAAAGAAATACAAGAGGATTATGGGGAGCTCTATCGGATGACAAAGGTAAGCTGTGAGGTTTTAAAAGAAGAACTGCCCTATCTTTTGGATGAAAATGAAATTTCTTATTTGACCATTCATTTTGGTGTTTATATGCATAAAGTCAAAAAGGAGACATCCAAGGCAAGGGTACTTATTACCTGTCCGAATATTACTACAAGTTCTTTGCTGTTGAAAAGTGAAATTGAGCAGCAGTTTGATAACATTGAAGTAGTTGATATGGTACGTCCTCAGGATATCAGCAAATACACTGCTGCTAAGCAGATTGATTTTGTGATCTCCACTGTCCATTTTGATTGTATTTTCCCTCTGATTCTTGTCCATCCTATTTTGACTCAGGAAGATAAGGCAAGCATTGTATCTATGATGATGCTGCTGAATATCAGTTCAAAATCTGATAATCAACAGGTTAAGGCATTGCTAAAGATTGTGCGCAGTCATGTGGACGAGGAAACCTATCAAATAATATGCCAGGATTTGAGCAGCTATTTGAATTCCGGCGGCGCCCTTGTTACTATTCCCGAGCAAAAATATATGACGCTTCATGATATTCTTGCTAAATGCGGGGTTATGATTGCATCACATACTTATGGAAATTGGGAAAGGGCGGTAAGAGATGCGGCCCTTCCTCTTCTTGAGCAGGAATGCATCCGAGAAGACTATATTGATGCCATGATCTCTATGGCTCATGATAATGGCCCTTGGTTTGTCATCAATGATGAGATGGCCATTGCTCATGCCCATGCGGAGAATGGTGTGGATGCCCTTGGAATGACACTTACCATTTTTCAGGAAGGCCTGAATATTATGGGAAAGTCTTCCATTCATTTTCTTTTTGTCTTGGCAACGCCTAACAACCAGGATCATTTACATATTTTGCAGGATATTATGGAGTTGAGTGGAAATCCCTCTATGCAAAGGGAGCTTCTGGCGGCAGAGTGTGAGGAGGATGTTCTTTTTACTTTAAGCAAATTCACGAATATCTAAGTTGGGTACATTTTTCTGCACTGTAAATTGTGAATAAAGTTGGGCTTTTTTCTTTTTGTTTTTTTGTGTATAGTTGCCTTATCAAGAAGCTTGTTGATCAAAAGGGTAACTGTTTTTACTCAGCCTTTATAAGTTTTGCGTATTATTTTTACTTAAGGCTGATCGCAGCAAAAGAAAAGGAGAGAAAGTTATGTTTGTTATTGAGGCAATTTTGGGATTTATTGTACAGTTTATTTCAAATCCCACCATTCTGATTGCATTGATTGTGCTCATTGGTTTGCTTATTCAGAAGAAAAAATGGAATGACCTGCTTCGTGGCACCGTTAAGACAATTGTAGGATTTACACTTATCAGTTGCGGTTCCACCATTGTTATCGGTGCTGTTACTCCAATGAGTGACATGATGCAGGGAATCTTCGGATTTACCGGTACCCTTCCTGTAAATGAGTCTTGCTTCGCCGTGGCTTCCGCACAGTTCGGAACGGCCCTGTCCGGCATTATGGCAATCGCATTAGTAGTAAACCTTGTATTAGCCCGATTTTCCAAATTCAAATTTATCTATCTGACCGGTCATGAAATTATGTGGATTTCTACCGTATGTGCCATTTCTTTGGGCGCTCTTGGATTCCCCATCTGGCAGGTGCTTATCTGCGGCGGCCTGATCACCGGAACTTATATGGCGGTGTTCCCGGCCCTGATTTACAAATCCGTATGTAAGGTTACAGGTGTAAAGGATCTGGCCGTTGGTCACTCAGGAATTGTATATTATTGGATTGGCGGATTGATTGCAAAGGTTACCGGCAATAAAGACAAAGACGCAGAGAAGATTAATATGTCCAAGTCTCTGAACGTGCTTCGTGACCTGACTATTTCACTTTCTCTGGCAATGACACTGGTTTACATTTTAATTTCCGTTCTCTGTATGGTTCAGCAGCCGGAGCTGGCAGCGGCAACCTTTGGAGGAACCAATTTTATCATTTTCTCTATTACTTATGGTGTACAGTTTGCGGTATCTATCTACGTTATCCAATCCGGTGTGCGTATGATTGTAGCGGAACTTGTTCCCGCTTTCAAAGGTGTTGCGGAGAAGTTTATCAAAAATGCGGTTCCTGCTCTGGATATTCCGATTCTGTATCCCTACCAGCCCAACTCCGTATTGATCGGCTTTTTGTGTGCGGCTATCGGCGGCGTGCTGGCATTCTTCCTTCAGTTGGCGTTGGCCGGAACAGCCCTGGAGCTTCCGCTGATTCTTCCGTCTCTGTTCACGGCGTTCTTCTATGGTGCAACCGTAGGCTGTGTAGCCAATAAGGAAGGCGGACTTAGAGGTGTAATCATCAGCTCTCTGCTTACAGGATTTATCATTGCCCTGTTCCCGGCTCTGCTTATTAAGTTTGGCGGTGTAAATGTAGAGGGAACTACCTTTGGCGGTGCGGACGCTACGGTAGTTGGTATGTTTAATACACAGATCGGCGGCACCATAGGAAGTACCGGATTCCTGGCTGTGTCTGTCCTGGTATTCCTTGCGCCAATTATCTACAGTGTACTTACTAAGAACAAACCTGGCTTTACTGAGGAAGCTTAAATGAAATGTCCGCATGCTGCGGACGGAAAGGAGTTATATAATGAAAGAAATCAATCGAATCTTATGCTGCTGTATGACCGGAATGGGTTCCTCTTTCCTGGTAGCTATGAATGTAAAGAAGGTAATGGAGAGCCTTGGCATGGAGGATGTACTGGTAGATCATGCCGGAACCTATGATGCGGTTCCCGGTGCGGCGGATCTCTTTGTCTGCTCTGCGGATATCTATGAAGAGTGTTCTCGTGCAGGGGATGCGATTCCCTTGGAGCATCTGACGGATTACGAAGAAGTAGAAACGAAAATTAAGGCTTATTTAAACAGCTAGATGGGACGTATTGATATGATAACTGAAATGTTAAAGCTCGAAAACGTTCGTATTATTGAGGAAGACTGTGACTGGGAAAAAGCTATTTATATCTCCATGCAGACCCTTCTGGAGCAGGGATATATTACCGAGCAGTATCCCAGGACCATTATCGACACAACAAAAAAGCATGGTGCTTACTATGTATTGTGTCCGGATGTGGCCCTTGCCCATTCCAGGCCGGAGGACGGCGTGATTAAGAAGCAGCTGGCCCTTACGCTGTTTCGCCATCCCATATCCTTCCCCAACAAGAAGGATACGGTTCGGCTGATTATTGCTTTGGCGGCCGAGGATTCCAACAGCCACCTGGATGTGCTGGCCCAATTAGCGGAGCTTTTGAATGATGACAGCAGGATTCAAAGCTGTGTGAATATGAATTCCTCCCAGGAGCTTTATGAGGAATTTGTTAAATAATAGAAGTCCGGCTAAGAAACGTCAAGTGTTTAAAAGAAATACTTTCTGCCGGACGGTAAAGTTGCGAAAGCGCACGAGAGGAATTTTCATGAGTGCACTTTCGAATGAAAGTTTCTCTCATAGGTGTGCGCTGAAGTAACTTTACCCTTTAGTACCATTGCGTAGCAACTTAAAAAGGAGAAAAAAATCACATGGACAAAACATCATTTACAAAGGAATCCCTTGCAGCATATATGGATCACACACTTTTAAAGGCAAATGCGTCAAAGGAGCAGATTCTTGAAATTTGCCGGGAGGCAAAACAATATCATTTTGCATCTGTCTGCGTGAATTCTTATTGGATTGCACTTGCTGCAAAGGAACTGAAAGGGACGGATATTTCACCCTGCTGTGTTGTTGGCTTCCCTTTGGGAGCAATGTTGACCTCCGCAAAGGTTCGTGAGACAAGGGATGCGGTTGCCGCAGGCGCAAAAGAAATTGATATGGTTCTTAATATAGGAGCGGTTAAGAGTGGCGATTGGGATGCCGTAAAGGAGGATATCGCAGCTGTAAATGCAGCTAAAGGCAGCGCAAAGCTAAAGGTAATTCTTGAAACCTGCCTTTTGACAGATAAAGAGAAAGTAAAAGCCTGTGAAATATCCAAAGAAACGGGAGCTGATTTTGTTAAAACTTCTACAGGTTTTTCTGTCGGCGGAGCTACGGCTGCGGATGTGGCGCTGATGAGACGGACAGTAGGTGAGGACATGGGTGTAAAGGCTTCCGGAGGTATAAGGACCCTGGAGGATGCATTGGACATGATTGAAGCAGGGGCGAGCCGGCTTGGTGTCAGTGCCGGTGTGAAGATTGTGGAAGAGCTGTAAAGGATTGATACTTTAACAGTCTCTAAGAAAAAAGGGTTCCAATGATTTTTCATTGGGAACCTTTTTAACGATACTAAATTGAAAAAAATCTTGACAATTTCATCCATCCATGCTATCCTGATACGGATGCCGCACAGTGGGGTAAAAGTATGTGCTTTTTTATGCAAAAGAAAAGCATATCACCGAAGCTGGCGAGTAATGATAATAGGAGGTGCCATATGTACGCAATTATTGCAACAGGTGGTAAACAGTACAAAGTATCTGAGGGCGACGTTATCAGAGTGGAAAAGCTCGGCGTGGAGGCTGGTTCGACTTATAAGTTTGATCAGGTTCTGGCAGTGGGCGGAGACACTATGACAGTTGGAACCCCCACTGTGACGGGAGCAACTGTTACCGCATCTGTAGTCGGTGACGGAAAAGGCAAGAAGGTCATCGTTTACAAGTACAAGAGAAAAAGCGGATATCACAAAAAGAACGGCCACAGACAGCAGTACACAGAATTGAAGATTGAGAAGATCTCTGTGAGGAAGCCGCGTGCAAAGAAGGCTGTTGCAGAAGCTGAGACTGAAGCCGCAGAATAAGTTGTTATGATTACAGTAACCATATATAAGGATTCCAGTCAGTATAATCGGTTTTCCGTGGAGGGACATGCAGGCTATGCCCAGAAAGGGTTTGATATCATCTGTGCAGCAGTCAGCGCTCTGACGGTGAATACGGTAAATTCTATTGAGACATTTACCGAGGACAGACTTTCGGCAGAAGAGAAGAACGGATTTCTTATCTGCCAGTTTGAAGGCCCCCTGTCTTCGCAGGCGGCGCTTTTGATGGATTCCATGGTGCTTGGCTTAACAGACATTCAGAATAACTATGGAAAGCAATATATCAGATTGATCTTTAAGGAGGTGTAAGACTATGTTGCAGATGAACCTTCAATTGTTCGCACATAAGAAGGGTGTTGGTTCTACCAAGAACGGAAGAGATTCCGAGTCAAAGCGGTTAGGCGCAAAGAGAGCAGACGGACAGTTCGTAAAGGCTGGTAACATTCTTTACAGACAACGCGGAACCAAGATTCACCCTGGTGTAAATGTAGGCCGGGGAGGAGACGATACATTGTTTGCTTTGACAGACGGTATTGTTCGTTTTGAAAGAAAAGGAAGAGATAAGAAACAGGTTTCTATCGTTCCGGTAGCAGCAGAATAAGTGTGATGAGGCTTCAAGTCGGTAGATTTGAAGTCTCTTTTACTAATATGGCATATGAGAAGATTTCTTATGAAGCTTCCCTGTGCAATATTTGTTTTTATGAAGAAAGGTTAACTCTATGTTTGCAGATAGAGCAAAGATTTGGATCCGTTCCGGAAAGGGCGGCGACGGGCATGTGAGCTTTCGGCGGGAGCTGTATGTTCCCAACGGCGGACCTGACGGCGGCGACGGCGGAAAAGGCGGAGACGTGATCTTTCAGGTAGATGAGGGCCTGAACACTCTTTACGATTACCGTCATAAGCGGAAGTATAAGGCTGAGGACGGAGAAGAGGGCGGAAAACGGCGCTGTCATGGAAAGAATGGCAGTGATATTATAATGAAAGTTCCGGAAGGAACCGTGATCAAGGAAGCGGAAAGCGGGAAGGTCATTGCGGATATGTCTGGGGGAAATACCCGTCAGGTAATCCTAAAGGGCGGCCTTGGAGGGGCAGGCAATCAGCATTTTGCCACTTCTACCATGCAGGTGCCCAAGTATGCCAGACCGGGTCAGCCGGCCCAGGAACTGGAGGTGCTGCTGGAGCTCAAGGTCATTGCAGATGTGGGATTGGTGGGATTCCCCAACGTAGGGAAGTCCACACTGCTTTCTCGTGTTACCAATGCACAGCCTAAAATTGCCAACTATCACTTTACCACTTTAAACCCCAATCTGGGTGTAGTGGATTTGGACGGAGGCGGCTTTGTGATTGCAGATATTCCGGGACTTATTGAGGGCGCTTCCGAGGGTGTGGGACTGGGACATGAGTTCCTGCGGCATATTGAGCGCACCCGGGTGATCATTCATCTGGTAGATGCGGCTTCTACGGAAGGGCGGGATCCGGTGGCTGATGTGTATGCCATTAACCGGGAACTAAAGGCATACAATGAGGAGATTGCATTAAGACCGCAGGTGATTGCAGCCAATAAGATTGATGCAATTTACGATGACGGGGAAACCAATCCTATTGAGCGTCTGAAGGAAGAATTTGAGCCGAAGGGTATCCGGGTTGTGCCTATCTCTGCGGCGGCGGGAACAGGTCTTAAGGAGCTATTGTATTATACAAAGGAGCTTCTTGATGGTACGGAGCAGAAGCCTATTGTATTTGAACAGGAATTTTTTCCGGAGGAAATGCATGTGGACGAACAGCTTCCTTACACGGTGGAGAAGTCCGCAGAGGAAGAGGGCGTCTTTATTGTGGAAGGACCCCGGATTGAAAAGATGCTGGGCTATACCAATTTGGATTCAGAGAAGGGCTTCGTATTCTTCCAGAATTTTCTGAAGGATACGGGGATTTTGAAGGACTTAGAGGAAGCCGGAATTCAGGAAGGCGATACGGTAAAAATGTACGGACTGGCCTTTGAATATTTCCGGTAGGAGGATTTTTGAAATGACAAGCAAACAACGAGCCTATTTAAAAAGCCTGGCTATGACTATGGATCCCATTTTTCAGATAGGCAAGGCTTCTGTAACGCCGGAGCTTTGCGCTGCCATCAGCGAGGCTTTGGCTGCACGGGAACTGATTAAAATAAGCGTTCTGCAAAACTGTGTGGATGATCCCAGGGTCATTGCCCAGACGCTGGCGGAACGCACCCATTCACAGGTTGTACAGGTAATCGGAAAAAAAATCGTACTCTACAAAGAGGGCAAGGATGACAAAAAGCGGATTGAACTGCCCCGATAATGGGGGGAAAAGAAAAAAGGTAGGCATTCTGGGAGGAACCTTTGATCCCATTCACACAGGCCATCTGATTCTGGCAGAAGAAGCCTTTGCGTCCTTTGGCCTTGATTATGTTCTTATCATGCCCAATGGCAATCCGCCCCACAAACCGGGACAGGTACATGCAACCATGGAGCAGCGCACCCATATGGCGGAGCTGGCATCTGCCGGCAATCCGCATCTTAAGGTGTCTGATTTTGAAAAGACGCCCCAGGATTACCATTATACTTATGAGACACTGGAATTTCTCACGAAGAAGCATCCGGATACAGATTTTTACTTTATTCTGGGGGCGGATTCTTTGGTTTTGTTCCATACCTGGATGGAACCGGGACGGATCTGCAGATGCTGCCGGATTCTGGCAGCTGCAAGAGACCGGATGGAGATTGAGGTCTTAGGGGAGCATATGGAACGTTTAAAACGGGATTATGGCGCTGTGATTGAGCCTTTGGAAACACCTAATATTGATATTTCCTCCAATATGCTTCGGGAACGGGTGCGCAGCGGGAGGAGCATCCGCTATTATGTGCCGGAAGCAGTGGAAGCCTATATTCGGGAACAGGGATTATATAGTGAAAACCACAGGAAATGAGGAATTCGGATGAAAAACTATGATATGAAAGCTTATCAGAAGAAATTGAAGCATGAGATGGACGACGGACGCTATCAGCACACCTTGGGAGTTATGTATACCTGTGCGGCTCTTGCTATGCGTTACGAATATGACATTCAAAAAGCCCAGATGGCCGGTCTCCTTCACGATTGTGCCAAATGCATTCCAAATGGAAAGAAGCTGAAGCTCTGTGAAAAGCACAATATTCAGATGACAGAGACAGAGCGCAGAAATCCTTTCCTGCTTCATGCCAAGCTGGGGGCGTTTTTGGCCATGGACCAGTATGGGATAACGGACAAGGAGATTATCAGTGCGATTTTGAATCACACCACAGGAAAGCCGAATATGTCCCTGCTGGACAAGATTGTCTATGTTGCTGATTATATTGAGCCGAAACGCAACAAAGCAGAAAATCTGCCGGAGGTTCGAAAGCTGGCTTTTATAGATATCAATCAGGCTTTGTACCGGATTCTTTCAGATACATTGAAATATCTGGACAAGGGATCCAGTGAGATTGATGAAATGACTGTAAAGGCGTACGAGTATTACAGAGAAAAACAGGAAGGCCTGGCAGAAAATGCGCAACTGGAATAAAAAGTCCAGCTTAGTACCATTGCGCAGCAATTTAAAAAAGGAGGGAAGCATATGACTCTGAAACAATCAAAGGAAATGGCAAAGAAGGCTTGCCAGGCATTGGAGGATAAGAAAGCAAAGGATGTGCGTATTCTGGACATATCCGAGGTCAGCGTACTGGCAGATTATTTTCTCATTGCAAGTGGTTCCAATCGGAATCAGGTGCAGGCCATGGTGGATAATGTGGAGGAGAAGCTTCGTGAAGCAGGCTTTTCCCCAAAGCAGGTGGAGGGATATAATACGGCTAATTGGGTCTTGCTGGATTACGGCGACATTATCATCCATGTGTTTGATGAAGAAAATCGACTATTTTACGATTTGGAGCGAATTTGGCGTGATGGTTCGCTGATACAGGCGGAAGAACTGGAGGTGTAGCCTGCAGATACCTTGCCGGACAAAGTCTGCCTGTCCATAAAGTATATTGATTTAGCATTACTACAGCATTTGACAGGAGGATATACCAATGATTTTGACAGGAGCAGTAGTTAATGCACTTGCCGTATTTATCGGAAGCGCTGTAGGTCTTTTGCTGAAAAAAGGCCTTCCGAAACGTATGGGAGAATCCATTATGAAAGGCCTCTCCCTTTGTGTGATTTATATTGGCATCAGTGGGGCCTTTGAGGGGGAAAATGTGTTAATTGCCATTGTATCTATGGCTGTTGGAACGGTGATCGGAGAGCTTTTGAACTTGAATGTCCGGATGGAACGGCTGGGAGAGTGGATCCAAAATAAGTTTCAATCTAAAAATAGCCAGACTTCTGTTGCGGAGGCCTTTGTCACCAGCAGTCTTTTATTCTGTACTGGAGCCATGACGATTGTGGGTTCTCTGCAGAGCGGTTTATCCTTAGATCACAGTACTCTTATTGCCAAATCTCTTATTGACGGGATTGCAGCCGTAGTACTTGCTTCCAGTCTGGGCTTTGGCGTTTTCTTTGCAGGTGTTCTGTGTCTGGTTTATGAGGGAGGATTGGCTTTGTGCGCTCAGTTTATTGAGCCTTTCCTGACTGCCGCAGTGATCAATGAGATGACCTGTGTGGGGTCTCTCCTTATTATGGGAGTAGCCATCAATATGCTTTTTAAAAATAAAATCTGCGTGATGAATTCCATTCCGGCTGTATTTATGCCGATTCTGCTGTGCAGATTTATGTGATAGAAAGGGGAGAGACGGATGGGAAAGATTTTAAAAGTTACACAGGTTACAGACAATCGATTTTTAAATATGTATGATTTAGAGGTGGAGGATAAGTTTGGAAATCAGCATCCCTATCAGGTAGCTTCCAGAGCCCGGCACAAAGAGGATATGAAGCTTGCCACAGGGAAAAACAAGCCGGACGGGGTGATTATCTATGCCCTTTATGGGGAACAGAAGGATCATGTAGTGCTGATCCGGCAATATCGTTACAGCATCGGAAACTATATCTATGAATTTCCGGCTGGCCTGATTGATGAGGGGGAGGATTTTCATAAGGCAGGTGTCAGAGAGTTAAGAGAGGAGACGGGCCTTACCTTCCACCCTGTTGAAGTGGATCCGATCTATTCCAAGCCTTATTTTACTACCATTGGAATGACCGATGAGTCCTGTGCCGCAGTATATGGCACAGCGGAGGGAGAGATCTCGAAAAAAGAGCAGGAGGAGACAGAAGAGATAGAAGTAGTTTTGGCAGATCGAAAGGAAGTTCTGCGGATTCTCAGAGAAGAGCATGTATCTCTTATGTGTGCTTATATGATGATGCACTTTCTACATGAAGATCCGAAAGATCCCTTTGGATTTTTAGAGGGATATCGGTCTGTTTGAGAACTTAAAGATACTGGCAGTCCGTATACGAAAATATAAGCCATGACATCCCTGATAAATACTCCTTAAGGGCAGGAAGACTTTGGCCGTTATAGGTGAAATATGCTCTAAATGACTTCTTAATCACAAGATTTTCTCATGGTTAGTGAAGAACTCATTTAGAGCATATTTCATGTAAGGAGGCAGACGCTATGACGAAAACCAAGATCACCCCGCTGTACGAGAGGCTCTCCCGTGATGAACTCCAAGGTGATAGTAATTCCATCAGCAACCAAGAAGAGATTTGTCAAGGATAATTTCTCCGAAAAAAATTTTAATACGCATCCGCATAGCACTCTAAAGCTGTTGTCAAGGGGAGAATGTGAGATTTTTTGATTTTCATGAGGACAACTGCGTCTGGACAAGTGCGCTCTGTTCGTGTTAGTATAGGGGAAACGACAGGGCGGTAGTGGTAATATGCAAAAAATAATGGTTATAGAGGACGATACCGCTATCCAGGAGGAATTGGCTCTGCTTCTGGAAAACGAAGGATATACGCCTCTGGTGGTTACAAATTTTACAGATATACTGGGGCAGGTGGTCTTGGAGCGCCCGGATTTGATTCTCTTGGATATTGGACTGCCAGGGCGGGATGGTTTTTCCTTATGCGCCGCTCTGCGGAAAGCTGTTTCTGCGCCGATTATTTTTGTCACCAGCCGAGATGCTGGTGTGGACGAGGTGCGGGCACTGAGCCTGGGTGGGGACGACTACATCACCAAGCCTTACAGCGTCCCTGTTCTGCTGGCCCGCATCAAGGCGGTTCTGCGCCGGAGCCTTGATGAGCCGGAACCGGCTGATGTTCTGGAGGCCGGAGAACTGCGTTTGAGCCTGACAAAAGGAGTTGTGTCGGCCAACAGAAAAACTGCGGAGTTGACCCGAAACGAACTACAAATACTGGCTTGTCTGATGGCACATACGGGGCAAATTGTTTCCAGAGCTGATCTGATTGATGCGTTATGGGATAATCAAATTTACATTGATGACAACACCCTCAGTGTTAATATGACCCGGCTGCGGGGTAAACTGGCGGAAATTGGCCTGCCTGATGCCATCAAGACCCGGCGTGGAATGGGGTATCAGCTATGACCTTGCGGGAATTTTTATCTGACCGGCTGGGCCGGATTGCCCTCCAACTGATTTGCACCGGATTGGCGGCACTGTTCCTTCTTGCCACAGGAACGCAATCAGGAATCCTTTTAGTTTTGCTGCTCACGCTTCTGATGGTTTTCGTGAGTGTGAATGCGTTCGATTTCTTTCAACAACGTGCCCGCTTGCTGGAATTAGAAAACATTTTGGAGGGCTTGGATCGGAAGTATTTATTTATGGAGTGTGTTCCACTTCCCAAAAATCTCTATGAGCGCCATCTCTTTGACCTGACCCGGCGGGCAGGCCGGGCTATGATGGGGGCGGTATCCGACGCGCAGGCTCAGCAGCGGGAGTATCGGGAGTATGTGGAACAATGGGTGCATGAAATCAAGGCTCCTATCACCGCTGCCCGGCTCATTTGCCGGGAACTGGATGGGGATACCCGCCGGAAGCTGACTGCGGAGCTGGCGCAAATCGAGGCCCATGTAGAGCGGGCCTTGTTTTACGCTCGCGCGGAGAACCCGGAACAAGATTGCCTGCTTAGACAGATAGACTTGGGAAAAATCGCTACGCAGGCGATTGAAAATCATCGTTCTCTGTTGATTCAAAGCGGTGTTCAGGTGGTAACGGAGGAATTGGATTGTACCGTCTATACCGATGAAAAGTGGGCAGTGTTCATCCTGGGCCAACTGCTCCAAAATGCCGCCCGTTACCGGGGGACAGCACCGGTCATCACACTTTCCGCAAAGCCGCTGGGGAAACAGACTCAGCTCATTGTTCACGATAATGGCATTGGAATTCCCGTCCATGAACTGCCCCGGATATTTGACAGGGGCTTCACTGGCACAAACGGACGAAGCCGGGGTAATTCTACCGGCATGGGACTGTATCTCTGCAAAAAACTGGCGGGGTTCCTGAATCTGGGACTGGCGGCCGCCTCCGTGGAGGGAAAAGGGACCACCGTGACCCTGACCTTCCCGGCGAAGGAGAACCTTACAAAATTGTAAGGAAAATCAATATGACTTCGATACAACGGCCTTCGCTTTTGGTGTACCATAGAGCCACAAGCAAAGGAGGCAAACCGCCATGTTACAAGTACAAAATATCGAAAAATATTATGGGAGCAAAAACAATGTCACCAAGGCCCTGGACCGGGTGAGCTTCAACGTGGAGGCCGGGGAGTTTCTGGCAATCATGGGGGCGTCCGGTTCGGGCAAGACCACCCTGCTCAACTGCATCTCCACCATCGACACCATCAGCGCCGGGAGTATCCTGCTGGACGGTGTGAGTATTGCCGATCTGTCCGAGGAAGAATTGGCAAAATTCCGTAGGGAACAGTTGGGCTTTGTGTTCCAAGACTTCAATCTGCTGGATACTTTAACGGTTGAGGAAAACATCGGACTGGCCCTCTCGCTGAACCATACTGACCCCAAAACGGTACAAGAGCGGGTGCGGGATGTTGCCCAAAAGCTGGGGATCACTGACATCCTGCCCAAGTTTCCCTATCAGGTTTCCGGCGGACAGAAGCAGCGGACCGCCTGCGCCCGAGCAATGGTTGCGGGACAATCCCTGCTCCTGGCTGACGAACCCACCGGGGCGCTGGACTCCAAGGCATCCAAGAATCTGTTGGAGATCATGACCACCATGAACCAGGACATGGGCGCTACCATTCTCATGGTCACTCACGATGCTTACAGTGCCAGCTATGCCAAACGGGTGTTGTTCCTCAAGGATGGCCGGGTGTTCAACGAACTGCTCCGGGGGGACCGGGGCAGGCCGGTGTTCTATCACGAAATTCTGGACGTGCTGGCTGCGCTGGGGGGTGATG
The DNA here is from genome assembly GCF_036941035.1 of Candidatus Merdisoma sp. JLR.KK006. Lineage (NCBI taxonomy): Bacteria > Bacillati > Bacillota > Clostridia > Lachnospirales > Lachnospiraceae > Candidatus Merdisoma > Candidatus Merdisoma sp. JLR.KK006. Next base: position 151,966 of record NZ_JAYMNS010000005.1, on the reverse strand, counting down.
TCAGTGACGTACTCTAAGCTCTCCCTGCGCAACGCCAGGCGGCAGGCGCAGGACTATATGGTCTACTTCGTCACAGTCGTTATGGCGGCGGCGCTGTTGTATGCTTTCAATGGGCTGATATTCTCTCAGGAGATCCATACTCTTTCCAGAAGCCTCTCCAACTTCCGACTTATGCTTGTCCTGGCCAGCATTGTGGTAGTGTGCGTCTTCGGCTGGCTGGTGAGCTACGCCACAGGATTTATGCTCTCCCGCCGGGGACGGGAATTGGGAACCTATCTGCTTATCGGATTGACAAACAAGCAGGTGGCCCGACTGTTCTTCCTGGAAAACTTAGCCATTGGCGGTTGTGCCCTGGTGCTGGGGACTGTCCTGGGCAGCCTTTTCTATCAGATGCTGCGGGCTGTTCTGTTCGCACTGTTCGGCATGCCGTATCACTTCGTCCTGACCCTGTCCCTCCCGGCGGCGGGACTGACGGTCCTTTATTTTGCGCTGATTTACCTTTTCGCCCTAGACCGGGGCCGGAAACGCATCCGTAAAGCCAACATCCACGATTTGATTTATACCGACAGGGTGAATCAGGGGGCCGTTATCCAGACAGGCAGGAAGCAGCGGATGATGTTCGTCCTGTCCATCGTGCTGGGCATCATCGGAACTGCGTTGATGATAACGCCTGTACTGGCATTGGCAGTCATCGGGGGAGGGTGCGTGATTTTCGCCCTCTTCGGCTTCTTCCTCAGCTTCGCCTCTGGTGTACCGGACTTTTTCGACAAACGCCCTGCCCGGAAATATCAGGGACAGAACCTGCTGATTTTCCGTACCCTCACTGCAAAGCTGGCCACTATAGGAATCGTCATGGCAGTGATTTCCGTGATTTTCACGGCTACGATCATCTCTGAAGGAGCCGGACTGGTGTTCCGTGGGCTTTTCGAGAGCCGGGCGGCGGAGAGCGGCTGCTTTGACCTGTATCTCGGCAGTGAAGATGACACGCCGCTCAGCGAGGACTATTTTGACTACATCCGGGCGAGTATCCCCATGGAACAGTCCCTGCGCTACAATGTTTATCATACTGGAGACAGCCAGGTTCTGGATTATGTGGAAGAAAGCGGGGAGGATTACTTCCGCTACTATGAACAGGACCCGGTACTGCGGTACAGCGACTATGCGGCGCTGCGGGCCATCGCGGGCTATCCGCCGGTGGAACTGAAGCCTGGAGAATATCTGATTCACTGCTGGTCTTATCTGGGAGAATATCTTGCGGGCTTCCCCCAGCCCATTTCTGTGGGGGGCGCCCAGCTGACCCTTGGCGGGGTGCATACAGAACACTTGATGCAGGACTACAACGCAAGCAACGGGACACAATTCACCCTTGTGGTACCGGACAATGCGGCAGAGGGACTTCCGGTGCATCACTATGCCTATGCGGCGAAGACGGTCCAACCGGTGACCGAAGATCAGTTCTACGGCCTGTATTGGATTCATCATAGACTGGAGGAACAGGACCTGACCCGGAGCTATGACACCATCCGTGCCAAAGCAATGGAGGAGGCAGACGCGGCATCGTGGACAGCCCTCTCTGCGTTCCCTTTGTTTTACCTGGCACTGGCCCTCACCATAACTGCGGCGACCATCCTTACCATCCAACAGCTCAGTGAGACGGAGCGGTACAGACGGCAGTTTGCCCTGTTGCAAAAACTGGGCATGGCCCGGCAGGAGATGGGGCGGGCCCTTGGGCGGCAGTTCGCCATCTACTACGCCATGCCCGCCGTGCCGCCGGTGCTGATTGGGGTGCCGTTCATCCTCCACCTGGCCCACGCCCCGGAGCCGGGGGTGATGGTGGGAATGAGCAGTCCCAGGGTCATCGTGCTCATTTCGCTGGGGATTTTCTTTCTGATTTACGCAATCTATATTTTGCTGGCTTACACCAGCTTAAAAAGGAGTGTGTTGCCAAACTAATAGAAAGGGTCATGGGAAATTATATCTTATAACTCAAGTATAAACCTTTTCAATGTGCGACAACGGAGTATAATAACTACTTGGCAAGCAGTGTCTTTGTTCCCACAAAGACTCGAAACTGCGGTTCCCGGCGTTGCCGGAAACCGCAGTTTCTGCTTGTTAGGGTAGCACCCCAAACCCCTTTTTCAGCCCCGTGAACGGGGCTGGCTGTGCGTTCGTGAAACGAACGCTGTTGTTTCCTGCTCCGCACAGGAACAAGTGGGGCTTGCGCTCCCTGCAAACCGGAAAAGCGGCAGTCCTGCTCCTTGTCACCATCATCGGATAGCGGCAAGACTGGCGAGGGACTGTCTGGACAATTCCCATGTCCGGCGCATATTCCATGTTCCTGTTACGGTTAGTTGTGATGGTATATTTGACCACCACCAACAGTCGTAACACTTTTCAGCTTTTTGTTACGGTTAGAGCAAGTGTTCAATTTGGACACTTGATTTACCTGTAACGGTTTTACCGCATTGCGTTACGATTGAGGTAAGTGTTCAATTTGACCACTTAGCTTATCCGTAACGCTCTGGCGATACGCCCGCTGGCGGCAGGCATTGGAGCAGTAGACCGCATCCGACCGACCGCTTGGGTGTGAAGGTCTTTCCGCAGACCTTGCAGACCCGATTCTGGCGTTTTTCCAATCGCCGCTGCTTCAAATCCTTCTGATACCCCCGGTTCCCACACAGTGAAGTATTAAGGTATAAATGTGTCAAAATACAAACTTTCTGGTTCTGATTTAGGATATTCTACTCTTTTGCAGTGCACTTTATTGAAAAAAACGGATTACGCCAAATACCTTTCCAAGGATCTGGCAGTCCGGAACAATAATGGGATCCATGGAATCATTCTCTGGCTGAAGGCGAATGTGATCGGCTTCCTGGTAAAAGGTCTTCACAGTAGCGGAATCATCCACCAGAGCCACTACCATATCTCCATTATGGGCAGTCTGACGCTGTTCTACCAGAATTGTATCTCCATCAAAAATTCCGGCATTGATCATAGAATCCCCCTGCACCTTCAGCATAAAGCATTGTTCATTGGGCATAAACTCCATGGGAATGGGGAAGTAGGATTCTACATTCTCAACAGCCAGTATGGGCTGTCCTGCTGCCACTTTGCCTACTATGGGAACATTCACCACTTCCCGGCGTGCCAGATTGAAATTGTCGTCTATGATCTCAATTGCACGAGGCTTAGTGGGATCCCGGCGGATATAACCATTCTTCTCCAATGTCTCCAGATGGGAATGAACAGATGAAGTTGACTTCAAATCCACAGCTTCACAGATATCACGGACTGACGGCGGATAACCTTTATTTAAAATTTGTGACTTAATGTATTCTAAAATTTCTGACTGCTTCTTGGAAATCTTACCATAGGGCATATATCGCTTCCTCCTTTTTAAGTTGCCACCGGGCGGTACTAAAGGGTAAAGTCACTTCGGTACACACTTAATGAAAGAAACTTTCATTCGAAAGGGCACTCAGAAAGTTCCTCTCGTATGCTTTTGCAACTTTACCGATGTTCTCAGATTTTATGTACAACAAAGTATTATCAGCCTGCCTTGTATGACTGCAGGTCAGTAAAATCTTTTGTACAAGGTTGTTTTAAGTATAACATATGTTCGAAAGAAATGCAAACAAATGTTTTGAAAGTTTGTTCTGTAAAAAATTTACAGTTACTGTTCGGTCCCGGACAATCAGCAAAGGGATTGACCGGGACTGAACAGTAACTCTTATTAAGTTTTTTTGCAAAGTATGAAATGGAAACTGTGGTAAATTACAATGCCGGAGAGCAGACAGCAACTGTTTACACACAGGATAAATCTGTGATGCGGTTTATACAATCGAAGAGTGCAGGCTTATTCCCTTGACAGAGGAAATTGCAGATAAATATAGGGAAACTAATTAAATGCACTTATCCTTATGCAGCGGCTCTTGAGGAATCAAGGCCGCTGTTCTTTATCTTCTGTAGTAATGAAAGAATGGCTTGAGAAAAACGATTCTAACTATATTATAGCAGAAAGTAAAAATGATATTGTATTGCAGACAAAAAGATGTGCTGCAATGAAGGAGGAACTTTTTATTATAGTGCGTCTTTTTCATTATAGAAATTCGCAGTTTGGTATGGATAGATGATAAACCGGAACGTGGATTTTTTATTCAATGAGGGGGTTAGGGGGAATTTTTATCATGGACAGCTACAAGCCATACAATAACACACTCACTTCTTTAGAGCAGGAAAGGCTCAAAAAAATGTATGATGCGGCAGTGGGGGAAGATAAAAAAATTCTCGAACGTGTCCTGGGGAAATACGGTGCATATAAGCTGGAACTGTAGCTGAATGAAAAATTGAATACTGCAAATACATACAGGACGTGAGGAAATGGAGAACAATCCATTGAAGCGAAGGCATTGAGCGATAAAAACCTGACAAAATGCACAGCAGTTGTGCGGGGCGATGAAGCATATCCGTGATAATAATGCTTCTGAATTTTGGTTGAAATTCAGTCATATAATGACGGTGCAATCCTGATGTGGGCAGCGTAATGACCTGCCACTTGTATGTGATTTATCTGATTATGGAATGGGAGAAAGTGACAGGGAATTTGTAATTTTTTTTAGTGCATAAAGTGAGCAGACGTTGGGGGCGGATCTGTATTTGGCAGGAGCCAATCCGGAAAATTGGAATGGCGCCAGTAAATTTGGAAATGAAAACCATTTGCTTTAAAATGCAATAAGTACATGAAAGTGTAAGCGTCTATCGGCTTTATCCCAACAGACGCTTTCCCGCTTTAATCCTAATGCATGTAAGTATCATATAATGCACTTATAATTTCTAACTATTCTCCCCTTAATCCACAAGAATTTCCTTGGCAATGACAGCCCTGTCTGCAGCACTGCTGTTCATTCCCTCGCTCTCCATTTGCTGCCAGTCATCAAGATTGTCAAAGATGAAGATATGCAGAGTCTCTATTTCTTTTCTCTGAACGGCAAATCCGGCCCTGCCTGCCATTTCCGAATCAGAGTAAAGCATCTCCCCATCTTGATTAAATATGATAGTCTGGCAGGGTTCGTAGGACCATCCAAGGATCTCAAGCATTTCTGCATCTGTCATATCAGGATCTTTGGAAAGTAATTTTTCTCTTCTGTCATCTGTCAGTTCTCTCTGTTTACCCGGCGTTGTGGTGTGGACAATTACCTGATAGGGAGATATCACGACGTTGTTAAGCTCAATGCTGCCGTTTTTCTCGCCCACTTCAATCGTCTTTACATCCGTTTCATTTACTTCAAAGGGAAGAACTATATGCCAATTGCCGTCCGTCCAATGAGATGCGGATATTTCTTCACTGTCAAGCATCCTGTCATCATCATAACCAAGGCCGTTTATATTTAAACTCAGCTCACCGCTGCCCGAAGCTTTCTCTCCGAGATTCACTTTCAGCATACCGGCAAATGTATGGCTGTCGATTACCTCTCCCTCAAAGGTGTTTTGGAGCTGTTCAGATGAATTTCCAGCAACACTCCATGTTCCGTCTATATAAAATCCTGCGGCTGTTCGGTTATCTGCAACATTCACACCTGTATAATGCTCAGGAATATGAGTAAAATCTGCGCCTTCCGCTTCAATGTTAACCGTAAGGAATATGGAATATCCATCACAGTAGATCTCCGATGCAGTCAGTGTGATTCCTTTATCAGATACGGAATAGTCCGATGTATCCAAATTCCCTGCCTGATCCTCATTTGTTAAGACAGTTCCCTTATCCGCATAATCACCGGAATATGTGACATTATCCTCAACTTTCTCAAATATTTTTCCAATCAATGGAATCTTTGCTGCAAGCACCGGATTAACATAACCCAATCCGCCAATTCCAATAACGGCTGCTGCAATAGCTGCTGCCGCTGGTCTTCCTATTTTACTAAATTTTTTCATTTTGCCTTGCCTCCTTTTAAGTACCCGTATTTCTCTTTCATCAATTTCAGGAGCAAGGGCCTGCTTTAAGATTTGATCTAACTTTTTATCTGTCATATCCTATTGCCTCCAATTTTTCCTTTAACTGCTTCTTTGCTGTCCGCATCCGGCTCTTGACGGTTCCTTCCGGCAGTCCGAGAATCTCAGAAATCTCATTTATCTGCATATCCGCTGAATAATACAAATAGATTGGCAGCCTGTATTTTTCAGGCAGAGATGCAACTAATCCCTGAATCATTTCTATCTCATTTTGCTGCAATATAATATGTTCCGGTGAAGCTTCATTGTCATGATTGGAAACCTCATATCCCTCATCGGACATCTCATCCATACTGTCAATTGGAACCAGTCTCATCCTGTTTGCGTATTTTTTCTTCTTATTTTTCCAAAGATAAATTGAAGTGGATAAAGCATAACTCTTTGCATTCTGCCCGGAGTCCAGTCTTTTCTTTTTCTCCAGCAGTTTGAGCATAGTGTCCTGATACAGATCGTCTCCGCTTTCTGCGTCTTTGGCAGTCATTCGGCAAAATCGCAGAATATCCTTTCCAAACCTCAGGACAAACTGCTCGAATTCATCATTATTCATAGCAGCTATCCTCCTTCTTCTTTTAAGTCGACTTATAAAGATTTGCCCTTGTATAGATATATTGTCACGACACAGGAATAAAGTTTTCAAATTCTCAAAAAATTTTATCATTTTTATAACCAAATGAAAACTATGAGCGGAATCCGGCTTCTTTTTGCCTGCGCCTTTAACCGGATTGCTTGTGGAAATCCCCTCCCATTTTTCATAAAATTATGCTATAATATTTTCGGAAAAAAGAAGCCCCTTTCATAGAGCAGAAAGCAGGCAGCAAAAAGGAGAGAGATTATCATGGCAGCTATTATGAGCTATCTATATTCCATCCTTTGGAGTATCGTAGTTTTGGGAATAATCATTTATTTTGTCTTTGTGAAAAAGAGCAGGAACCGGAAAGCCGCAGAAACGGGAGAGGACAAAGAGCGTGTGAGACAGGCGGCAGAGCAGATGCTGGTGGGAGTGAACGATTATCAGCTGGCCTATGCCCACTGGGAAGAGCATGAATCCTATGGCCGCACGGTTAAGACTACCTATTTCCGCTATGGGGCGGCGTTTCAAGGGGAAACATTGTGGATCTTTCCTCTGCATATTGATAAGAGAAGCCGCCAGGTTCAGGCCGGCAATCCCATCACGCTTACATCCCGGAATCTGGGCAAGGTGACTGTTAAAACGAAGGAGAAAAACGGCGTCATCAGCCGGGTGGAGGCATGGCTGGGCGACAAACAGGGACATGCCATTGCCCAGCTATATGTGGATGCGGAGAATCTAAGGAAAAGCCGCTGGTTCCCGGTTAATATTCTGCAGCCGCAGGAGTGTGAAGCGTTTTCCCGGTTTATCACAGCTCTGGCGCAGCAGGTTGCCAGTGAGAATCCCGGTATTGATGCGGTGATAGCGGCCGAGGTCAATGAGGGCTATGGAGTGATAGGAGCAGGTCTTTCTATTGCAGGCGCAGTTGGTGCAATGGTATTTCCTCCATTTGGTGCGGTTCTGTGTCTGATTGGACTGATTTTGTCGATTGTAGGAAAGTCAAAGGGAGCCAAGAGTAAGAAATGTCTGATCATAAGCATCATTTGCATGGTGTGGGCCGTATTTTTTAACTACATGTATTTTACGATTATGTGGTAGAATCAGGAGACAGGAGGTTAAGCCATGTCAGTGTCACTTTATTATACGGCAAGCCGGACGCAGCCGATTACCTTACAGGAACAGAAAGCCTGCGATGAAATCGCCAGGCGTTATGATGCACAATATCCCTATGGAGAAATGTATGAGGGATTCTGCATTTATGATTTGGAAAAAGACAGACATGAAAGTGAAAAGGACGTTATTTTCAGCGGTGCTACAAAGTTACCGCCGGATGTTGATCAGGAGTTGTTTTTTGATATTATAAATTGGTGGCTGGAATGCCTGAGTGAAATCACTGACATGCTTCCCGGCGCCCAATGGCATGTGCATATTGATGATACGGTTCTGGAATGGGGAGAAGAGGATAGAGGGGCGCTTTTTTGAAAGAAGCATTTTGCTTTCCTCTATGGGAAAAGGGAGCTTTTTATATAAAATGGAGAGGGTGCGTTATGACAAAGAAAGAATTACGACACAAGCTGAATCTTGCAATATCTCAGGAGGAATGGGAGCGGCTTCAAAGGGGAGAGCTGCCCATCAGTGATTTTAATAACAGTACGCTTAAGGAAATGAAACAGGAAAGTACGGACGGGGATGAGAGCTTTGTTGATGAACAGCTTGCCAAAGAGCTTTCCCAAGTTCTAAAGGACTACCTTTCCCGGCATCTGCCGGATAAACCTTTGGCATGGAAATATATTATAATCAGCAGCATTTATCTTACTTACATTGCCGAACGCCCCATGCATCCCATGGAAAAGCTGGAGATCAAGGTGACGGAGGATAAAGAGGGCAGGATTTATGAATGTCCGAATAAATCTTCCAAAAGAGACACAAGCTGCCATTTCTGCGTGTGTAAGAAGCTGTCAAATTATGAAATTGCCAAACGAAAAACCCAAAAGCAGTTTTACCAATATAATCATGAGGAAATTGCCGGGAAGCTTCGGATTCCTTTGGAAAACGGCTATTTATATTTGAAATTTTTAAACAGGAGCTATCGGGTCCATTGTCAGACCGGCTGCGTGGAATGGTCAGAAAATGATTTTGCTGATGTAAAGGAAGCCGATTTTAATGAGGTTATGACCATTTATGATATTCTCTGCTATTCAAAAAAGGGTGCGGCTCCCTCAAATGAGTTTGCATTAATACAGCGGCTTTCCAGTGTGCAGAATGCCGCATCCTATGCCGGAGAGGGTTCTTTTAAAAAGGATGAAGCTTTCTTTGACGGGAAAGCGGAGCTGCTTGTACAGGCGTTGGAGAGGCTGAACGGGAAGCCATACGTAAAAGGTGACGTGAGCTTTCGGATTCCGGTGTTTCAGTCTCTGGACGTGATTTTTTCCTTTTGGAACTCGGACGAGGACTTCCCGGCACAGATCCAATTTTTGTGTGATAAGAATACGCTGCAATATATGCATTATGAAACCATATGGTATCTCATATCCCATATAATAGGGCGGATCAAAGAGATGTGTAACCCATAATACACAGATTTTCAATGGATTATGGGTTCCTTATGCACCTATTGACTATCCATCACATCCATCATATATACAATATTCAAAAGTTCTATGGCATACAGTCTAAGTCTGTTTTCTTTTAACAGAAGACATTGATTACTGTCTTCGGATATATGGTTCTCGATTGTATAGAATGCATGGATGAAAGAAACGTATTTGTTTGCATGTTCCGCATAGTCATGCCCAAATGTTTCTTCAATGGTAGTGGCTGTTTCATGAATAAGTGCTTCTAATTCATCGCTGTTCTTTTCGTTTATAGAATAAGGAATTAACGTTTCTTCAAAGTCGGAGCTGTATTCAATGCAAAAGGATTGGGGCGAAAAAGAATAGTTATTGTCATTGCCATTGCTTGCTGCCGCAGTATCTTCCGCAAAGGATACATTGCCTGATAATTCATATTCTTGAGACAATAATATAAAGGATGTCAGCTTGCATTTTTCTATCAGAAGATCTCCGGATATGGCTGTATACATGCTGCCCCCAATCATTGCATTAGGTCCATATAATTCACGGCTTTGATAAACTTCTTCCTGATAATACTCCTGCCAAAGACTGATTGCATTCTGTAATTGATCATAGTCGGTTTTACTTAGCAATGCCTTAAGTTCAGAACCGGTGAAGTCAATCTGTTGGTTCCATGCTTCACATTTCGCTAAAGCGGATTTCCAAAATTCCGGAGGAGCAGCTTCATAATCCATTACATAGTTCCGGTCAACTGGATTAAATGCAGCTTTTTCATAAAAATCATGATTCGTGGAAAGGAAGTATGCACTCTCGCTGGAATGATCCGGAATATTGGATGGTTCATCCGAGCTGTCCGGATTATGATTGTCGATTGATTGCGATGAATTATCCGGTATTTTATTGCTGGTTTCATACTTGCTGTTACTGTTATCAAAAGATTCATCTACGGGATCATCATTAGGTAAGCTCTGATCATATGTGACGTCTTCTTGTGGAATTTCATTTTTCCTGCATCCGCTAAGAGCAAGAAATAAGCTCAAAGTCATACAAAATAATAAAGATTTATTTTTCATTATAAGATTACCCTTTCAAAACATTCTTGACACCTTATTTATATCACAGTGAGAAAGACAATAAAATACTCAACGTATAAACGACACAGATTTTGCATAAACGACACAAATCAAATCCGAAAAGGGAGAAAAATTTTAATGAAATTTAATAAAATTGTGGGTGAGATTGTGGTAAAATAATCTTGTTATGGTGGTGGAATTTGTTGAAGTAATGAAATGTGCTGCTGGAATTGAAAATGAGTTTGGAGAATAGCAAAGATGTTTTTTATGATAGGAATTACCCAGGGAAGAAAAGCGTTTGAGCATGATCAGCTGGTTATCTGTGACCATTGCGGCTCTTATGGCAGATATCAGATGTTCATGACTTATATGTGCCTGTCCCTGTTCTTTATTCCATGCTTGAAATGGAACAGGCAGTATTATGTGAAGACGACATGCTGTAATACCATTTATTCTCTTGATCCGGAGCTTGGAAGACGGATTGCAAGGGGAGAAGCTGTAGAGATACTGCCGCAGAATCTCACACAGGTACAGGCGGGATACAAAAGCAGGATTAAGAGCTGTGATAACTGCGGATTTGAGACACAGGAGGACTTTGAATTCTGCCCGAAATGCGGGAAGAGATTTTAAAGTGAGTACATGGCAGATTAGAGCAGTAATGGGAAGCATTTTGTAAAGGATAAATGAATTTAAGCAGAAAGCAGGTTGAAAAATGGGATATTTGATTTCAGAGACAACAAAGGAAGAGCGTGAAAGGATCGTTGCGGAATCCTTGGGCAGCATGGATGCAAATTGTGATGGCTGTATGGCTGGCTTGGCGGATATGTATCAGGATTACATTGACGGCAAAAAAGAACTGCGACAGATCAATATGGAGTTCAACGCCAGATATGTAAAGGCTGATGATATGCCGGACAGACCTGGCTGCAGTTATGTGATGTAAAAGGAGAAAAGAGCATTGACAGATTTGATATTTGGCGAATTAAGTGAAGATGGTGATTATGGCTGGTTGGGGAAGCAGACACTTGACTTTGGAGAAACCTCCTATACCATAGAGCTTCTCATAACAAAAAGCAGCGAAGAAAGCGGAATTACGGAAAGGCAGAAAGAAGCGTTTCAGTGCTTTATGGAAAAATGGCCCAAACTGCAATCAAAACTCATTGAAGCATTGATTAAATACTATAACGAGGAAGAACGCTTTGCCTGGGGGCCTGATGATGAAGCGGAATTTGAAACATGGTGGCCGGAGATTGAGACAAGGGATGCACTTTTGCAGGCAGTAACGCCGGAGACTATGGTTATCCCATGGGATTTTACCATGGAAAAAGTTAAGGGAGGGCGGTATGTTTATTTGCTTTTCTCAAGGACATGGGGCGGTGAAGACTGGGACGATAATGGAATCGGTGTGGGATTTTTAAATGAGGAAATTGATGAGATCGCTTATAAGGATATTGCGTTTTGAACTAATATTAATTTGTATTTTGGTCATTGAGGGCTGTTCCGGCAGCAGTTCTAATTTGCTTATGCTTGGGGAACTTCCAAAAGCAGAAGATAGGGAAGAGATCGGCAATGAAATCCCCCAGTGGGTATGTGATGCTGATTGGAATCAACCATTATATGCAATATCTTCCTCAGATATAGAACCTTTTGATACCTATGCACAGGAAAAATATTTTAGACATTGACCATATGGAGCATAAAGAGGTTGCAATAGATGAGATTCCTGCCATGGAGATTCATGCTTGCGTAAATGCTATGGAAACCTTATGTTCCGAACGAACAGCGAATGTAGATGACTGGATTGTAATTTCTCCGCAATGATGTATAATAAAACAGAGAAACATAATAAAAATGTGATCAAAACCGCAAAAACCCCAATAAAAATGTGACGGAGAACATCTATGGAACGACTGATTCTGAATAAGCTGCTGGAATGGAAAGATTCGCCCTATCGCAAACCGCTGATTTTAAAGGGAGTACGCCAGGTAGGAAAAACCTGGCTTCTCAAAGAGTTCGGCAGACGTTATTATGAAAATACGGCCTACTTTAACTTCGATGAAAACGAGGAATATAAGCAGTTCTTTGAAACCACTAAGGATGTGGATCGCATTCTGCAGAATCTGATGCTGGCCGGCGGGCAGAAGATTGTGCCCCAAAAGACCCTTATCATCTTTGACGAGATACAGGATTGTCCCAAGGTTATCAATGCAATGAAGTATTCCCCTGTGAAGTGAAACTCCGTGTTCGTTTTTCTCTGGACAATTTAAAGCTGGATGATGATGTTCTGAATATTCCTTTGTTCATGGCTGACCAGACAGATCGGTTGATTGGGATAGCATTGGAGCAGAGAAATGCAACACAATCTTGAACTGTTAGGGTGCTGAACAGCTACAAGTACAAGCAGATATTTTATATGAATGATGAGAGAAACCGCATGAAAAAGAAGAAATTTTCTATTCCTGTTCCATGGAAAATTTATAGCTGCATAGGAATTCTGTTCTTGTGCATGGGATATTTGAATGGCTGCATCAGTCCTGTAAATAACGCAACAGCCAAGGAAAGCACAGCGGATGAGCGTCAGGATATCTATGCGGAGGATACTCGGTTAAAATTGACCGGCCACGAAACCTATGAGTATGACAAAGACAGCTCTTCCAATGGCAGCAGCTCCTATGAACGGATAAACAAAGTCTATGACGAGGAAGAGATTGCAGAGATTTCCCATGCATATTTTGACGAACAGAATCGTCTGCTCTATGTATTAGGATATTCGCCCAATATACTTGGCGACAGTTGGAGCTACTGTGAAGAAAATATCTACCAGCGGAATGATGAAAAAGGTACATGCAGATACATTTATTTTAAGTCAAACAGCATGCCCTATAGGGACGGCTACTATGTGGCGGCCCGGTATATGTTTGAGGTTTCCGATTATCAGTTCGATGAAAATGACAGACTGCAGCGGAGTCTGACTTACCGGCGTGATGTGGGCTCCGATCCCAACGGTTACAGTGAGGAGCTTTTTTTCAGCCGTGGATATGAGGCATATTATGACGGGGCGTATCTCATGGGAGAGCTGCAGTACTATGATTACTGGGGAACCAATGAAGTCGGTGCATGGGAGTACCGGCTCTATCAGTACGATGAACAGGGAAATCGTATTCTGGAAGTGGCTGTTACCGAAGACGAGATCACGCTCTATGCTTATGAATATCAGGAGGATGCAGGCCTGGTAGATGTGTATACGTATCTGGTCACAGAGGATTGGGAGCTGACCTGTGCCGATGGAAGCACCTGTTATTTCCGGCCCCGGTGGGAATCTCCCGCAATCAAAATAGTGGCGGAAGACGGGACCGTGGAAAAGGAGCTTTTTTATGGAAAAGCCATGGACTTAGGGCAGCAGCATTATCTGATTCCCGAAGAGGTGGAAAAGACGGTAGATGACCATATGTATACCGTGTGCCCAGGGGATTGTCTTTGGAAAATCGCATACAAAAGCTATGGGCATGGCGAATACTATGATCTAATCTACCGCATGAATTGGGAAATTATCGGCGGAGATGAAAATCTGCTTTTGCCGGGTACACGGTTATATGTACCTGAGGCAGGAAATGCACAGGATACAAACATAAGCGGTACGTAAGATTCACCCCTCCAAGTCTTCAGTTTACGGAATGCCTGCAGTAAGAACGAACGGCCAAAAAAGAGAACAGCGGTATTTCAATGATGCAGGCCCCAATCATGGCATAGGGCGTCCAGACAGCCAGATTGCCGATACTCAGGAATTGGAAATCCGTAATGGCATAGAGAATACTGGCCTGAATACTTGTTCCGCTGGCAGGCAGGATACTGCAAATCCATGCGGACAATACGCCCGGCACCGTCATATGAATGACTACAGGTGCAATGCAAAACACCAGTGCCGACGCAAGGGCTGACACAGTATTTTTGCACCTGGAGGAAAGAAACAGGGTGAAGCTTACCGAAGCCAGAACAGAGAGCAATCCGGCAGCGGCGAAAAGGCCCTGCAGCTGACCTGCGTTTATATCTGCCAATGTCACAATAGAATACATCATTTGAATAGAGGTTTTCGTACATTCCCAGCCAAACAAGCTGTTCGCTGCCAGAATAAATACAACAGCACAGATGATAAAGGCAAATCCGCTAATCAAAAGGGCGGCAAGGACCTTTGTGACGCCTAAGGCCATCCTGCCATGCTTTGTGCAGCGTAGAATATCATCTGCCCCGGACTGGTAGCCGGCAGAGAATACAGGGGCGGCGATCACCACGCAGAACAGCAGCACCAGAAAGCTCATCATATTCTGATAATCCATGACAGTGGAACTCATGCCGGGATAGATTTCAAAGGGCTTTGCAATCCGGCGGTACATTTCCACAGCCCTGTGCTGTGCGGCCGGACTGTCCGGCTGTTCCATTGCCATGAGAGAAGTGATTCGAGCCTCACAAATAGAATAGTAGTTATCAATCTGCTCCGGCTCGATCTCCATAATGGCAGGTGCCATCCCCGTATCCGGGTCTGCAAATGCTTCCTTAACACCGTGGAGCAGGGGAGCGATGGGAAGTATTTCACGTTCATAGACGCCCTCGGGCAAGTCATAGGATTCCGTTACACCGTATGCCCTTAAACAGGCCTGATAAGCTTCCACGGCCTTGCGGACCCGCTGTGGAGTAACAGTACCGGAAGCTTTGGCCTGCTGCTCCTTTTCATAGGAAATGGATTTAAGCCCAGTCAAATGGATCTCATTCCCGCTTTCATCCGTATAGCTGCTGTAACAATAGGTGACAGGCAGATAAGCCAGTAAAAGGGAAAGCATCAGAGCCAGGGCCAGTAAAATCCAGGTGAGCCTTGCTTTCAGCATTCGTTTTAGTTCCAATTGTAAGATTCTCATGCTCCATACCTCCTGTCAGTTTTTCCGCTGCTTTGAGGGAACAGCCACAAGTACAAGTCCTCCAGACGAGGAACGGCAGGTTCGGACCAGGCATTGCAGGGGCGTTTCGCAAGATAGCGGACAGAGACATTGCCGTCATCTTCATTTCGCAGGCTGACAATCCGAAGCTTGCTTTCATATTCCGGCACAGTGTCCGGGGAAATCCGACAGCTCCACACCTTGTCCTCCACCAGCTTTACCAGTTCTTCCGTTGTTCCGGTGGCAAGTAGCCTGCCATCCTTTATCATGGCATGACAGGTGGCAATATACTCCACATCCGGGACAATGTGGGTGGAAATAAGAACAATCCGATCATGGGCAAACTCCGAGAGCAGGTTGCGGAAGCGGACCCGCTCTCCGGGGTCAAGACCTCCGGTAGGCTCATCCAATATCAGAACCTTTGGGTTGTTCAGCAATGCCTGTGCAATTCCTACCCGCCGTTTCATTCCGCCGGAGAGCCTGGAGATCTTTTTGCCGCTGACATTTTGTAGGGAAACCCGTTCCAGCAGCTCATGAATCCTGCGTCGGCTTTGCCGCTCGGGAATTCCTTTCAGGGCGGCCACATATGCCAGATAGTCCCTGACGGTAAATTCATGATAAAAACCAAACTCCTGGGGCAGATAGCCGAAGATATTCCGGTATTCCTCCCCCAGGGTGCGGATGGGAATGCCGTCATACAGCACATGGCCGGAGGTAGGCTGCATAATTCCGGCAATGATCCGCATAAGGGTTGTTTTGCCTGCTCCGTTGGCTCCTAAGAGGCCCCAGACCCCTGGCGTCAGTTTCAGGCTGATGTTCTGGACTGCTTTTTTATCCTTGAACCGCTTGGAAATATGGTCGATCTGCAATTCCATGTGAAAACTCCTTTCCATAATTCATAAAATGAACCTTATTAGACAAAGACCTTATTGGACGAAATCCGCCTGCCCGGGGACATGAAGTAAGAGATGCCCCCAGGGGAGGATATAAATAAAGGCGTTCTTGCCTTGACACAATCATTGTATCAGAAACAAAAACGCCTTTTCTCTGTTCGTCCTTACGGTATTCCACTATTTTTCAAAAGACTTTCTAACAATTTTCCTACAAAACAGGCAGTATTATGGTAAAGGTTGTCAAATCATGTTCGCTTTCTGCGGTGATTGTCCCGTTGTGGAGGGTAATGATCTGCTTTGCAATGGCAAGGCCCAGCCCGGTTCCCTCCGTACTGCGGCCTTTGTCAAGCCTGTAGAACTGTTCGAATACCCGCTCCAGCTTTTCCTTTGGAATGGTGCTGCCGTGGTTGGAAAATTCAATTGTCAGGTTGTCCCGGACACACCTGGCACGAATGGTGATATTGCTTCCGTCAAAGCTGTAGATCACAGCATTTCGCAAAAGATTATCAAATACCCTCTGCATTTTGTCGGCATCGCATTTCAGGGGGACGGTATCTGCCATTTCAAGCTGACAGGATATTCCCTTTTGGTCTAAGATTGGCTGGAACTCATATACGAGCTGCTCCAGCAAACGGGTCAGATTGATTTCGCTGTATTGGAGTGTGATATTGGACAGGTTGTATTTGGCGATTTCGAGAAATTCGTTGATGAGATCCTCCAGGCGTTCCGCCTTGGAAAGGGAGATGGAGAGATACTTTTCCCTCAGTTCCTCGGAAAGCTGTTTCTCGTCCCGCATCAGGCTCAAATAGCTGATGGAGGATGCCAGCGGCGTTTTCAAATCGTGGGCCAAATACATGATGAGATCGTTTTTTCGCTGTTCCTCCATAAGCATCCGGCTTTTCTGCAGATCAATGGTGTGCTTGGTCAGATTCATTTTCCGTTCTATGGTAAGCAGCTCTGGGCTTAAGGATATCTCACCGGGCGTATCCTGAAGCAGAGCGTCCATCCCTCTGTTGATTTCCTCAAAATACCGGGTAAACCAGCAAAGATAAATATGAAACAGGGCCGTAAATACAAGCAGCATAGACAGCCAGATGACAGCGTCCATATGGATGCGGAATGTCCGCTGGTACAGGTCAAGAGCGGCGTGGTGATCCATGCCGAAGACATTTTGAAAGAGGGATACCACAAGGACTGCGAAATTGCCCCGGAGGAAAAACGAATACAGGACATAGATGGTCACGGCGGCGGTGAGCAGCATGGCAATGGTGCGGAGACAAATTTTTATTCGAAACTGGCGAAAATCCTTGTAAGCTTTACTTTTCAATGGTGTATCCAACCCCCCATACTGTTTTTATAAATCTGGGATTTCTGGCAGGCTCCTTAAGCTTCTCCCGCAGCCGTCCGATGTGGGCCATAACTGTATTGTTGTTTTGGAGGAATTTTTCTCCCCACACTGCTTCAAACAATTCTTCTGAGGGGACAACAATTCCCTGACGCTCACAGAGATACCAGAGGATGGAAAACTCAATAGGAGTAAGGGGCAATTCCTTTCCGAACAGGAAGCATTTGTGATTGTCTTTGTTGATAACAAGACCTCGGATATCGTACTCATGTACCGGCTCCCCTTGTCTGGGAACGGCATTGTTATAGTGCATATACCGCCGAAGCTGCGTCTTTACCCGGGCCGTCACCTCCAAGGGGTTAAAGGGCTTGGTGATATAATCATCAGCCCCAATGGTCAGGCCCATGATTTTGTCTCCGTCGGATGCCTTTGCAGTTAACATAATAATGGGATAATAGGAGGTTTCCCGAATCTTTTTGCAGATTTGAAAACCGTCCCCGTCCGGCAGCATAACGTCCAATATGGCCAAATCCAAATCCGTGTGCTCAATACATTTGAGGGCATCTGCGGCGGTATAGGACTTGTGGACGGTGTAGCCGTCATTTGTAAGATAAAGCTCCAGAACATCGGCCAGTTCTTTTTCGTCGTCTGCCACTAAAATATGGATGCTCATTTTAATATGGATTCCTTTCCTTTTACAACACAAGGGTTTTCAATATGGACTACCGGCAGGTGTATGGGATGAAAAGTCTCATTTTTATACAATGTCCCATACTTGCGGGATTATACTTATGGAAATGTTATAGTAGAGGGGGTACATAATCCTATGGTTAATTATATTACGCTTTTCCTATTATATCAGGATAAAGGATACGGTTTCTTCGTTTTTTCTATAAATTTTCTTAAAATTTTCCTACGAAGAAGCGGGAGAATGTAAGGAAACTCTTTCCCGCAATTTTTTGCCGGATTAAACGGAATAAGGGAGGACGATTTATAATATCTGTGGTATAATTTTTCTATTAATGGCTGTAGGGGTATTTGACTTCTGACAGGCTCCTGGTCAGTTAAATAAACGGAATAACATGTAAGGATACATGGAAGGAATTGCACAAATGGATTATAAAATAATACGACTAACAGACGCTCCTGAAATAAAAGAACAGGCAGCCAAGTGGTTTCACGATAAATGGGGGATTCCGCTGGAAGCATATCAGAAAAGTATGGAAGAGTGCCTTACAAAAAGAGAACCGGTTCCCCAATGGTATATGGCAGTGGAGGAAGACAGGATAATCGGAGGAGTGGGAGTGATTGAAAATGATTTTCATGACAGAAAAGATCTTTCTCCCAATGTCTGTGCAGTATATACGGAAAAAGACAGGCGGTGCAATGGAATAGCCGGTGCCCTGCTGAATTATGTATGTGCCGATATGAAAGAGAAAGGAATAGACACCTTATATCTCATTACGGATCATACCTCATTTTATGAACGTTATGGCTGGGAATTTTTGTGCATGGTACAGGGCGATGGCGAGCCTGATAGGATAAGAATGTATATTCACAGGAGCTGATAAGCTCTATTTTGGGATTGCATATCAACCATCAGAAATAATTATCGCACCACCCAAGGCCACGTATTTTAAGGTTTGGGGACGTGGATGGTATTGAAGTGGAATTCAGCCTATAAATTTCAGGCTCAGGGAAGAAAATAATTTGAAAGGCACAAGAAGTATGAAACCAAAATCACAAAAGAGCATGGAACTCTATGATATTTTGCTAAAACGTGGCTATCCGGAAGCGTTCTGTGATCAAATCACAAAGAATCTGAATACGGATTTTACAGCCGGGAGAATGATTGGCTATCTGTCTCATTATAAAAAACTCCCCTTGGATGAGATTGCGGATGAGATGCTGGCTATCTTAAGCGATCGGAACCGGATTATGCAGAAAAAGAAGATGGAGAGTGTCAATGCTTCTTGGAACGAGCATCTTATGCATGGGTTTGAGGAAGAAGTTTGAGAAAGACAACCATAGTTATCAGAAACGGAGGAAATTTTATGGGATACATCATCCAAACAGTTCAGGGAGACATTACAAAAGTAACGGATCTGGAAGCAATCGTAAACGCAGCAAACACCAGTCTGTTTGGCGGCGGAGGTGTGGATGGTGCAATCCATTGTGCTGCCGGACTGCAGCTTCTGGCTGAATGCCGGACTTTGCATGGCTGCAAAACCGGAGAAGCAAAGATTACCGGTGCCTACAATCTGCCATGCAGCCATGTCATTCACACGGTAGGCCCCGTCTGGCGTGGCGGTGGGAATGGAGAAGAACAGCTCCTGGAAAACGCATACAGAAATTAATTAAAGGCTGCCGCTGCAAATGGAATCAGAACAATCGCATTTCCCTCAATCTCCACAGGCGTGTATCGCTATCCGGTAGAGCAGGCGGCTTTTGTGGCAGTCAGAACAGTTTTGGAATTCTGCCAAGCGAATCAGGACAAGATTGATATTGTACGCTTTGTTCTGTTCGATCCCAAGACACTTGCGGCATACGACCTTGCAGTTAAAGAAGCAAAAAAGAGAACGTGCAGGGATTGTAACAGGTGAAAGAATGGCATAAGGCGAGCCCGTTTCATGCCCGCTGGAATAAAGCATATAGGAAAGAACTATGATTTACATTGCAGACAACATTTTAAATTATTTCATTTATCTGTTTATAACTTATTTCGGCTTCAAGGGACGCCCAAGGAAAAACAAGCTTTTGATTGGTGCATCCATATTCGTTATGCTGTCGGCCGGTGTATACAATGCATATTTTGATACAAATTCTCCGATTATTTACATGGTTTGGAGCGTCCTTTCCATAAGCTTATTTTTTGAGGACAGTCCATTGCATCTTGTCCTGTTAAGTGCAGCACTTATGTATTTCACCGGAATTATAGATACATTTACGGTCATGCTGCTCCAGATTGTATTTGTAGGCGGAGGGATCTCCGGAACGGATACGGCATGGTGGATGGAAGCTGCTTATCTGCTTTCATTTTTGATCTATCTTCTGGTATATGTTCTGCTTCTCAAAAAGAACGAAGTTTACTTATGCCATATAGAGCTTAAGTATAAGCTTGCACTTCTCATACAGGGAAGTATCTTTCAAATGTTCTATAATTTTGTCTTTGTCTTTTTTAATGAGAATGAAGCCATGTATGGCCAGGATGCATATGCAGTATTTTTCATCAGCATTGCCGGTGTGATTTACTCCATTTTTCTAACCCTTGGTCTTGCCATTAAAAATGTACTTTCAAACAGGCAGAATCAGGAGCTTAAATCCTTTATGCATATGCAGAAGCAGCAGTACGATTATCAGCTTAAGCAGTCATGGGCAATCAGGCGTTTTAAGCACGATCTGGTAAATCATATGGGCGTCCTAAGAGAGCTGATTACCCAGAGAAAGACAGAGAATGCAAAAGATTACATAGATAAAATCTGGAATATTCAGGAGGACTTTGATTTAAAGCTCCACACAGGTGACAGCTTTCTGGATGTTATTGTCAATTATTATTTTTATCTGGCAAAAAAGGAAAAGATAGACTTTGCCCTAACAGGAAAGCTGACGGAAAAAATGTCCCTTGACATGGTGGATTTGACCTCTCTTATGGGAAATGTGCTGCAGAATGCTTTAGAAGCGGCAGGAAAAGCAGCAGTTCCCAGGATCCGGGTGGAATTAATGGAGCATAAAAAGGAGATATTCATAGTTGTCAGCAACAGCATGGCTGAAACTATACATACAAAAGGCGGCTTATTTGCCACATGGAAAAAAGACAAAGAAAATCATGGCTTTGGTATGAAAAATATTGCCGCAGCAGTGGAAAAGTACCACGGGGAATATTATATGGATTCCACAGCAGAAAATGGAGAACCAATGTTTAAAATCAGCATTTCCATCCCAAGGGAGAACAAGGCATGCGAATAGCGATTGTGGAAGATGAAGCCATATGGAGAGAGAAGATACAGGCTGTGGTTGAAAAATGCTGCAGGGCTTACGATATTTCCGTCAGCATAAAATCCTATGGCAACGGAAATGATTTTTTGAAAAGCCCGGACGCAGATTTGCTTTTTTTAGATATTGAACTGGCAGAGGGTGAAAATGGCTTTGACATAGCTGAAAAACTGATGAATTCCAAGAGCCAGTGCAAAATATGCTTTTTAACCTCACATACGGAACTTGCAAGGCTGGGTTATCGGGTGAATGCGTTCCGGTATATTGATAAAATGCATTTGGAGGAAATCTGCGAAGCGGTGGATTCCTTTCTTAAAACAAAGATTCAGGACAGGTTTATTGACTGCAATGATACCTCCGGGATTGGCGTTAAGATTCATCTGCAGCAGCTTCTTCTTGTTGAGACAAACGGAAGAAAGCTGCGGTATCTTATGCTGGACGGCAGCGAACATTTTTGCCGGGGATTGATTTCGGAGACGGCACAGAGCTTATCCCCATTTGGCTTTTGCCGCATACAGCGATCTTATATGGTGAACTTAAGATACATTGCAAAGGTAAACAGCCGGGAGATTACGCTTTGCAATGGAGCAAAGATAGCGATTGGGAGAGCCCATAGCAAGGAATTTAAGAAAGCGTTCTTTCAGTGGCGGATGTGCTTTGAGGAATAAGCTGTGTAATTTACGCAAAAATTGTGTAGTTTATGCAGAATGTATTTGATTGCGTTTTTTGCTGTGATATAAAGAGGGGGGATGATAGGCTGGCGGCATCGTGAACCGCACCGGAAAACTTTACGGACGCATGATATTGGGGTCGGAAAGCTTTCTATACAAGGTGAGCCGGAACCAATGCCGCAAGATGGGAGAATAAGATGAAAGAGATGGGGAATCAAAATGTCACAGCACAAGAGAAAGAAACGCAAAAAAAGGAGAATGCTTCCCGGAGCCATAATTGGAATATTTATTCTGATTCCGGTTCTTGTATTCCTGGTACTTTTCATAAGAGAAAAACCAGCGGATAATTACAAGGATGATTTAGCAGTTACAAATACAAATATCATTGCTATTGCTGCACTCACAAATACGGATAACAGGGACTATGATAAAGTGCTTGGAATTGAGGAATATGAATATCCCTCGGAATTTATCATGGGTGACAATTTAAAAGCCGCAGTTACGCAGCTTGCACTTACTTATGACAATTTTGATAAAGATTTTGCAGGCAGCGAGGAATGGAAAGAGACGTTCATTGCCAGATTCATTCAAAATTCAAGATTGTCCTTTGACTATTTAGAAATGGTTTCCGAGAAGAACAACGGGCAGATCTTTGTGGACGAACTGAACTATATCCAGTATTCCCTGACGGGCATGGAACTGGATGTCTCGTCTTATACAGGCGGTGCCGTGGACAGGTATGATGCCGCAGGTCCGTTGAATTATGGTTCCATATCTGACTATGATTATGCGTATACGGACAATGGGGTGGTTGTTACCGCCGATTTTGAAATAGGGTATGACGGAACGGATTCCGTGGAGAAACGTGAAATCACAGTAGAATTGCATAAGAATCCATATAGCTGTTTTGACGGATACAGTGTGGCTGCACTTTCCTCTAAGACGGTAACTTCAAGCCTTGGGCCGGACAGCAGCACACCTATGTCTGATGAGACTGGCAGGATGGATGAGAATAATGGGGCAAAAGAGGATGCGTTGGAAAATTTGGCAGGAGAATATACGTATTTATCGGATTATGGAAATGGCAGGTTGATGATAAAAAGAACCTCCGATGGATATGATATTTTCGACTATGAATCAGAATTTTCCTATCGTTTTTTGGCGGATGCATCGAACATAGAGGCTATAGAAAATAATAGGATCTATATAAAGTATCCCGAACAGGTATTTTCGGATGATACAGTAAGCTTTTGCTATTACATTTTAGAATACGGTACGGATGAAATAGATGTGTATTACAGAAAATCTGCATTTGGAGAGGCTGAATTTTTATATCACGCCGAAAGAAAATGAAGTGATTGTAAAATCATTTAAAACTCGTTATACTGATTACACAGAATGTTTTTTCCGGTGAGCAAGTTAAAAATGCAGGTGTAGCGGTGCTGCGATGAGGCTTTTTGACTTGTACAATCGGGAAAATAGTAAGGAGAGGATTGCATCATGGCAAGAACCATAAGCATCGGATGTCAGAACTATGAAACCATCCGAAGAGAGGGTTACTTTTATATTGATAAAACGCCATTTATCCGGGAATGGTGGGAGAGCGGGGACAGTGTAACTCTGATTACACGGCCCAGAAGATTCGGAAAAACACTTACCATGAGTATGACGGAGCAGTTTTTTTCCGTAAATTATGCAAAGAGAAGTGAGTTGTTTGAGGGGCTTTCCATTTGGGAGAGTGAAAAGTTTCGAAAGCTTCAGGGAACCTATCCGGTTATCAGCTTGTCCTTTGCAAATATAAAGGAGAAGTGCTACGAGACGGCCCGCAGAAAAATCTGCCAGATATTTTCCAATCTTTATTCCCAGTATGATTTTTTGCTGGATGGAAATTTGCTGAATGACAAAGAAAAAAGATTTTTTGATTCTGTGTCTGTGGATATGGATGATGTGACGGCTACGTTGGCATTGAATCAGCTGTCTCTGTATCTGTCACGCTATTATGGAAAAAATGTGATCATTCTGCTGGACGAATATGACACCCCTATGCAGGAGGCTTACGTGGACGGATACTGGGAGGAACTGACGGCATTTACCAGAAGTCTTTTTAATGCCACCTTTAAGACGAATACCTATCTGGAACGGGCTGTCATGACAGGCATTACCAGAGTGAGCAGAGAATCCATTTTTTCGGATCTGAATAATCTGAAAGTGGTAACTACAACATCCGAAAAGTATAGCGACAGTTTTGGCTTTACAGAGGAAGAGGTCTTTGCGGCATTGGAAGAGTTTGAACTTCCAGAGCGAAAGCAGGAGGTAAAGAAATGGTATGACGGCTTCACCTTTGGAAGCCGCACCGACATCTATAATCCCTGGTCCATTCTAAATTATCTTGATACAAAGAGATTAGGTGTCTACTGGGCGAATTCCAGTTCCAACAGTCTGGTGGGAAAGCTGATCCAGGAAGGAAATAAGGAAATCAAGCAGGAATTTGAAAATCTATTGAAAGGCGGAACTCTCAGGGTAGAGATTGACGAGCAGATTGTGTACGGCGAGCTGAACAGCAAGAGAAATTCCATCTGGAGCCTGCTGCTTGCAAGCGGCTACTTGAAAACCCTCCAGGTAGAGTTTACGGAGGAAGACGGAAGCTGGAATTACAGTCTGGTGCTGACCAATAAGGAAGTAGGCATTATGTTTGCCAATATGATACGGGGATGGTTTTCCGATTCCGATGGCAGCTATAATGAATTCATAAAGGCATTGCTGAAAAATGATTTGAAAGCCATGAATGCCTATATGAACCGGGTAGCCCTTACTACTTTCAGCTACTTTGATACAGGAAAGCGTCCCTCCGGGGCGGAGCCGGAACGGTTTTATCATGGCTTTGTGCTGGGACTGATGGTGGAGCTTGCGAATCGCTATGCACTTATTTCCAATCGGGAAAGCGGCTTTGGAAGATATGATGTGATGCTGGAGCCGAAAAATGCCCAGGATGACGCCATGATTCTGGAATTCAAGGTGCAGGATGAGGAGGAAGAGCGGGAGTTGTCCGACACGGTTCAGGCAGCCTTAAAGCAGATAGAAGAGCAGAATTATGAGGCGGCGTTGGTGGGAAAGGGCATTCCAAAGGAACGGATCAGGAAGTACGGCTTTGCATTTTGTGGGAAAAAGGTGTTGATTGGGGGTAACAACAAAAAATAATTTTTAGAGCGGATAGAAATGATACTGATGAGCCGGGAACCAAAAAACAGGTTTCCGGCTCTGATAATATTTATTTCTGCGGCAACGAGCCAAGCGGACATGCTGGCATGTCCATTTGGCGACTGCCGCAAGGGTCAAATACCCCGCAGCAAGATGCGGGGTATTTGACTTACTCTTTCAAAACAGCGATATAATAAAAAAGTGCAAAAAACTGAAAAAATCCTGCGAAATGTATAATTGCAACTCAAAGTTGCGTAATAGAAACCGTATTTTGGTGGTATGCTGCCTGCAAAAATAGTATGTTTAGCAGCGAAAGGAGGAACACAATATGACATTTGGAGAAAAAATACAAAAGCTAAGAAAGGAAGCCGGTCTATCTCAGGAGGAACTTGCTTATCAGTTAGAAGTATCAAGACAGGCAATCAGCAAATATCTTTGGACTATCTTCTCAACAGGGACAGGAACATAGATTCTATCAAAATAAGGCTATCAGATGATTTGATCAGGTTCTTACAGAACAGCGGCGGCACACCTCCAGACGGTGCGCCGTCTGTTTTTATGTTCCGGGAATTTGGAACCAAATCACTGGAACTGGAACTTGTGATATAGAAAATTCTTAATACAAAAATCCGCCAGAACCGGCAGGTCTTGTTCCAGGAAATCCAAGTCAACATGAACGGCCAGAAAAGACCAGATTTTACAGAGACCTGCAGATTGGGGAAGGACACCATGCTGGCAAGAATGTTTCAGGTTATGGAAAGATTTCACTTAAACGGCTGTTGTGTGGCAGAGGATACAAGTTTGGATTATACTGTGGCTACCCGGAGGATGAAAGCGTACTCATTCACAACCAGAAGTGGAAGAACTGTGCCGCAGATTATCTTGCAAGGAAACTGGGTAGAACAGTGGGGATTTGAGATTGGGTGCAGTGTTTCTGTGGAGTGTTACCAGAATAAGCTGGTTATCTTGAAGGATTAAAAAGGAAAAAATGGCGGAAGACAGGTTCCCGGCTTATTGTAATTTGCCGGAAATCTGTGTATAATAAAAATAGGTAGCAGGGCTTTTGGAATGTACAGAGTTTTTCCGGCAGTGATTTATTTGAAAGAAAGC
The DNA here is from genome assembly GCF_036941035.1 of Candidatus Merdisoma sp. JLR.KK006. Taxonomy (NCBI): domain Bacteria; kingdom Bacillati; phylum Bacillota; class Clostridia; order Lachnospirales; family Lachnospiraceae; genus Candidatus Merdisoma; species Candidatus Merdisoma sp. JLR.KK006. The sequence goes on along the minus strand of NZ_JAYMNS010000005.1, from coordinate 125,602 downwards.
AGGTAAATAAATGGGAAACGTGGAAATAAAGCAGAAAAATTGGGAAGAATTAGGCATATCCAATGATTTTCTGTTTGGAAAGGTTATGCAGAATCCAGAACTGTGCAAAGAGTTATTGCAGAGGATTCTTCCGGATTTGAATATTGAACGCATTGAATATCCGGAATTACAGAAGAATATCAATGTAGATATGGACGCTCATAGCGTCAGACTGGATGTGTATGTAAAGGACGACAAGGAGACTGTTTACGACATAGAAATGCAGGTCAGTGATACAAAGGAACTGCCAAAGAGAAGCAGATATTATCAGGGAATGATTGACCTGTAGCTTGTGGATGCAGGCCAGCATTATAAAAAGTTGAACAAAAGCTATATCATATTTATCTGTCCCTTTGATTTATACGGGAAAGGGAGGCATATCTATACCTTTGAAAATATCTGTAAAGAAGACAACAGTATTTCCATGGGGGATGAAGCCATAAAGATATTTCTGAACGCCGATGGGACAATGGATGATGTCAGCAGGGAGTTAAAGGCATTTTTAGACTATGTAGCTGGGCAAAAGCCGGAGGATTCCTATGTTGAGAAGTTGGAAGAAGCTGTGCAGGAAGCCAAGAAAAACAGGGAATGGAGGCATGAGTATATGACGTTGTTGATGCGAGACCAGGAGAATGTGGAAAAGGGCAAAGAATATGGTGAAGAACTGATGGCCAAACTGATAATGTTACTAAATGAGGATGGGCGGCTATCAGATGTTGTAAGGATATCACAGGATAAAGAATATCGCCAGAGCCTTTATTTAGAATATCACATCATCTAAGAGCAGGAGTATGACAAGGCAGAGTATTTCAAGTACTCTGCCTTGTTTGACAGAATAATATAAGGCTATTTTTCGCACTTAGATATGTTATGGAAAACCATATCATAAGTAAATATGGGTTCGAGGTTGTTGGTATTACTGGAGCAAATCGTTCTTCAAATTGTGGCGTAGATACAACATCAGACAATAATGAGGAAATCTGCAAAATGGGGTTATTTATAGAAAAAATTTCTTATCTGCTAACCAAAGAAAATGTATTTATTCCAATGATAGGATTAAAAGGAAATGAGAATATCATAGAAAAACTACAACATTTACTCTAAATCGTAAAGGGAGGATATCATGTCAGTTCATGTAGCAGAAACATTTGAATTGTTGTTTGATAAAAATAATACGGCTGCTTATAAAGCATTACAGGAGTTACAAAAAGAGAGTGAAAAAACGAATAGCGTTTATCCTTATATGGACAGATTAAGCGATATGCTTGACAGTGATAATTCTTATATTCGTACAAGAGGGCTTGTACTGCTTGCCTATAATGCAAAATGGGATAAAGATTATAAAATTGATGAAATCATTGATAAATATTTGAAACACATCACAGACGTCAAACCAATTACAGCCAGACAATGTATCAAAGTGCTGCCGATTCTTGCAAAGCATAAGCCGGAATTAAGAGAAGATATTCTTTTTGCACTTCATAATGCAGACACATCGGTTTATGACGATAGTATGCAGCCACTCGTTTATAAGGATATTCAAAAAGCATTGAAAGAAATAGAAAAATTGTAACAGATGCATTCAGAATTTAAAAGAGACCATCAATGGAAAAAGCAGATATAAAAGCAATTGTTGAAAACAGGTTTCGTGAACTTGGAGCAAAGCAAGTAGAATTATATCCCTCCGGCATTTGCTGGACAATGAATGGAGAATTTTTCAAAGTAACTACATTAATGGATTTTTGGGTAATAGAGTGGACGGATAACCATTCCTATGCGTCAAATTACTGCTTTGAAGATATTGACCCAATGCCGTATGATTTATCTGAGCAGGAGATAATCCGGCATGTAGATCAATTATTGCTGCAATAATTCATGGATGCAAAGCTGAATTTATAAAGTACAAGGAATTCCAATAATAGGATTAAAAGGAAATGGGAATATCATAGAAAAACTACAACATTTACTCTAAATCAAAAATTTGCACCAAAGGAAAAATTAAAAAATAGACAGTCAGATTTGTAAAGGAGAATGGCATGTTTGAAATATTAGTAACCTGTAAGCCGGAAGAACTTTTACAGCAGGCAGAGCAATTATTTTCGAGAGTGATGAATGTAAATTACAGTTTTCTTTTCGGAATTGCCAGTAGTTCCGGCTTATGGAGACAGACAAATGATTGAAAAAACATATACAACACCATCAGGCACGATCCATTATTGGATTCATACAATAGCTGCTGACACCGCAGCCTTGGTTTTCCTGCCGGGACTGACAGCTGACCACAGATTATTTGACAAACAAATCGAATACTTTAAAAACCGCTACAATGTCCTTGTATGGGACCCGCCCGCCCATGCATCCTCATGGCCCTTTCAATTTGATTTTGATCTGATGGATAAAGCAAAATGGCTGAACGGAATCTTTGAACAGGAGAAAATAACAAAACCCGTGATTATAGGACAATCCATGGGCGGCTACGTTGGACAGGCCTACGCCCAGCTATATCCGAAGAACTTAAAGGGATTCGTTTCTATTGATTCCGCTCCATTACAAAGAAAGTATGTAACAGGAATCGAGCTCTGGTTATTAAAAAGAATGGAACCCGTTTACTTTTATTATCCCTGGAAATCCCTGTTAAAGTCCGGTACAAATGGTGTTGCAGTATCGGAATATGGGAGAAAACGGATGCATGAAATGATGATGGTATACGACGGAGATAAAAAGCGGTATTCCCAGATAGCCGGTCATGGATTCAAAATTCTTGCAAATGCAATGGAAAAGGATCTGCCCTATGAGCTCAAATGTCCTGCACTATTAATCTGCGGTGAAAAAGATCACGCCGGTTCCTGCATCAGATATAATAAGGCATGGCATCGAAACACCCATATCCCTTTAAAATGGATAAAAGACGCAGGACATAATTCAAACACAGATCAGCCGGAGATTGTAAATCAGCTGATTGAAGAGCTGGTAAGAAACATTTGATCAAATCGTCCCTGCCAGTGTAAAACCGCACCTTTATTCCATTTGTTAATCAAATATGGCAAGGGGATTATGACATAGAAAGAACACAGTGTGCATTATCCAGAACACGAAACATAACCGCCTATGACAATAAAATGCTAATAGGGTGCTTACGCATTCTTACGGATGGCTATTTTTTCGGAACAATTACGGAGCTGCTTGTCCTGCCGGAATATCAAAAACAGGGAGTGGGAAGCAAGCTTCTTCAACTGGCAAAGGAAAATACGCCTACTATGTTGTACTTTGGTGCACAGCCGGAGGCAGAGGGATTTTATGAAAAAAATGGCTGTCAAAAGAGCTTACAATCCTACCTCATAGAAAAGCAACCGATAACTTAAAATTTATATTAGGAGGCTGTCATGCTTGAAACAATACCTAACGCAGAAGAGATGACAATTTTAGTGGGAGAACCACTATACGATATCTGGAATCAATTAATTGCTGTCATTGATTCCAGATATGACATGGACTGTTCCTGGAATAAAGGCGGTAAAGCGTGGAAATATGAATATAAATACCGTCGGGGCGGCAAAACTTTATGTGCATTATATGCAAGAGAAAACTGTATCGGATTTATGGTTATCTTAGGGAAAGACGAAAGGTTAAAATTTGAGACAGATAGAGAGAATTATTCAAAAGAGGTTCAAAGGATTTATGATGAAACGAAAACCTATCATGATGGAAAATGGCTGATGTTTGAGCCGATGGATACGACCTTGTTTGATGATTTTATGAGACTTCTTGGAATCAAACGAAAGCCAAACAGAAAGTAGCTTCTTCGTACACATATTTTTGATAAAAAATTAAATAAGGATGAGACATTTCATGTAAAAACCGTAGTATAAAGGTGAGGCAGAAAGGATGTGAAGAATTGGAAGATAGTAAGATCATCGATTTGTTTTATGAGCGTTCAGAGCAGGCAATCGTTGAACTATCTAAGAAATACAATTCTGTATTCACCAAGGTTGCTGACAATATATTAAATGATGTACGTGATACGGAAGAATGTGTAAATGACGCATATCTCGGAGCGTGGAATACAATACCGCCTCAAAATCCAAATCCGCTTTTGAGTTACGTCTGCCGCATTGTCCGTAATCTCGCCATCAAAAAGTATCATGCAAACACTGCAGCAAAACGAAACAGTATTTACGATGTTTCCCTGAATGAACTGGAAAACTGTTTTCCGTCATCCACTTCGGTTGAAGATGAATTTCATGCAAATGAGCTCGCACTTGTCATAGACAGATTTCTTGAAACACTGGATCAGGAAAGTAGAATCATGTTTGTCCGCCGATACTGGTATTCCGATTCCATTGGAGATATTGCGGCGCTGTTTCATACAAGCAGCCATAACATATCGGTTCGGCTCTCCAGAACCCGTGGGAAACTGAAAAAATATCTGATACGAAACGGGGTATCCTTATGAGAAAAAGAAAAATTTCCGAAATCATCGGCAATATCAATCAAAAATATGTAGACGAAGCTGCCGCTTATACCGGCATAGAAAAGCATGACCGCCCTTATGCCCGGAAAAAATGGAGTGGGCTTGCAGCCAGCTTTGCCCTGCTTATGCTTGCAGGAGCAGCAATCCTGCCGGCAGTCCTTAAGGGCAGCGAAGCGGATTCGGCCAAATATAAATATTATATTTCCGGGGCAGAAAGGGATATGGAATGGCCCTGGGAATACAAAACCGACAGTGAGAAATATCAAACCATCGAATTTAACGGCAATGCATATAGCATTAAAAATCTAAATTCCATTGACACAGAATTGCTTGGAGATGCCCTTGGCACCTGCAAAGCAGAGGGGATAGATCCCTATACCGGAAAAAAATACACCGAGACATTTGAAGTGCGAAAAATCAATGGTGTATCAGAGGAAAGACTTGTTGCAGCCGGCAATGACAATGGATTCTATGTTTACCGGCTAAACGAAGAAACAACGCCTGCAATGTTCGGGGAAATGATAGAGCTCTATGGGCTGACACAGAACCTCCAATTCAATCACTATACGGTCTGTGAGGGGTATGATGAAAAAGGTTACTTTACTGTAAATGATGATGCGTATATCTGGCAGATCCTTTCAGAATGCCGTGATGCCAGGCTGTACAGCGAAACGGATGTATTTGACGGAAGTAATCGAAATTATCTGACATTTACCGCAACATCGGATGCTCTGGGGGTATACAAAGGGGCAGTATATATTTCTGAGGACGGATACTTTGCAACCAATATCTTTGACTACAGTTATATTTATTTCATCGGAGAAGAAGCAGCGGGAAAAATCATCAACTATGTTAAAAATAATTCTGCAAAAGCAGCATTTGAGCCTTATGAGCATACCATAGCCGGAACGCTGACCGAGATTGGTGATGGCTATGTGCTGATTGATGATCGTGTTCTTTGCACAAATGAAGAGGACGGTACGGTTTATAAAATCTATACCGACGATATAAGAATGAGAAGATGCATCGAATGCACAGACATGAAAGTTGGAGATACTGTTGCAGTAAAGTATAGAGGGAACATTTCTGATGGCAATGAAATTGGCAGTGCATATTCCATGTATAAAGGAACACTGGTTGACGGCGGTTTAGCCATCCCCGAATAAGAAAGGAACAATGGGCGGCATCACAGAAGTTGAATTTTAAATCTGATTTGCATGGAGGAATCCGTACCTATGAAAAGATATATTGCATTTTTGCGCGGCATCAATATAAGCGGGAAAAATAAGATATCAATGGCAGAATTAAAGAAAGGCTTTGAAGAACTTGGCTTTCAGGAAGTTAAAACATACTTAAACAGCGGCAATGTGATTTTTTCAAGTGAGAAAGATGATACAGGAAGCCTTATAAACCAGATGGAGGCCATGATAAAAAACAAATTTGACTTGGACATTCCCGTTTTTGTCCTGTCACAAGAAGAGCTTGCGGACATTCTGCACCATGCACCTGACTGGTGGGGCGGGGAAAGCAAAGAAATCTATGACAATCTGATTTTCATAATACCTCCGGCCACATCAGCCGAAGTATTCAGTGAAATCGGAGAGCCCAAGGCAGAATTAGAGCAGGTAAAGGGTTACAAAGAAGTGATATTCTGGTCATTCAGCCGAAAGGATTATCAGAAGACAAACTGGTGGTCAAAGACAGCAAGCACAAATATCAGCAGCAAACTGACAATCAGAACGGCAAACACGGTCAGGAAAATCGTGAACATGTAAAATGGCAACTTCATTATTCGTATTTCTTTCCAACCAGATACACTGGAAAGAAAAAAGCACAAAGAAAAATGATTAAGAGCAAATAGCTTCCAATATCTATTTGCATGTTTAATAGGATGCTTCCTATCATAAAATTGATAATTGGAAATATTACCATACATAGGCACATACATATCCGGATAATTTTTACCATATGTGGCCAGTTGCTGTTATTAAATTTGATTCCCGGCATATGCATGCGAACAGCACCGTCATAGAAAATGTTCACTTCATTTTCATCATAAAATGTCGGTAATTTTGTTTTTACAAAGCAACAGAAGTATGCACCAAAGACAGCACACAAAAGCATGATGGTTGTCAATGTTTCAAAATGCGGCTCTTTTGTTTTATAGTTTATAAATATACCTATACAGCCTGTGAAAAGCGATAATCCATAAAAAGCAATCCATTTGCTTTTTACCTGATATGCTCTTTCTGGATTTTCGCCGGCATAAGTAATTGCCGCTTTCACAATATCTTCCACCTTATTTGCTTCCAAGGTATTGCTTTGTGTCATTTTTTCGCACATCAGAAGCTCTGTGACAGAAATGCCGAATAAATCTGCCAACGGAATTAACAGAGCCGTATCCGGTAAGCTAATGCCGGTTTCCCATTTGCTAACAGCCTTATCTGATATGAATAACCGCCCTGCGAGCTCTTTTTGTGTAAAACCATTTCCCTTACGGAGTTCTGCTACAAATAGCCCAAATTTTTTTTTGTCAATTTCAAACATCTTTGTCACCTCTATGCTAATTCTAACCGGAAGCTGTCTTTTTGACAATCGAATAATAGTAGAATGCCGGTAAATTAGCAGTAGAATAGCTGTCTGAATTATTACGAATAGACAAGCTGCACTGGTTGACAGTCTTTTATAAGTCATGGTACGCTGTCAGCAGAAATAATTTATCAGTAGGTGGAGCCTGCAATGAAGAAAAATTTATCGGAACTAAGTTTGGAAGAATTATGGCAGTTATTTCCCATCTATTTGTCAGAGCATAAAGATTTCTGGAAGGATTGGTATGGGGAGGAAGAAGCTTTCTTAAAATCCCTGTTAAATCAGCCGGCCAGGATCAGCCATATAGGAAGTACGGCCATTTCCTCCATATGGGCAAAACCTATTATTGATATTCTTGTGGAAGTGCCAAAAGAAAGCAATTTGCTGCATATCAGGGACTTATTGATAAACAACGGTTATCTTTGCATGAGCCGGAGTGATCACAGGATTTCATTCAATAAAGGCTATACGGAAAATGGATTTGCCGAGAGAGTTTTCCATCTGCATTTAAGATATTTTGGAGATAATGATGAGCTGTATTTCCGTGATTATCTTATGGAACATGGGGACATTGCCAAGCAGTATGAGAAATTGAAGCGGAAGCTCTGGCAAGAATATGAGCATAACAGAGATGCCTACACAGACGCAAAATCCGATTTTGTTAAAAAATATACAAGTAAAGGGAAAGGGGTGTATAAAAACAGATATTAATAGTGTCAAAAGCTTTACTTTAAATGCTAACATGTTGAAAATGGTAAGCCCTTTGTATATGATTGACTTAGAAACGGATTCTGGAAATCCAGCATAGTCAACGGTAAAAATTATCCGGATGGAAAAGAGAAAACATGAAAAGAAGAACAATAAGTGTTATCAGTATGATATTTATTTTGCTCATGATTATTAGAGTGATAGAAATTATTTTTGTAAAAACCGACCAGACATGGGTCGGAGAAAATATATTACATAAAATCTGCTGCATTTTGCTGGTATGGACTGCATTGGAGATGCTTAGGCTTCATTGGAGTGATTTGGGATTTTCAAAAAAAGGGTTATTTACCGGTTTAAAATATGGTTTTGCTCTTGGCATAAGCACCTTTTTTCTTTCTTATGCTGCAGAATTTATTGTGTTGCTTGTAATGGGGAAACACCCGTCTTTGGGATTTTATATTACAAATTTTTCACTTACACAGACACATACAAATGGTAGTTCTCTGTTAGCAGTGATCGTGTGCATTATTGGCAACATAGTAAATGTCTATGCAGAAGAGGGACTGTTTAGAGGACTGTTTTTTAAAATTGGCATGCAATACTATTCGCAAAAGACAGCTAATATAATACAAGCTCTGCTTTTTGGAGTATGGCATATTACAAATGTAATAAATCCTCTGCTTGACGGTTCCATGAATATTGCCATGGCAGTTTTTATGGGCATAGGATATATACTTTTGTCCGGAATTTTAGCCTATGAGTGGGGAATGTGTGCGGCATTGTCCGGAATGCTTTGGATAGGTGCATCGGAACATTTATTTAACAATTTCATAAGCAATTCCTTACATACGGTGACAGAAACCGGAGCAGATGAAATGATGATAATTAGAATAACCTTATCAAATGTTTTATCATTGTTATTTGTTTTGGTTATCTCTCGAAAAAATATACATAACAAATGATGTGTACAAATCAACGACCTATGTGGGAGAACGGGGGAATCATCTATATCTTGCACAGATGTATACAGAGAACGGCAACAATCATTGGATTTTGTGCAAATACAAGGATTACATTTGAAAAAAGATGGCAAGTGAACGCCATGATTTTTGAAAGGGTATGAATAAAATGGACGCAGACAATGAATTACGAAAAAATCTGGATAAATTGCACACAACCGAATTAGGAGTAGAACGCATAAAAAGAAACATTCATATCAGTACACAGTTTACAGGACAAACAATTTAAATAACGAAACGCAAAGTTGACAGGACGAAACCACAGATTGGTTGTTTTCCTCTATGGATCAGAAGTAGAATGCAGATAGAGGAGGCGGATAAAACATGACATTAGGACAAAAATTAAAAGCATTGTTGAAAGACAACCGTATGACACAGGAGGATCTGGCGGAAAGGCTGGAGGTATCCCGGCAGGCAGTAGGGAAGTGGGTAAATGATAAAGGAATACCCGAAGTAGGAAAGCTAATACAAATCAGCAGCCTGTTCGGAGTATCATTGGACTATCTGCTGAAAGAGGATTACGAAGAACAAAATGCATCCGAAGAAAAGGCCCCATCAAACAGCGGGTATTATGTCAGCCAAGAGATGCTGGAGGGATATTTATCCTACGGCAGACAGAATGCAAAGTATATAGTAGGAGGGATAAGTCTTTTTGTATTATCAAATATCTTTGAGAGCTTTGGACGCAATGTGATCATGTCTTTCCTCTATTGGCTTACCATGCTTGCAGGGATATTCATGATTATCTGGTATTTTTTTCAGACCAGCCGGTATCAGGAAATCAAAACTGAACACCTTATATTTGATGATAAAGTATTGGCAGCCTTTAAGAGCCAGAGAGAAAACAGGAGAAAGAGATATACCGTTATGATTATGGCAGGAGTGATCATTCTTTTCACAAGCTCGGAAATTGGACGCTTCATAATGGTTTATTTCGGACAGACAGCCTGCAATGTATTTGAATGGGCATCCGATACGGCATGGCTGGCACTTATTCTATGGGCGGGAATGTCAATGCACATTGACAGCATAATCATTAAAAATACGGAGCATCCCCCAAAGAGCAGCCAGATGAAAAGGTATCGCTGGATCTACATGGCATTGCCGGTTACAGCGGCTGCAGTTTTCATTGGAATGATAACAAACGCATGGAGCCCATATGCACCTATCATAATTTTATTTTGCTGCTTATTGGTTACAACATGCAAATTGCTGATAGAAAGCAGGGGAAAAGATGAATAAGAAAAGCTATAGAATAATCAGTATTCTCCTTGCACTCCTGCTATGCATTTGTGCAGGGTGCTCTGCAGGGCGGGGAGAAAAATATACCATAGAGGATTTGGATAACCTGGCTGAAATTAAAATATATTCGGCAGAGAATCATGAACTTATAAAAACAATAAGTGAGGAAGAAGAGCTATATCAATACAATCAACATTTTCTTTTTGATGATTCGGACACAGAAGAACGCCATGAGGAACTGGAAAAAGGCTTAGAGGGGGCAAAGGAGGAATACTATATTATTTCCTACAAAAACCCCGTTGCACGCTTTGGCAAAAAGGAACCGGAAGAAAATACCACAATCACATTATATGAGAATACAAATATTGTAAAAATGACGGTGGAGGAAGAAAGCATCAAAGGCTTATCAATTCCCGAGGAATTTTTAACTTTCTACTATGAACTTTCTGAGGAGGAAATAGATTTTTACCGTTCTTTAGCTGAATAAATTGTGCAATAGGAAAACTTTTTATATTTAAAGCCTGACAGCATCCGTCAGGCTTTGGTCAAATGGACAGGCAGGCATGTCCGCTTGCCCCATGGAGGAAAAATATGATTCGATATGCAGATGAAAGCGATTTTGAAATCTTGAAAAAGTATGACAGGCATATCAGCGAAGCCGAGTTGAAAAATGCTATAAACGCAAAAAGAATATTAATCATGTTCAGGGAAGACTGTTTTATCGGCTTGCTGCGTTTCAATTTGTTTTGGGATCAGCATCCTTTTATGAATATGCTGTATTTATTAGAAGATTGCAGGAGAAAAGGATACGGCAGTCAGTTAGTTGATTTCTGGGAAAAGGAAATGGCAAAAAATAAATACAAAATTGTTCTGACCTCCACTTTGTCAAATGAGCAGGCACAATTCTTTTATCGGAAAAATGGCTATAAAGACTGCGGTTCGCTGCTGCTGCCGGATGAACCCTTGGAAATAATTCTGTTAAAGGATTTAAACCAGTAAAAAGGAAGAGTTTCGGAAGATGGATAAAGCAAGAATTTATGTTGATTTAAACGAAATGGTTACGGATGATATTGTATTGTTGTCAAAGGATGATACCAAGGCTGACAGTATGGGCAGCATAATTACATTTTATGAAGGACTGCCTGTTAGCCTATATTCCGATGATGCGTCCGACAGCGGAGAAACGGATAATTTGATTTTTGAAGGCATTGCCATAAAATATGATTTAAAGAGTTATCCAGAATGGCGGCATGTAAAATGGTGTGCTCGTATTAATTGGAATAGTCTTATGCATGAATCCGATATGAAATTTTTGTAGCTATTATCCGTAGAAATAGAAAAACACCCAAACGATTTACTTTATCTTCATAAATTCCTGATATGTTTTAAAAATCATGGAATGGATAAAGATAGTTAGTGAAAAGGTTGTATAGTTAAATGGAAATGTCGGCACAAGGTTCGTTGCGGAGGTAGCCCTATGGAATATATTAGAGTAACAAGTGAGAACATAGAAAAAGAGCATATTAGAGAAAAAGGAGGCAGAAAATGAAAAAATTTGATGAAAACTACCCATTGCTTGCAGCCATGTATGGGGATGGATATTTCCCCGATTTTCTGGTGGATAAGGTAAAGAATCTGGTGCAAAATGTGATTGGATTTCTGGAAACCGGGGAAAGGGATTTGGAAAAGATACAGGACAAATTTGATGAGATGACTTTAGCAATCAATGATTTGGAGGAAGAATTTGAAGAAAACGAAAGCGAATTAGAGACCGTTGCAAGGGACAGCATCGGTGAAACCGTGGCATATATTTTAGAATGGTTTGACATTGAGCTGGAAGCGGAAGATGCAATCAGGGAGCGTGACTGGTAATGGGGGATTGTCTGCTAAAAGGTCACTGCATCGGGGAGCCGCCTGACCAATAGCAAACAGTGGTTTTTAAAAACGAATTCATTTTCCATGCATATAATTACAATATAAGAACCCTTTTCCGCATAGCGGAAACTTAAGTTCAGGGTTGCCCCATGTGCCGCTGCCGACTTTGATTCATGGTGATACGGCACTGCTGACTTTCATTTATGGCAGTACGCCAACGGGGCGTCAGGTTTAATATCAATGAGGTGGTTTTAATTGAATAACTTTAATCCAAACTGGATATTCAACCCACCGAATTTGTTCGGCATGGGAAGAATTCCTAATAGAAACTGTAATATGAACTGTAATATGAACTATAATCAAAACTATTGTCAAAACAACACATCCAGGCCCACTCCACGTCCTGTATCCGGGACAAATACCCTCCTGCAGGAGCAGTCTCAGGAAGTAAAAACCGTGGAACAGGGGGAATCCGGCTTATCCTGTTCTTGCCAAGGGAAGCCGGGAGAGCCGGAAAGAGAGCCAGGGCTTCAGGGACCAAAGGGAGAACCGGGTATCCAGGGAGAAAAAGGAGAACCGGGTCCCCGGGGGCCAAAAGGAGAGCCGGGACTTCCAGGAGAAAAAGGGGAACCGGGTCCCCAGGGGCCGAAAGGAGAGCCGGGGCTTCCGGGAGAAAAAGGAGAACCAGGTCCCCGGGGGCCAAAAGGAGAGCCGGGGCTTCCGGGGCCAAAGGGAGAACCGGGTCTTCCGGGGGAAAGAGGGGAACCGGGTCCCCAGGGTGCGAGAGGAGAACAGGGCCCGCCCGGATGTCCGGGCGAACGGGGAGAAACAGGGCCCCAGGGCGTCACAGGTCCACAGGGACCACAAGGCGTCACCGGACCCATGGGTCCCATAGGAGAACAGGGCCCCATGGGTCCGGCAGGACCGCCCGGCTATCCGCAGAATCATATCTTTGCATCCTTTTTGGGACAGGAGATCCTTATGCCGGAAAATGCAAGGCTTCCCCTTAACATGGATATACCGGACATAACCGGAAATATATCTCTTAATAGCAACCATTCTATCATACTCACTCCCGGCTTCTACGCCGTCTATTATTATATATCCACAATAACGAAAAAACATGGTCTTATAAAGCTGACACCAATATGTAATGAATGTGAACAAACCCTATTTACCTCATATGCGGAGACCTCCAGGCGTAAAGAAATGCTTGCAATATCAAGATATTTTGTCATGGAGATACCCGATATATCCACGCTGTCCTTTGCCTGGCATTCTTCAGCAGAAGCTTTGGAAATCAGCATGAATCTGAGCATAGAGAAGCTCTGCCGGCAATAAATCAATAAAGTCCGGCTAAGAAATAGCACATGCTTACTTAGAAATAATTTTTGCTTTACTCTTTAGTACCGTTGCGTAGCAACTTAAAATAGAAAGGAACCAAAATGCCCACAATAAGTCTTTGCATGATCGTCAAAAATGAAGAGAAGAATATTGCCCGCTGTCTCGACAGTGTGGCAAAGCTTGTAGATGAGATTGTTATAGTAGATACCGGCTCCACGGATCAGACGGTAAAAATCGTGTCCGGTTATACATCGAAAGTCTATTTCCATCCGTGGAAAGATGACTTTGCGGATGCCAGAAACTATTCCTTTTCCAAGGCCACCATGGACTATTGTATGTGGATGGATGCGGATGACGTTTTGGAGGACACGCAAAAGGACAAATTTCTGGACTTAAAGCAGTCTCTGTCACCGGACACGGACATGGTAATGATGAAATACAATACTGCATTTGATGAAGCCGGCAAGCCCTCCTTTTCCTATTTCAGGGAAAGATGGATACGAAACAATTCCCGGTATCAGTGGCTCGGTGCCGTCCATGAGGTCATTCCACCCATAGGAAAAATCGTATATTCCGATATTACCGTCTGTCACAAAAAAATGAGTGCCGGAGACCCGGACCGCAATCTGAATATATACCAAAAGCTCCTTGCCGGGGGAAGCTCTTTGGAACCCCGGCAGCAATATTATTACGGAAGAGAGCTTTACTATCACGGAGAATACGAAGAGGCTGTTTCTGTTTTTGAACAATTTCTGAATTCCAGGGAGGGATGGATTGAAAATAAAATAGAAGCCTGCTCCATCTGTGCCAACTGCTATTATCGGCTGGGGCAGGAGCAGTCCGCACTGCTTGTGCTGCTGCGAAGTATGAGCTTTGATGTGCCGAGGGCGGAATTGTGCTGTGACATTGGAAAACATTTTTTGGAGCATGGAAACTTTAACAATGCCATCTATTGGTATGAAACTGCACTGAACACGCCGAAAAATGAATACGCCGGAGGATTTATTCTGCCGGACTGCTACGATTACGTCCCCCTTTTACAGCTATGCGTATGCTATGACAAGCTGGGAGACCGGAAAAAGGCAAAGGAGTATAATGACAGAGCCGGGCTCTGTAAGCCTTATTCCAAGGCGTATCTATATAATAAAGAATATTTTGAGAGCTTGAAGATTTCGTAGGGGCTCTTGCAAAAGAGAAAAGCAAATGTCAGTTATTGAATAGTAAACAGAGAGCCGGAAAGCCGCATAAACAGCGGACTTTCCGGCTTTTGATGTGGGCGTGGCGGTTCTCTATGCCCTGTATTTTTAATGGTAAATAAGAAATGAAAGTGGTATAATCAGAACAAATCGAGGTTGAATTATCGAAATAGAAAATAAATCGGTGTTTGGAGGAATGAATGTCAAGAAAAATTATAGAGATAAAACATCATCTTTCAAGTGGATGCTGTATGTGTAGCGGAATTGAGGATTTATATGCAACAAGAACAAATCAATCCATTCCAGAGGGTTTTCTTCTTGCATTGGGAAGTTTTGGTGAAACCGTTTTCATCAAAATGAATAATCGTGAAAAGCCATATATGTTCAGTGCAAATGATGCAAGACCAAAAACAGTATATGAAAATTTAAAAGAAGAATTAGGTTTAGACTATAAAATTATTGGTGGAACAACTGTAAAATATGCCAAAAAGTCTATTAAAAATGAAATTGATGAAGGCAATCCTGTTGTTTTAGGTCCATTGGATATGTTTTATTTGCCCTATCTGAAAATGTACCATGCTGAACATATACCTATACATTATGTTATGATGACTGGATATGATGAAGAAAAGAATTGTGTTTTGATATATGATTGCGACCGGGAAGATATGATAGAACTTGCCATTAGTGATTTGGAACTGGCTTGGAATATTGAGAAAAATGGGGTGGGCGATAAAAACGGATTTATAAAAATTCGGCTAGGTGACAATCTGCCCGATAAATATACACTTAGTCGTAATTGTCTGTTGAAAAAAGCAGAAAGACAATTTAGAGAAAAACCGAATATTCTTGGAATTTCTGCCTACGAAAAAATTGCAAAAGAACTTCCGAAATGGAAAAAGAAATTTTCAGAAGAAGATTACAGAAAAGCCCTTATTTCTATTACTGAATATATGGGGAAAGTGCCTAAAGTGCCAAATGAGATTATGGGAGTGAAAGAAGCTGATATACCATACTGTGCAAATTATGATAGGCTTGCAGAGATTATCCATGAATTAGGACAGGAATATAAGCAGGATAATTGGATAAAGTCTGCACAGTTGTTTCATAGATGTGGGAAAAATATCGAAACGATTGTTACATACGTTGTGCAGTATTGCTGTAATGAAGTTGACAGAATAGATGAACTTCCTAACTTGTTTCTTGAAAATGCTAATTATGCAAAAGAAGCCTATCGGTTAATTCAAGACACAAAATAAGTTCCGAGTTGTGGAGGTATCCCATGAAACGAGAATTAGGAATTGCTAGGTGTGGTCTTGCCTGCTGCTTATGCTCTGAAAATGTTGAGTGTAATGGATGTGGATCAAACGATTGTCCAGATAATGATTCTTGTGAGAATAAAAAATGTTCAATTACAAAAGAGTTGACACATTGCTATAAGTGTGAAGAAAATTGCAAGAAGGGATTATTGAGCAAAATTAAGCCATACACATTTACCTTATTTGCTAAAAAATATGGAGAGGAGGAGCTATTAGACTGTTTAGAGAGAAATGAGAAAAATGGAGTTGTGTATCATCGAGATAGTATAAACGGAGATTATGATGATTTTGATGATGTAGAGCAGTTAATGAATTTTATCTTAACAGGAGTGCGATAAATTCCAGCTTTATTGGTGAGGTGTATACAAAGAAGAATTTTTTGTTGTCCAATAATAATGTTGCGATTATAATAATCTAGAGGGTGTTTTGCTACTATAAAAGTAAAGAAGAATCCCCGAACCGTGCCGGAACACGGTTCGGGGATTTATACAGGAAAAGCAGGCTGTCTTATTTTGTGGAAGCCCCTATTTTTTCGACATAAAGTAACAAACACGGATAGTTTACATAATATATTCTAGAAAAAGATATTTTATGAATATTTTTTTCAAATAAATTATGTAAGGAAGTGATTGTATGACACAAAATAATTCATATAACTGCTGCCAAAATCAATGCCAGTCTCCCTGCTGCGAACGGGGGCCGGCAGGTCCGAAAGGCGACCAGGGGCCTATGGGTCCCCAGGGAATCAAAGGAGATACCGGCTGTCCCGGACCTAAGGGTGACAAAGGTGATCAAGGCCCCATGGGTCCACAGGGTATTCCCGGTGCTCCCGGTGCAAGAGGTCCCAGAGGAAACACAGGTCCTATAGGACCCACCGGAAACACAGGCCCAAGAGGCTGTGCAGGTCCCAGAGGTTATGCAGGTCCACAGGGTATCCCCGGTGTTCAGGGTGTTCGGGGAGATATCGGTCCCAAGGGCGATCCTGGCTGTGAGGGTCCCAAGGGCGATATGGGTCCACAGGGTCCGGCAGGCCCTACGGGAGCAGTTGGTCCCATGGGTCCACAGGGAGATGCCGGCCCTCAAGGCCCCAGAGGTATTCCGGGGCCCACTGGAGCAACCGGTCCCACCGGAGCAATGGGACCCCAGGGTGTGACAGGACCCCAGGGAATCCAGGGTGTGACAGGTCCGATTGGACCTCTGGGTCCGAAAGGCTGTCCTGGTGATGCCGGTCCCACAGGACCGACCGGGGCCACTGGTGCCACGGGTGCAGACGGAGCCACAGGAGCCACAGGAGCAACAGGGGCTACGGGTGCCACGGGAGCCACTGGAGCTGACGGAGCAACAG
Organism: Candidatus Merdisoma sp. JLR.KK006; assembly: GCF_036941035.1. Lineage (NCBI taxonomy): Bacteria > Bacillati > Bacillota > Clostridia > Lachnospirales > Lachnospiraceae > Candidatus Merdisoma > Candidatus Merdisoma sp. JLR.KK006. The sequence goes on along the minus strand of NZ_JAYMNS010000005.1, from coordinate 108,455 downwards.
GAGCCACTGGAGCAACAGGAGCCACTGGAGCTGACGGAGCCGCAGGAGCCACTGGAGCTACAGGAGCCACTGGAGCTACAGGAGTAGATGGAGCTACAGGAGCCACCGGAGTAACGGGAGCAACTGGGGCCGATGGAGTAACTGGTGCCACAGGAGCTACAGGAGCCGATGGAGTAACTGGTGCCACAGGAGCTACAGGAGCCACAGGAGCCGACGGAGTAACGGGTGCCACAGGAGCAACTGGGGCTGATGGAGCCACGGGTGCCACAGGAGCAACAGGGGCTACAGGAGTAACCGGAGCAACAGGAGCAACTGGAGCCGATGGAGCCACTGGAGCTACAGGAGCAACAGGAGCAACTGGAGCCGATGGAGCCACTGGAGCTACAGGAGTAACCGGAGCCACTGGAGCCACGGGTGCCACTGGAGCTGATGGAGCAACAGGAGCAACAGGAGCCACGGGAGCAACCGGAGCCGATGGAGCCACCGGCCCTACTGGTGTAGCAGGCACCGGAGCTATCATTCCGTTTGCGTCAGGACTTCCGGTTTCTCTGACAACAGTTGCCGGAGGGCTTGCGGGACTTCCTGCCTTTGTTGGCTTTGGAAGCAGTGCCCCGGGCCTTACGCTGCTGGGCTCAACCATTGATATTACAAATGCTAGCGGAACCCTGTCTAACTTTGCATTCCAGGTTCCCCGTGCAGGTGTCATTACTTCTTTCAGTGCATTCTTCAGCACAACAGCGGCACTTTCCCTGGTAGGTTCCACCGTAGCGGTGAGAGCACAGATCTACCAGTCCGCAACACCGAACAATGTATTTACACCCATTGCCGGAACACTGATTAACCTGACACCGTCACTGACCGGAATTATATCCATTGGAACATTGCTGAACGGTGCACTTACAGGACTTAATATTCCTGTAACGGCTCAAACCCGTTTGATGCTGGTATTTTCAGCAACAGCAAGTGGATTGACTTTGCTCAACACGGTAGCAGGATATGCAAGTGCCGGATTAAGCATCAACTAAAAGCAATAAGAGCATTCCTGGGGGCTTCCATCTTCGAAGCCTCCGGGAATTTTTTTAAAAGGGTACAAACAGGCACAGTTGTATTTTTGAATAAATCCGTTATAATGAAAAAAGAAAGGATGCGAAAGGATATGGAGAATCAATTTTCAAGAACACAAATGCTTTTAGGGGAAGCAGCAATGAAACGCCTGTCACAAGCAAGGGTTGCGGTTTTTGGAATCGGCGGAGTGGGCGGCTACGTGTGCGAGGCACTTGTAAGAAGCGGAGTGGGTGCTTTTGATCTGATTGATAATGACAGGATCTGCATGACAAACCTGAACCGGCAGATCATTGCCACAAGGAAAACCATCGGAAGATACAAAACAGAGGTTATGAAAGAACGGATGCTGGAGATCAACCCGGATGTAAAGGTCACGGTACATAATTGCTTCTTCCTGCCGGAGAACGGGGAGCTGTTTCCCTTTGATGAATATGATTACGTGGTTGACGCAGTTGATACGGTAACTGCTAAGATAGAGATTATATTGCAGGCACAAAAGAAAAATGTGCCGGTGATTAGCTGTATGGGAGCTGGCAATAAACTGGATGCCAGTGCATTTCAGGTGGCGGATATCTATAAGACCAGCATGTGCCCGCTGGCAAAGGTCATGAGGCGGGAGCTGAAAAAACGAGGTGTCCGAAAGCTGAAAGTTGTATATTCCAGGGAAGAGCCTATGCGTCCCTTGGAAGATGCATCAATGGGCGGTGAGACAAGCGGTATCTGTCCACCTCAAGAAGAACATGCCCATGCGGAACGCAGGAGCATACCGGGAAGCGTGGCATTTGTCCCGTCAGCGGCAGGGCTGATTCTTGCCGGCGAAGTAGTAAAGGATTTGTCTGCCGTAAAGTCTTAGCTGGATGACGGATTCTGCGGCTGGAGACCTTTCTAAATATATAAGAGTTGATGATATGGAAAAATTGTCCGCTGTAACATTTGGCGGACATTTCTTTGTTATACTATACACAAAACCCTTTCGTACCATTGCGCAGCAACTTAAAAAGTCCAGTTAGGAAATGTCAAGTGATTATGAAAAATATTTTCTGCTGGACGGTAAAGTTGCGAAAGCACACGAGAGGAATTTTCATGAGTGCACTTTCGAATGAAAGTTTCTCTCATAGGTGTGTGCTGAAGTGACTTTACCCTTTAGCTGACCGGCGTGTTTGCCGAGGACAGGGCGGCCTTTATCACCAGCCTGGACGATTACAGCCTGCTTATCATTGACGATTTAGGGGTGGAAAGGAATACCGAGTATGCCATGGAGCAGATGTTTACCGTCATTGACAGCCGGTATCGGAGTAAGAAGCCGCTGATTGTCACGACAAACCTGAAACTGGAAAAGATTAAGAACCCGCCAGACCTTGCCCACGCAAGGATTTATGACCGCATACTGGAACGGTGTGCGCCGGTTCTCTTTTCTGGAAAGAATTTCCGGGAGGAAGGAGCCATGGCGACCAAAGCGGCGGCGAAGGAGATTGTGAGGAAGGATAATAAAATCTGATTGTATGAAAAGGAGAATTTATGGGCAGCGAGAAAATTACAGAGAACACTACCACCACAGCACCGGCTAAGGACGCTCCCGCACTGGTGAAGAAGATTGGCCGGACGACCTACATTGTGAGGATTCATTTCAGCAAGACGAGCAAGGAAACCATGAGCGACAAAATCAAGCGTATGCTGAAAAATGAGATACAGCAGATGTGAAAAAACGATAACGGCAAGAAGCCGGGATTCAGAAATACGCTGGCTCCCGGCTTGTAAAATCAGGAGGTTTATGGTAGTATGGAGATACGAAAACGAAAGGGAAAGCAGGTGGGAAGATTGACAGTGACGGAACAGATAGACCAGAAACATCAGGAAGATTTACAGAGGCTAAGAGGCTTTCGCCTGCTTGATGATGACTTCCTCACAAAGTGTTTTGAGGGAGATACGGCAAGCATAGAACTGGTATTGCAGATTGTACTGGAAAAGCCGGATTTAAAAGTGCTGGACGTTCGCACCCAGGTATTTGTGGAGAATTTGTTGAATCGTTCAGTAAGGTTTGATATTCTTGCTACTGACAGTACCGGTGCTAAAATAAATGTTGAAATCCAACGAGCCGATAAAGGAGCCGGGAGAAAAAGAGCAAGGTATAATTCCAGCATGATGGACGCAACTCTTTTGAAGAAAGGTGATGATTTTGACAATCTTCCAGAAACATGGGTAGTGTTTATCACGGAAAATGATGTGATAGGAAAAGGGCTGCCGCTCTATCCGGTTGAGCGCTGCTTTTTAGGAACCGGAGAAAGATTTGAGGACGGTTCACATATACTGTATGTAAACGGCGCTTATCGTGGAGATACACCAATCGGAAAACTTATGCATGATTTTTCATGTACGAATGCGGCAGATATGTATTATACGACACTGGCAGACAGAGTTCGTTTTTTCAAGGAAAGTAAGGAGGGCATTTTAATCATGTGCAAAGTCATGGAGGATATGAGAAAAGAATCTTTACAAGAGGGCATAAAAGAAGGGGCAATAAATACTGCTAAAAGAATGCTGACAGATGGAATATTGACACTTGAAAAAATTGCGGAATATGCAGGACTTCCTCTTGACGAAGTAAAAAAACTGAAAGCAGAGCGGACAGCATAAAACAAAACCGTAGGCCGGGAATCTAAAAACAGGTTCCCGGCCTTATTTTTTGCCCTGAAATGTAAATTTTCTATGAATTTGATTAAAAAGTCCTTTACAAAACGTCACTGGGGCTGTCCGGCTGGAAAAGAAAGAGAGCCTGCTTATTGATACGGTGGCTTTAGCATTAAGCGGCATTGTCTACAAAGCGGAGAAAAAAGACATCGCCGTGACCGTTCACTGCCCGGAGGATCTGCGTCTGCTTCATGACAGCAAATGGACGGCGGAAGCACTGTTCAATCTGCTGGACAACGGGGTGAAGTACATGCCCTTAGGCGGAAAAATAGCCGTGTCTGTGACACCCTGGGAGATGTATGTGGAAATCAGGGTATCCGATACCGGCAGGGGCATTCCCGAGAGCAGCCATGCCGCCATCTTCCGGCGGTTTTACCGGGAGGAGGTGCACGAACAGCCGGGCGTAGGCATCGGCCTGTATCTGGCCCGTGAGATTGTAATGCGGCAGGGAGGTTATATCAAAGTGGCTTCGGCTCCGGGACAGGGATCAGCCTTTTGTGTTATGCTCCCCCTGGGGTAAAGTGTAAAACAGGGCGGATTTCCCGGTACGTGTTTAAACATTCATTCCTGATACCTGTATGCCTGACTTTGCGGGAGCTTGTGACACGCATCTGTCAGAAAGAATTTTTCAAGTACGCTCTGTCTGCCTGCCGCAAATGCTCCGGAAATGTCTCAGCTTTGTGACATTTCCCCCGGATTTTTAAATGAATTATTGACTGGCTGGGATATTTCTGTGACATTTTGGTTTTACAATGGCATTATGAAGAGGAAAGGAGTATTCAGCGATGGACGTACTGGAAACAATCGATCTGAAAAAATATTACGGCACGGAGCCCAATATCACCCGTGCTCTTGACGGCGTAAGCTTCACCGTAGAACAGGGAGAATTCGTGGCCGTGGTGGGAACCTCTGGCAGCGGCAAGTCCACCCTTTTGAATATGATGGGCGGACTGGATACGCCGACCTCCGGCAATGTCATTGTCCGTGGAGATGAGCTGGCGAAAAAGAACGATGAGGAACTGACCATTTTCCGCCGACGGAACATCGGTTTTATCTTCCAGAATTATAACCTTGTCCCTATTCTGAACGTCTATGAGAACATCGTCCTGCCTGTGGAGCTGGACGGAGATAAAGTGGATCAGAGGTTCCTTGGAGAGATTGTACACCTGCTGGCTCTGGAGGACAAACTACAGAATATGTCCGGCAACCTCTCCGGCGGACAGCAGCAGCGTGTGGCCATAGCCCGGGCCCTGATTACCAAACCGGCCATCGTTCTGGCGGATGAGCCTACCGGCAATCTGGACAGCAAGACCAGTGCCGACGTTCTGGGGCTGCTTCGACGTACCAGCACGGAGTTTAACCAGACCATAGTCATGATCACCCATAACAACGAGATCGCCCAGCTTGCAGACCGCATTGTGCGGATCGAGGACGGAAGAATTCAAAACACCTTTGAAACACCTTCAGACAGCATATCCGGAAGCGTCAAAGAGGCAGCCCCCTGTAAAGGAGGAGCGTTATGACATGGCCTTTTGAAAATGATACCAAAGCCGTAATAAAGAAGCTGGCGGACAGGAGCCTGGAAGCCGACAGGCGGCGGAGTATTTTCGTTATTATCACAATTGCTCTGGCAGTCTGTCTCATGGGCACTCTTTGCTTCGTCTATTCCGGACAGAGAATGCAGACCTTAGAGCAGATACAGGGACACTACCAGGCCGGCTGCACAGGCATTTCCCGTGGGGAGATGGAAGAGCTTGCGGCTTATGGAAAATTTGAAAAATGGGGCCGCACCATAGACTGTGGCTCCGTCCGCTATCAGGACAGCGTTTTGAACATCAGCTTTGTGGATTTTGGAATGATTGACCTGATGGACTACGGAAAAATCACCGGATCTTATCCCCAGGCAGAAAATGAGCTTTGCGTGGAACGGATGTTTTTGGAATATTTCAGTCTTCCCGCTGACACAGGCCAGACCATCACCCTGAATCTGGGCAATGGTGAAACCGCCTATACCATAACGGGCATTTTGGAAACCGAAAACAGCAGCCGGGTATTTACCGCCTGGATCGCTGAAGACGCTGCACTTACGGAGGGCAGCTTGGCCCCATATGAGCTGCGGTTCCAGTTTGCCGGAAGCCAGACGGGGGATAGCGAACAGCTTCGAATGGATATTCAGGCATTTTTTGAGGAAATGGGCATTTCCGAAGACAGGACATTTTACAGCTCCAACTATTTTGACATGGCGGAAATTTATCTGGGAAATGGTTTGGAGATCTACGTCCTGGCAGCCCTCATCGCAATCATCTGCGGGATTGTAATCTATAACATATTTTACATCTCTGTTATGGGAAAGCTTAAGGAATACGGCCGCTTAAAGGTTCTTGGAACCACGCCAAGGCAGTTAAGGCTTATTGTAAAAAGAGAGCGGCGTTTTTTAAGCACCATCGCAATTCCGCTTGGGCTGCTTGCGGCGGCGGCCGTCACCTTGATCCTTATGCCCGGCTACTGGGCCTGGTCAGACAATATAAAACATGGGGCGATTATTTCCGCTGCGGCCTACGGGGTTGTTCTGATTGCAACCAGGAAGCCTTTGGAACTGGCAGGAAAGGTATCCGCAATTGAAGCAGTCAGAGCCGCAGCCTATTTGGAGAGCCAGGGCCCCGGCGTATCCAGGCAGCTTCACCGCCGTCTCACAATGCCCCGCCTTGCCCTGATGAACTTTTCCCGGAACCGCAAAAAGACAGTTGTAACAACGCTTTCCTTAAGCCTGACGGGAATTCTGCTCCTTTGCGTTTCTGCTTACGCAAACTCGGTGGACGCAAAGGAAATGGCCCAGTCCCAGTTTGGAGACAGGAGCCAGTATCTCCTGCAGTATGAGGATTATGCGGGGCAGGAGTTTGTGGACATACAGAAAGAGAACCCTCTTGGCCGGAAGCTTAGGGATGAGATTGCCGCCATTCCCGGCGTGGACTTTGTCACGGCTTACAGCCTGGCCTGCGTTGAAATTCCCGCCATCTGGGAACAGGAGCCCTTTATTGTCAGGGGAATTTCAGAAAAGCAGATGTCAGACTTGTATACGGAGGATGTGGTTGCAAAGGGAACTGCGGATTATAAAAAGCTTGTGAAAGAGAATGGCATTCTGGTGTGTCCGGCAGGCGATACGCTGGAAATGGTCTACAAAACCAGCTATCAGGTTGGCGACACAATTACCCTTTCCTGTTACAACGGGCAGACAAAAACTTACACGGTTATGGGCATTGTTGATAATGTTCCGATTGGCTGCACGTCCCATTTCTTTATTCTCCCGGAGGAAGAATTGCCTGTGCTTTACCCTGAGATCATCGATTTTACAGGCTATCTCAATGTTCACGCAAAGGAGGACGGCGAAGAGCTGCGGCAGGCGGTATTCGGTGCCGCAACGGACAAAAGGGTTGATGTTTCCGGCGTGGAGGACATGGCCGCCGTCCTTAAGGACAGCCTGCAGCAGGAGCTTAAAAGGGATTACGGCATCCTTGTTTTTATCTTTGTGTTTTCCCTGATCAATCTGGCCAATACGCTGATTACAAACCTTTTGTCCCGCCAGCAGGAGTTTGGCATTTTTCAGTCCGTCGGTATGAGCGACCGGCAGCTATCACAAATGCTGTCCTTTGAATGTCTGTATTATGTTGGAATCACATTGCTTGTAACCTTGACCATTGGAACGCTATGCAGTCTGGCTGTGTGCGGCGTCTTTGATAAGATTGGCACATTCGGAAAGATTACCTATCACTTTCCGCTGATTCAAGTGCTGCTGTTCGGGGCTGCACTGCTTCTTGTTTGGGCGGTATTCTCCGGCTGTGCGGTCCGTTATTCCGGAAAGCTTTCCCTTGTGGAACGGATTAAGGCGGCAGAGTAGCAGGCCGTATCTGAAAAGTCTGCCGGAAAAAGCAGATGAAATTGCCGTAAGTAAATATTTTCTCTCTGTTTACGGCTCCAATGCTGAAATCGGGGAGAGGGTTATGCTGGACACCGAAAATTGGATTTAAGATTGCAGATAAGTCATCATTCCACAGCATCCCCGGGGCATCTCACAGCAAATGGATTAACCTGCCGTTTCTGGCAGCCGAAAGAGAAAATGTAAGGGTTCAGTGCTGTGCTGAAGTGACTTTACCCTTTAGTGCTGCCCGGCAGCAACTTAAAAAAGGAGGAATTGGTTATGCACACGAAAGCAATAGAGGGTCTTGTAGGGGCAAGTATGAATGCAAAGCTGATGAATACACCGCTTCAGGTTTATAATGAAGCAAGCCGGCGGGGTGATACGGCAGCAATGGGACGGGCAATGGAGTATGCTGGCGAATGCACGGACAAAGCAGGGGAGTGCATGAAAAAAGTAGAAAAAGGAATGGAAGAGGATGCAAAGGAAGCAAAAGAAAAAGCAAAATTGGAACGTGAAAACGCTATCCGAAAACGTAAGGAAGAGCGTGGAGAGCTTGAAAAGAGGATAGCAGAAAGCAAGAATAGGAAAATGGATACAGTTGAGATAAGCGGAAGTGAAAAGGCAACAGGGACAGGAGATGCCGGCCAGAATCAGCCCGGACAGGGCGGCGAACCGGTAAAAATAGTGACAGATGCTGTTAAGGCAGAGCCAACAATCTATACAAGAGCCGGTGAAGTAAGTCAGGAACAGCCGGAAGCCGGTGAGAGCATTTCTGTTTCCGTATAAAGTCAAATACCCCGCAGCAAGCTTGTAATGCAGTAAGCTGCGGGGTATTTGACCCTTGCGGCAGCTGCCAAATGGACATGCCAGCATGTCAGATTTTATAAAGCTTTTAGTTCATAGGGGTGCAATTGTAACAGGGACTGCAAAGAAAATGAGCTGGATGGTTGATATGAAAAAGGTAAGCAGGTATAATAAACCTTGACATATCCTGTCAGGATATAAGTGCTATTCTATGTGTAAGTCCAGCTAAGAAATGTCAAGTGTTTAACAGAAATATTTTCTGCTGGACGGTAAAGTTGCGAAAGCGCACGAGAGGAACTTTCATGAGTGCACTTTCGAATGAAAGTTTCTCTCATAGGTGTGTGCTGAAGTGACTTTACCCTTTAGTGCTGCCCGGCAGCAATTCGGAGGAAGACCAAATGCAGGAGAGCAGATTATTTAAGATTATATACTACTTACTTGACAAGGGACAGGCCACCGCCCCGGAATTGGCAGAGAAGCTGGAGGTGTCGGTCAGAACCATCTACAGAGACATTGATGCCTTAAGCGGAGCCGGCATTCCCATATATGCGGAAGCGGGCAGAAACGGCGGCATTCATTTAATGAATGATTTTGTCCTGGATAAAGCCGTATTATCAAAGGAAGAAAAGCAGGAGATCCTTACGGCATTACAGAGCATCCATGCAGTACGGAGCATGGGCGGCAGCCAAACCCTGCAAAAGCTCTCCGCAATCTTCAACCTCAATTGGGACGACTGGCTTGAAATTGATTTTTCCCGTTGGGGGAGCAAAGAGGATGACAATGAAAAATTTGAATTGCTGAAATCAGCAGTCCTCCATCGCAAAAGCGTCAAAATTCGTTATGCAGGCTCCTGCGGGACAATAAGCGAAAGAATCATACAGCCCCATAAGCTTGTTTACCAAGGAAAGGCATGGTATCTGAAAGCTTTCTGCACGGAGAAGCAGGACTGGCGGATATTCAAATTAAATCGTATTTTCGATCCGAAGATTTTAGATGAAACCTTTCCCAAACGCAGCTTTCCGGCACCGGAAGATGTTTCCGAAAGCGAATATCATGAGATTACGCTTCGCTTCCCAAAAGAAATGGCATACCGTGTATATGATGAGTTTGACAAAACACAGGTGCAGCGGCAGGAAAACGGGGATCTGATTGCTTCAGCGAAAATGCCCGAGGATGCATGGCTGACAGGATTTCTCCTGTCCTTTGGCACAGCAGTAGAGATACTTTCGCCCGCTTATTTGAGAGATGCCATAGCAGAGCAGGCAAGGCTGATATATGAAAAAAATAAGCCTTAACAAAGATTGTGCAAATAACCAGGGAGAGATCAAATGCATTTTGTAACAGCCAAAGGAATCCTATCCTCAAAAAACGGAATGAATTTATATCGGGGCTGTACTCACGGCTGCATTTACTGCGATTCCAGAAGCAAGTGCTACCATATGGAGCACGCCTTTGAAGACATTGAAGTCAAGGAAAATGCCATTGACTTGCTAGAGCATGCCCTGAAGCATAAGCGGAAAAAATGCATGATTGGCACAGGCTCCATGACCGATCCCTATATCCCTTTGGAAATGGAAATCAGAAATGTCAGAAAAGCCCTGCATTTGATTTATGAGTATGGATTCGGATTTACAGTCATAACAAAATCAGACCGCATTCTGCGGGATTTAGACCTTTTGCAGAAAATAAATGACAGGACAAAATGCGTTGTGCAGATGACCTTGACAACCTGCGATGAAGCCCTGTGCAGGAAAATTGAGCCCAATGTCAGTACAACAGGGGAACGCTTTGAGGTCCTAAAAAAGCTTCGTGACGCAGAGATACCTACTGTTGTCTGGCTGTCCCCTGTTTTGCCCTTTCTCAACGACACGGAAGAAAATATTTCCGGTATTTTGGATCTGTGCGTGGAAGCAAAGGTCTATGGCATCATTTGCTTCGGTATGGGGCTGACGCTTCGGGAGGGGAACAGAGAGTATTTTTATAAGCAGTTGGACCGTCTGTTTCCGGGGCTGAAAGAGAAGTACATACGAACATACGGCAATCAATACATGCTTGAAAGCCCGAAGAACCGTCAGCTGATGAAATTATTTCATCAGAAATGCAGCGAGAACAAAATAGTCCATAATAACGAACAGATATTTCAGTATTTGAGCACCTTTGAGGAAAAAGACCTTTCCGAACAACTTAGTCTCTGGGATTTTCAGGCGGAATAATTCCTTATGAAGTCTGTTTCTCCTGCCGATATTCATACAGAGAGAAATTTATTCATTTTCAGGCAAAGAAAAAGAGGGGCAGACATTTTTATGACAATAGCGGAAAGGATAGCGGCTTTGCCGGCGGCAGTAAATTTAGCTCAGCCGGGCCGTTCATATCTTGCTCAAGGAAAACAGAATGGCAGAACAAGCAAAGCGGAGCAGTCAGAAGATATTACAAACGCATCACGGCTCCAAAAGTCTTTATATGCAGTGGAGGATTCGGACTATTCCAAGGCAGACGCAGTAAATAAACAGTGGAGAAAGATGAATACCGTAAATATACTGGACATACTGGACGGAACGGCAGACACGTCCAATCGGACTTTGACCTCACAGGAGATTGAGCAGCGTCTGCAGCAGGGAGATCTTTTGAATGATATAAGTAATACGGATTTCGGTATGCTTAAGTTTGAACTTTCAGGGATTGAATTTGAAATGGGAGTTCCTGCTTCTGCAGATACATTTCATAAAAATGTGGAATATCTGGCTTCACGTTATGCCGCCATGGAGGATAGAATCAAAAACACATGCAAAGGGACAGAGCAAAAGGAGTACCTGGAGCAGTTAAATGACATTTACAAGAGTACATTAGAGAGGGCAGCCAACGAATATTCCAATCTGGTGGGAGGGATTTTGGGTAAATATGGTGTATTGGATGAGAGGGAAAAAATCTATCGGGCTTTCAAAAATGGAGTGGATGAAAGAGCTGCCGAATACAGGACGTACTTAAAGGAAAATCCGGGATTTACAGGCCTAGAGGGAACGAAAGATTCATGGCTTTTAAAGGATGATGAATATATAGCATCAAGGCTCAGAAGCCAAAACATTGCATCAACCAGAGATGCAAAGGATGATGAATATACTTTACAGGATCTGGAAGTAATAGGGAAGTATGCTTCTTCCTTATCCGCTATGGAGAAAAAATCCAATACCTATGATTTGAATGAAGAACGGATGGGACTGGAGCTTGCAATGCTTGCAATGAAAACAGATATCTTGGGAGCAAAAGCAGGTGTCAGTCCGATGCTTAATACAACTTTGAAAAACACACTGGAGGGATATATCAGAGCATTTCTGGAACAGTTTGATAACAGGCTGGATACGAACAGGAAGAAAGCATATACAGCTTCGGATATTCAGGGAAATGCACATTTGGATAAGGACAGCGTATGGCGTGTATACAATATGACTATGGAAAGCTATCGTATTTCCGGTGATGTGGTGCAGGCAATGCTGAAAGGTGCGGAGTATGGGAAAGCACAATATTCTGAAAAGATGAATCAGAATGGAACCAAGAATATTTACCGGTACAAAAACGGAAATACATATTGGAATCAATTTTTCCAAGCTTCCACAGTCACAAAGGCAAACGGATATGAAAAAAATGTAAGTACCTTTGAGCAGCACATGATGGGATGGGTAGATTTTAACATGAGTTTGGAAGAAAAGCAGGGGATACGTATGAACCTGTGCATGGATTTGGCGGAATACGATTCTGTGGATTATAGGGGAAACCAGTTCAGCAGGGAAGCATGAAGCTTATCCGTTTTGAAAGTGTAAACATTATGGGATGTACTGGCATCCTAAGGATGCATTGTTTGAAAAATATACCTGTGAAAAATACGGCCAAGGAGGGCTTTGTTATGCCAAGAATTATAGATTACACCTATTTATTTCAGAACATGCCTGGAGCATCAAAAACAAGCACCAATTTAATTGGCAGCTTTCAGCTTTCTCAGATCAACAGCGGCTCCGTACAGTCGCAGCTAAGAGCAGCGGGAATTGACACCAACAGCAAGCAGTTCAAAGCGGTCATGAAAGAGATGATGAGTGCCAGCAAGGGAAACGGTGCCATGTTCACAAACATCCAGGCTATTAAAAATTCCATGAAAAGCTACGATCAGGACGGAGATTATATCGATCCCACTACCGGGCTTGCAGGTCTTCTGGTGACAGAGGAAAACGAAAGTAGCCGAAAACGAATCATCTCCATCCCGGAAAGCAGCAAGGAGGAAATGTTTGAACAGACCAAGAGAGAATTCCTCCGGGAAAACGGCGTGCTGAACGGCGACACCACAAAGAGATCCGATGTATACACAAATATGTACCGAAAAGTGACAAAAAAGGATCGTCTGGCGGCAGGGTACACCATGCAGCAGTACGAGCGATCCTACCGGCAGGCATTCTTGGATGCGGCAAGAAAAGCAGATCCAAGCTGGGAGATCGGCAGGCCGATCCCGGCCGGAGCACTGGACGGCATTACAAGAGCGTCTGTTGAAAATGCACGAGGGGCATTGGATGTGAGGATATAGTGGGATTTGTTTTGAGGTTCTTGCCGATGCTTGAGATCGTACCATCTAACACACCAATTAAAAAATCTTTTTATGCAACAAACAAGTGGCAGTTACTTTTCTATGATGGAGTGACTGCCATTTCTCTATTAAGACCACATCGCAAGAGACTATTTGGAGTTGAAGATTATATGAAATACAATTATAATAAACCATAGCAGAACAATTAGTAAGCTTAGGTGACAAAGAGAGCGATTATAAAGTGATTGGCTATTATGTATGCGAAATTACAGACATGCCAGAATACTTGCATGAGCTGGGAAAGAAAATGCTCTCTGTCAGTACTTGCCTGGGTGAACCCCACTAAGACCGTATACAAGGTTGACTATCCGGATGTCAGCGGCAGCGGCTATCAATGGCATGAACAGGTGCTGAGCCGGGATCAGGGGCAGGACATGGTGGATGCAGGGAGGATGGTTCAGCGCCGGGTACTTAGCATATGGGATAAGGGCACTTATATTACCCTGGAACCGGAGCAGGATGCACAGAGCTATACGGAGGGATTAAAGCAGAAATATACATACACATTGGGAATGTCGGCGGCATATATTTTGATTTATTTGGGAACATGGGCGGTATTATGGAATATAAAACGGGGAAAGGCATGATTTTGAAAATGCTGTTTAATTCATAGAGCTTGGGGCCTCTTTGACAGAAGAGCGCATGCGGATTTTTGATTGGTATTATGGAGTGTAAAAGGAAGCTATGAAAAAAAGAAAAATTATTTTATTTGCTATTCTTATACTTATTCTCTACCTTGCAGGGAATACCATAAGCATCTGCATGTACGGTATGAAGGATGAACGCTGCGAGGCAGATGTGGCCATTGTTCTTGGAGCGGCGGCCTATGATGAGACCGTTTCCCCTGTGTATCGGGAGCGTCTGAACCACGGCATCTACCTGTATCAGCAGGGATATGTAAAAAAGATCATTGTCACAGGCGGCTTGGCGGAGGGAAACAAGTACTCAGACGCTTACGCAGCAAAACAGTATGTAATAGATATGGGCGTTCCGGAAGAAGATATACAAATGGAGGAAACCTCCACCATAACACAGGAAAATCTGGAAAATGCCAAAAGAATTATGGACGAGAATGCTTATGAGAAAGCGATTATTGTCAGCGATCCACTGCATATGAAGCGTGCCATGCTCCTGGCTAAAGATACAGGCATGGAAGCCTACAGCTCACCTACCCCCACAACCATGTATCGAAGCTTCAGGACAAAGCTGCCATTTCTGGCACGGGAGGTATTTTTTTATATTGGGTATCGGTGGTACAGACTGCTGAAATACTTTTAAAAGCGGTTGCTATTTTTCGTTGTACTAGTATACTGAAGATAATGCCTTTGGCATAATTACTTGTGCTGTTTTTACAGCCGGAAAATATAAATCGGTAATCGTTCTATGAATGACAACATGTGAGGTAATGCTATGAATAGATCTGAGAATAAAGAATTTCAGGACTTTCTTTTGGAAAGATTTAAAATTGAAAGAGCAAAATTTGACCGTTCAGGAGTATATGCCTGGACCCAGCGTTTACTTGCATATAACTCAAATAAGATTGAAGGAAGTACATTGACGGAAGAGCAGACCGCATCTTTATTTGACAATGGTACGTTACCCAGATCAGATGACTATTATAGAGCAAAAGATGTGGAAGAGATGAACGGGCATTTTCTGATGTTCAACAAAATGCTTGATACCATAGAGGAAGCTTTGACGCAGGAATTAATCAAATGCTTTCACTATGAATTGAAATCAGGGGTATTTGAAGATCGAGCCAATGGGTATGCTATCGGTGATTATAAGAAACGTCCAAATATGATTGGCATGTATCAGACCGTAAGGCCCGAGAATGTTGAAAATGAGATGGACTTGCTGTTAGACTGGTATCGCAGCAGAGAGATAAATATCTGCGTATTAGCAGAATTTCATGCGAGATATGAGAGTATTCATCCATTTCAAGATGGAAATGGCAGAACAGGCAGGCTGATTTTGTTCCGGGAATGTCTGAAAAATGGAATTGTGCCGGTTGTGGTTGAGGATGTGAATAGAAATGAGTACCTGGAGGCTTTAAAGGAATATAGAGAAGCAAAAAAATTGGATAAACTGGTTAAGCTTTTGGAGAAGGAACAGCAGTTTTATTTGGGAAAATGCGAGTATTTTATGTGAGAGCTTGTTGCCTTGGGCAATAGAAAAGAATATAGCAATGTCAGGAAGGCAGAATATTTATGGAAATGTGTGACAAAATAGCAGGCGGCTTTTATGGACTGCTCATAGGGGATGCCCTTGGAGTCCCCTATGAATTTTGCAAGGCGGAACAACTGCCGCCTTACGAAAAGATTGATATGATACCTCCCTTGGATTTCAAAAAGACGTATCCTCAAGTGGAGGCCGGAACCTGGTCGGACGACGGAGCACAGGCATTGTGTCTGCTGGACAGCCTGATAAGTCAGGGCGGCTTCTCTCTGAACAGCTTTTCGGACTTGCTGTCAGCATGGTATGAGGACGGACTTTGGGCAGTGAATAATGTGGTATTTGATGTAGGAATTCAGACCGGCAATGGGGTGCTTGCATGGGATTCAGGGAATACCAAAAGACTGGCTTTCCATGCTGCAGGAGAGGGACAAGGCAGAAAAATTGCTGGAACGGTTCTTTTTAAGCCGTGGGTATACTTAAGGTTTTTCAGAAATAAAATGTCTCCCTGCAGATAAGAGTTTAGAGATAGAAATTCTTATCTGCAAGGACATTTTCCTACATCATCGTATCATCCCGCAAAACCTCCACCAGACTTATCTTTTGCACATTCCGCCAGCCAAGGTAATAGGCCAGCGCCACGAAAACCCAGATAGCCAGCATAAAGGCAGCAATGGGAAGCAGCGGAGCTTCGGACAGGAATAATCCCACTTCAAGGTAACTGGCCCGCAGCATAGCTCCCATCGCAAGCACAGCCAGAGGCAGGGTAATCAAAACAGGCCGGCCGGCAATCACAAGAGCCTCGATACAGAACATCTTCCGGATGCCCTCGGGTGTCAATCCCACAGAGAGATACTGGGCAAATTCCCGTTTTCTCTGCCGGACGAAAGCAAGTGTATTGGAAAATACATTACTGATTCCAATAATGGCAAGAAGAACACAGAAGCTGCCGAATACAGTCATCATTCCCTGTATCTGTTTATCATTGAGTTCCTTCTCCTGAATACGGTTTTCCATCACCATTTCATATGTTTGACCCAAAAGCAGATCCATTTCATCTTCTAATTGATTCAATTCCTCCAGGGTCACATTTCCCATCCCACGCACACGAATATAGAGATCTTTGTCTGTTCCGCCTATCTGCCCCTTGATTTCCTTCCACAGGGATACAGGTAAGAAATGCACCAGCTCGTAAAAGTCAAGGGTGGCATATTCCTCTCTCAAAACAGGGACTTGCGAAGTGTAAGCAAGAACAGGAATTTCTGCGGTAATTTCTTCCTTTCCTGCCTGCCTTAAAATACTGGTATCGCCCGTTTCGTTTATATAGGGCATATACACAGGATGACGAAAATCAGGATTTGTCACGTCACGGATCTGATTTAGGATGATGGCTCCGTGAAGCTGGGGATCTATACCGATCTGCTCACAGTAAGCCAGAAAGCTATTGTCATCCAGAATAATAATAGGAACATTTACCATCCAGCCCTCATCGGTCCTTGCTACATAATTGGGAGAAGCATGGTCAAAACCGCCGAAGGAACGCATGTCATCCGTCATTTCTTCATCGGTAATTACTCTTTTTGCCACAGCCTTCTGATATACAACAGCACTCTCGATTCCGGAAAGCTCCTGTATCTGCCGGGTTTCCTCAAAAGAATCAATCTCCTCATTCTTTACCGTGGCCATAATGTCCCATACGTTCATGTACCGTACAAAATAAGTTTCCCTTGTGCTGATTCCGGACAAGGTAAAAAAGCACTGCATCATCGTAAAGGCCAAAAAAGAGAATATCAGGGACAGTGATGCGGCCCGCAGAGCCTTTCGCTGTGCCTTCAGCGCATTTCCGGCCAGTTCTCCTTCCGCACCAAACAGAAGCGTAAGAAGAGGGGAGTTCTTTTTACGTTTTAACTGGAGGCCCCCCGCAGTCTTCACAGCCTCCAAGGGAGTCAGCTTGCTTAGCTTTCTGGCCGGAAGCCATGCGGAAATCCATATAGTTATGATTGTGATAATCAGTGCAGTCAGAAAAACAACCGGATGATAAGTGAAAACCGCCTCATGCCGTCCAGGAATATCCTTTCCCAGAACATTTGTCAGATACGTAATTGCGAAGCTCAGTCCAATGCCGAAAAAGTTCCCTGCAAGAATCGGGATGGCACACAATGCGGCGGCCTCCTGCAAAAGACAGGTCCGGATCTGCTTTGGCGTAGCCCCAATACTGGAAAAGATGCCAAACTGATGGATCCGTGTATTCATGGACATGGCAAATGAATTGTGGATAATCATAATCAGGGAAAAGGATGCCATGGCCCCAATAAAGAGCAGCAGAGGAAAGGTCAATCTGGGCGCCGGATCTGACGGATCACGGATAAAATACATTGCCAGAAGATTATAGTGGTAGGTAATTGCTTCCGGCGAAGCCCCTGCAAGCTCGGCGATTTGCGGAGTATCCGTAAGGGCATCCTTCATAGAGTGAAAATAAAGGTCAATCACCGTTTCCTGCTCCGAGGATTCCCTTTCATTGATGAGCGCATCCTTTACAGTGGCAAAATTAGTGATGGATTCCGGTACTCCATCCTGAAAATCTCCCGCAATCCGGCTCTGCCAGCCCCCTTCCTCCTGCTCAATCCTCTCAATTTCATAATTCCACAGATTATAAAATTCTCCGCACAATAGGGATAAAAGCAGGGCTGAAATAAATGCGGCAGCAAGTACGGATACACTGGAGGAACGATTGTTTTTGATATAGCTGACTGAATAATCTTTCCACATAGCAATCACCTCCGCCACTCGTCATGGAGGATCCGTCCATCCTCTATGGTGATAATGCGGTCAGCCTCCAGAGCCACCTTTTCATCATGGGTAATAAGTAAAATGGTCTGTTCCAGGTTGCGGTTGGAGAGCTTCAGCATGTCCATGATTTCCCTGGAATTTTTCTGATCCAGATTTCCGGTGGGCTCATCTGCCAGAAGAAGGGCGGGGCGGTAGATCAGAGAGCGGGCAATGGCAGCCCTTTGCTGCTGGCCGCCGGAAAGCTGGCTGGGCAGAGCCTCCAGCTTGTCAGAAATTCCAAGAGAGCTGACAACCTTCTCAAAATATTCCTTGTTTGGCTTTTTCTTATCAAGTGTCAGGGGCATAAGTATATTTTTTCGTATGGTAAGGGTGGGAATCAGGTTATAGAACTGATACACCAGTCCGACCTTCCTGCGGCGGAAAATTGCGGCCTGTGTTTGATTAAGTTCGGAAAGATCCGTTCCGTCTATGGTAACTTTTCCCTTTGTGGGCTTGTCTACACTGCCGAGAATATGCAGAAGCGTAGACTTCCCTGAGCCGGAGGCTCCCACAATTGCTACAAATTCTCCCTTGCTGATGGCAAGATCGATTCCGTTTAGCGCCGTAACCTGATTGCTTCCGGAGCCGTATACTTTTTCGACGCCTTCACATTTTAAAATATCCATTTTGTTGTTTCCTTTCTTTCTTTTCTTCTGGTATTATCAGATAGAAGCGGTTTTAAGTTGCTTACATTTATATTGTAGCAAGTGAAAGTTACAACTTGGTGACGATACCAGGGAGCATCTCGCTATGCCATTCGGCAATTAGATGTAATAAAACCGAATTTCAAAACAGGCTCCGCCATCCGGCATATTTCTTGCCCGTATGGTTCCGTTCTGACGCTCAATAATCTCTTTGGACAAGGCAAGCCCGATCCCGATGCCGCCCTCGCCTGCATTCTGCCCCCGATAGAACCGCTTAAAAAGATGGGGAAGATCTTCACGGGCAAATCCGTTTCCTTCATCCCAGATAAGGATTTCCGTGTATAGCGGATTCTGTGCATAGGAGCAGTGGACGGTACCTCCTTTGTTATGCTCCATGCAGTTTTTCATCAGATTTATAATAGCTTCCATTGTCCAGTCCATATCTACGGTGACTGCCATCTCGCCCAATTCCGGGATATCCATAACCGTGCCGGATTCCGTCAGCAACTCCTGCAGGTTATCAGCGGCAAGTACAAGCATGGTAAAAACATCAGTCTCATCTTGCTTAAGCAGCAAGGTTCCAGCATCCAGCCGGGACAAAACAAGCAGAGCTTCTTCCAGATGGGTAAGCCGCAAAAGCTGTTTTTCCACCTGTCCCGGATAATTTCCGCCGCAGTCCCGTTTCATCATCTGAACAGATAAGGAAATGGCTGTGATTGGCGTCTTGATCTGGTGGGCAATATTGGACAGATTTTCCGCAAAATGATTTTTTGCTTGTACCGCAGCATCCTTTGTCTGATAGAGAAAGGTTACGGTTTTGTAGATCTCGTCCTCCAATTTGGAAAAATCATCTTCACCGGAGGCAGAGAGAATGACAGCCTTTCCCATATTGACCTGCTCCAGATAATTGGTCAGAGCCTGAATGCGTAAGCTCTCTTTTTTATTTCGATACAAAAAGGTAAGGCAAAGAAGCAGGGCCCCAAAAAGAAAGCCAGCCACGGCAAACAGGATGCCGGTTCCTATGGACAGAGCTGTGAAATCCGAGATGCGGTATCCAAATGAAGACAGGATATCAGGGTTCATTGTGCCGCTGTCACCCTCCGTCATATATTCCTTTAGTGCGGCAAGAATAAGTCCTTTGGTTTCCGGCTCCTGTTCCAGAATCTCTCTGCATACGGAATTTAACAGGTTAAATTGAAGGCGGCTGTAATAGTGAGAGACCATAAAAACCGTTAACGCAGAAGCAAGAAGACTTAAAGACAGTGCAAATCCCAAAGTAACTGCTATATTTTTTCGTCCGTTCACATCGAATCCTCCATACGGTATCCTACACTTCGAACTGTTTTCAGGCAGGCAGGCTGATGCAGCTTGTCCCGCAGGCGTTTCATGGTGACAGTCAAGGTGTTGTTGTTTACATAATTTCCATTTACATCCCATACCTGCTCCAAAATTTTCTCTCTGGTAACAGTTTTCCCCTTGTTTTGAAGCAGATACAAAAGCAGCTGGTATTCCGCTCCGCTCAACCCGATTTCCTCGGAACCGCAGAAAACAGCTCTGCGGTTTCGATCAATGGAGATTCCATCACAGGAAAGGTACTGCTTTGACACATTTCCGGTTCTGCGAAGGAGGGCCAGGATTCGGGAATACAGCACCTCCAGCTCAAAGGGCTTTACCACGTAATCATCCGCACCGTTTTGAAAGCCGGAAACAATATCATGAGAATCGTCCCGAACCGTAAGGAAGATAACGGGCAGTTCTTTCCAGTTGCTGCGAATCCACTGGCACAGGCTGTCTCCACGGCCGTCCGGCATATTCCAGTCCAACAGTACAAGCGCTGGCACATGAGCGTTCAAAGCCTGCCTTGCCTTCGCAAGGGTAGTATATATGGTTACTTGAAAGCCTTTTTGCCCCAGATATTCTTTTACGGCCTGTGCAATACTTGGATCATCTTCAATATAATATAATTCAAACAATGTTAGTTTCCGCCTTTCTGATTCCTGATGGCAGTAAGTGCTACCCTATAGTAGCTGATTTCCATTATAGCAGGAATAAGTGACAGATGAATGACAGTTTTTGGATTTGCAATAAATTTTTTAATGTTATTTTATAATAACTTACGCTATCCGCCTAGAATGTTATGATTGTTTAAGGATTAAAAAAATGTTATAATTAATAACAACATTTGACAAGTGAAAAAATGAATCTTGGATGTGAATTTATTCAATATACGAAAGAAATAAATATGGAATAATGATAGGAGGTATTGCTGATGACAGCTTTGCGGCAAACTGCAATAAAAGAAATGGAAAAGCTACCGGAAGATAAAGTAGGATTTATTTTACAGATTATACAAGGGGTTAATGGTTTATATAATGATAATCGCTCAGAAAGGAAAGAAGCATTTGCAAGATTAGAGCAATTGCGTAAGAAAGGAACGGTTGCTGATTATGACGAGGAATTAGCTTCTTATAGGGAAGAAAAATATGGTAAATAGGATTCAGTTTTCTGACTTTGACGATTGTTTGCAAATGGAGTGTGCAAGAGCATACGGAGCAGAATATATTGTCACAAGAAACATAAATGATTATAAAATGTCAGATGTGAAAGCAATTTTACCAGAAGATTATTTAAAATTATAGAATTAGTGCAGAAAAGAACATATGTTTACATGAAAGAGGCATGCAAAAATAACTGGTGCTCTTTATCTTTTAAGTCATTAGCCGTGGAGTAAAATCTACGGCTTTTCTTTTATATACAAATCAAAAAATTAAGTGTTTTCAGTTTTTCACTCGTACTATATATGACTGATCAGTGAAATGTACCAAAAAAGACATACGGTTAGAGAAAGAGGTACCAATATTGAACGACAAGAAAATAATCACAGCAATCATCAACCAGGATGAGCAGATGCTTGCATTTGTTCTGCAAAAGTATTCGAAGCTTCTCTGGCGGATTGCTGCCTCCATCCTGATCAATGCGGCTTCCGTTCAGGATGTGGAGGAGTGTATCGCAGATGTATTCATTTATCTGTGGCAACATCCCGAAAAATACGATCCCAATCAGGCAAAGCTTGCTTCCTGGCTTTCCATAATTGCAAGGTCGAAAGCGATTGACCGGTATCGCCAGATAATCAGAAAACGGGAGCTGCCCATAGAAGAAATTGTAGCCGAGAGCTTAGGATACGCCCAGGCGCCTGTCATTGATGAGGAAAAAGAAAAATTATTGTCCTGCATAGGCGAGCTGGGAGGAAGAGACAGGGATTTGATCATAAGGCGGTACTACTATGAGCAGAAACCGGCGGAGATTGCAGTTGCACTGGACATGCCCAGGAAACAGGTGGAAAACCGCCTGTACTATGTGCGGCAAAAGCTGAAAAAAATGATGGAACGGTGAGAAAGGAAGTAACTATATGGAAAAATATACCAGGAAAAATCTGAAAAACATACGGACAATCGTTCAAAACAAAACAGGAGTGGTTTTCACTGCAAACAAGACTTCTATGCAGAAAACCGCAGGCTGTAAAATCAGCCGGATGGCATTTCTGACCGCCTGCCTGCTATGCTTTATAACCCTGTCAGCCTTTGCCTGGGTGAAGCTGTCGGACTTGAATGGCGATAAAATCGGCTTTGCGTGTGCATATCAGGGAAAGGGCAGGTTTGATATTGTTATTACAAATTCCTCTGATCGGGTGTTAAAGCTGCAGGACAAGGTAAAGGTTATGCAGTGGTCAACCGGGGATGAGGTGGAGGGCGACCCGGAAAAGATATGGATAACCCACACACCAATCGCCCCGCATTCACAGGGAATCGTCTCTATTGATTTATCAGAAGGCTATGACTATAGAGCAATGGAAAATGCATTGCAGGAGGGAGACTGGTACTATTTTGTCCTGACCAACAATAATTTTGCATTCGGACAGGACTGGATGTGCTCCTTTGATTTTAAACTGGAAAAAACAGAAGAGGTTCAGAACCGGCTGGTTCAGGCAATGGAGGAAAAATCAGAGGAAGAACAATCACAGGAGCCGCAGTATCGCACCGGAGATTTGATTGATTCTGACTGGATCTGGCCCACAGTCAGCCGAAATATATCCGCTGTTTACGGAAGACAGGAAAATGGAGCTTATTCGGATCACATTAACATTGCAGGAGCAGCCGGAGATAATATTTATTCAGTTGCGGATGGAACAGTTAGAGAGGTGGCATTTGACGCAGCTTACGGAAATGTGATTGTAGTAGATTTGGGAGAAGGTGTATCTGTTAAGTATGGCCATCTAAAAGACATCAAGGTATCCGAAAGCGATGAAATCCATCAGGGGCAGGTGATCGCAGCGCTTGGCCAGACGGGAATGGCAGCAGGGCCTAATCTGTCCTTTTCGGTAATAGTGGATGGGGAAGCAGTGGACCCTTTAACGATAAAATAGAAAGGGTTGAAGATCCTTTGCAATCTATTTATAATAATATGCAGCAGGGTATCATTCCGAAAAAATTTGCACCTATAAGTTAAAGGCCAGATAGGAAGTAAGATGACAAGTTGTTGAGCCAAGGGTGAAAGAGCGTTGTTTTGTAACAAGGATGATGCCCCAAAAGGAGAGTATGATGTACAAATGTCCCAATTGTGCCGGGAATCTGAAGTTTGATATTGCCCGGCAGAAGCTGCATTGTGAATATTGTGATACGCAGATGGATCCCTACGGTTTTTATCAGGAAAAGGATGCGGAAGAGGGAAAAGGGGCATCCGGGGAGTATAAGGTGACGGTTTTTACCTGCCCACAGTGCGGCAGTGAGCTTATAAGCGAGGATACGACAGCAGCCACCTTCTGCAGCTTCTGCGGAGCGACTGCTATTTTGGACAGCCGTATCAGCAGAGAGCGGCAGCCGGAATGCATTATCCCCTTTACTAAGACAAAAGAGGATTGCAGAGCCGCCTATGGGAAGCTGCTGCGCCGGGCCATCTTTGCCCCGAAAGAGTTAAAAGACGAGACGCTGATTGAAAAATTCCGGGGAATTTATATGCCCTATTGGGTGTATTCCTTTGAAAAAAAGGAACATATTAGTTTTTTGGGAAAGAAAACACACAGAAAGGGCGATTACCTGCTTACGGATCATTATCAGCTGGACTGTGATGTGGAGGAAGATTATAAGGGGCTGGCCTACGATGCCTCCTCCGCCTTTTCGGACAGTCTCAGCAATGCCATAGCACCTTTTGATCTGCGGCAGGAGAAGAGCTTTACACCTTCTTTTCTGAGCGGCTTCTATGCAGATACCAGCGATGTGGATAAATTTGTCTATATGTCTGATGCGGAAAAATTTGTGATTCAGGATGCCTGTGAGCGTCTTCTTCGGGAACCGGTATGTGGTAAGTGCGGCGTTGGGCGGCCGGGTGATGAGTACATTATTGAAAATGCTCTTCGCCCTGACAAGAAGACAGCCAGGCTTGCCATGCTTCCGGTTTGGTTTTTGTCCTACCGGAACAAAGATCGGGTCAGCTATGCAGTGGTAAACGGCCAGACGGGAAAGGCGGCCGCAGATCTGCCGGTGGATGGGAAAAAGTATCTGGCAGGCTCTTTTCTTCTGGCAGTTCCGCTGTTTTTCCTGCTCAATCTCTCTTTCACCATTACACCCGGGGCGCTTCTGCTGATTGCGGCAGTGCTTGCATTCCTGTGCGTTCTGATTTCCAATGGACAGATGAACCATATTCTGGCAAGAGAGTCGGGGGAGGATGACAAGGGGCTGGCTTCCACAAGAGAATTTAGGGCAAGGAATACACAGTGGAAATGGAACAGGAAAAAGAAGAACCCGGGGCTTTGGAATAACGGAATAGGAAGAATACTTTGGGCTGTACTGGGAGTTTATCTGATGAGCTGGCTTTTTGTGGGATTTGCCCGGCTGGCGGACGTATTGGCAGGTATTGGGATGATAGGAAGCAGCAGTACAATGTTTTATTTTATAATATTGCTGATAATTCTAAGTAATTTTGTCAAAGGACGATCCTCCCGGCGCAGGGGACGCAGTTCGGATAAGAAGTCCTTGGGAGGCGGACATTTTAAGGAAAAAAGGCTGGTTTTGGTGAAGCCCCTTGGAGGAATTGCTCTGGCCGTAATCATACTGCTGGTGAATCCCGTTTCCGACTGGTTTTATTACATAGGCGCATTTGTATGTATGGGTATGGTGTTCTGGGCTATTATGGATATCATCAGACAGCACAATCTGCTGACTACTCGAAAACTGCCGCAATTAAACCGGCGGGGAGGTGACGAGCATGCGTAAATCTATTCGGAAATGGGTAAGAAAGGGACGAAGCCGTGTCCTGTGCATGTTATTGAGCGTGCTTGTGCTTTGGGCAGGGGTGCTGCCGGCAGGAAACCTTAAGTGCTTTGCACAGGAAAGTCCCAAAAAGGATATGGAATATGAATCCCAAAGAGATGAGAATGACAGCACATCCGAAGTGTACCGGAACCCGGACACAGGCTACCGGGTTTGGATGGAGGACAGAGCGGAGCTTCTTACCAAGGAACAGGAAATGGAGCTTGCAAAGGCTATGGAGGAAATCACTTCCTATGGAAATGCGGCATTTGTAACTACAAAAGAAAATGCCCGTTCTACGGAAAGCTTTGCCAGAAGCTGCTACATGGAGCAATTCGGCACGGACAGCGGCACAATATTTGTAATTGACATGGATAACCGCAATATCTGGATTCACAGTGACGGGGCCGTTTACAAGGTGATTACCAAGTCCTATGCCAATACCATAACGGATAATGTGTACCGCTATGCCTCAAGAGAGGATTACTATGGCTGCGCAAAGGAGGCTTTTGAAGAAATCTATGCATTGCTGGAGGGGCAGAAGATTGCTCAGCCTATGAAATACATCAGCAATGCTCTTTTGGCCATGATTCTTGCAATGCTGGCCAATTTTGGACTGATAATCTGCTTTACCAGACTGCATAAGCCCAGGAGAAAAACTGTTTTGGAAAATATGAACAGAAAATTCAGCTATTCAAATCTGAAAGCAGATTATGCTTATCAGACGAAGATTTACGATCCCATTTCCAGCGGAGGCGGCGGAAGCGGTGGAGGAAGCCACGGCGGCGGAGGGCACGGCGGTGGTGGCGGTGGCCATTCGGGAGGCGGCGGAGGGCACAGCTTTTAGGCAGTTTCAGGTTGGAAAATACCCGTCCCTTTCATTTGGGAATTTTAATTTTCCTGTAAAATTCGGAATAAACATTGAAAAAATGCATATCCTATGATATGATTATGGCAAATTTAGAATCAGATTCCAAATTTGCCATAAATATTAGGCGGAAACACCCTGCGGGCATCCCTCTATGTACAAAAAACATGTGCAGACTAAGGTAAGGAGAAGACAGGATATGGATTATATTTCAAGGGCCCTGGAAGACAGATTACGCAAGTATGAAAAAGCATATAAAGCAATCCTGGTAACAGGTGCACGTCAGGTAGGAAAGTCTACGCTGCTGAAAAAAGTATTTCCTGACAGAAAATATGTATCCCTGGATGATCCTTTTCTGGAGCAGCAGGCAAGGGAAGCAGGGGATATGTTTTTGACACTCAATGCTCCGCCTGTCACCATTGACGAGGTGCAGAGAGCGAAAGAGCTGTTTCGTTATATTAAGATTAAATGTGATAATAGTGAGGAAAAGGGATTATTTTGCCTGTCCGGTTCACAGCCCTTTCATTTGATGCGGAATATATCGGAATCTTTGTCCGGGCGTATTGGGATCATGGAGCTTTCCGGTTTGTCCATGCGTGAGTGTATGGGTGATGCATTTAACAGACATTTTCTTCCTACACCGGAATATGTGACAGAAAGAAGAAAAGCATTGCGAAAGCCGGAGAATATCTGGGAAATTATCCATATGGGCGGATATCCGGAACTGCAGGATGGAGCTAAAGAGTGGAGTGCTTTCTATGCGGATTATGTAAAGACTTATATAGAGAGAGATGTGCGAGAACTGGCGGCAGTGCAGGATTTAAGCACTTTCCGGCAATTTATGATTGCGGCGGCTGCGAGAACCGGGGAGATATTGAATTATTCAGCCATAGCATCCGAGATTGGAAAGGATGTAGGGACAGTAAAAAAATGGATATCTATTCTGGAGGCATCCGGAATTGTATATTTGCTAGAACCCTATACTTCTAACGTATTAAAAAGAGCAATCAAATCACCAAAGCTTTATTTCAGGGATACGGGACTGGTCTGCTACCTTACCAGGTGGCTGACACCGGAAAATCTTGCTTATGGGGCAATGAGCGGGCCTGTATTTGAAACATTTGCTGTGTCCGAGATTTTAAAATCATTCGCCAACGAAGGGCTGGACTACCGCTATTTTGTATCTTATTATCGTGGGCGTGATAAGAAAAAAGTGAAAGAGGATGGAGAAATACTGGAATTAGAAGCGGAAATCGATCTGATTATTGAAGAAAACGGAATCTTATATCCTATTGAGATTAAGAAAAATACACAGGCAAAGGCGGTTATGACATCCGCATTTGCCATATTGGATCAAATCCCTGGGAAAAAGAGGGGAATGGGGGCGGTTATATGTAATTGCCCGGATGTTGGAGTGCTTAGGGAAAATATTTTTCAGATACCGGTTTGGTACATTTGATATGCGGGGCAGCCGCCGGCACCGGACGGATCCATGAGATAGAAAACAAATGAAATGAGATATGAGGAACCGGAATGAAAAGGAAAACGGCAATTCGCATTGTTATAATTTTTCTGTGTACATGTTTTCTGTCCGGGTGCAGGCAAAAAGCCGAGTATCCCTTTTATCGGATGGAAACATTGGCAGATAATACGGAGATTCTTACCATTGACGGTGTTCTGTACCGAAGAGATTGGAATGACAACGAGCGTGCCATGTACTACAATGG
Organism: Candidatus Merdisoma sp. JLR.KK006; assembly: GCF_036941035.1. NCBI lineage: Bacteria > Bacillati > Bacillota > Clostridia > Lachnospirales > Lachnospiraceae > Candidatus Merdisoma > Candidatus Merdisoma sp. JLR.KK006. The sequence continues at coordinate 80,807 of NZ_JAYMNS010000005.1, read as the reverse complement.
CGGTGATGTATGGACACTGGCTTACGGGCTTGGCCAGCAGATTGGCATTTGCGGCGAAGAGGATTCCAGCAGTGAATTCGATATCTATGCTGCTGCAGGTGATGATGAGCTTAAGGTTCTCTATACATCGCCCCATAATTTTTATTTTGGAGGAACTTATGTGCGGCTTTGGCTGCGTGAGGATGTATCTCTTGGGCCGCCTACGGCAGAAATGGTTTCCTGCATAACAGTCGTTTGGAATAATGATGATATGGAATCGAAACAAACGGATGATCCGGATCTGATTGCCGCCTTGGTGAATGCTTACGGCAGCAGCTCCGAACAGGCGGCGGAGCTTCCCCCAAGGGGACGGACAGGCTGCAAGCTCATACTGCATCATGCGGATTATCCGTTTTTGCAGTATGAGATTCATTGCTGCTATTCACTGGAGCAGGGGGCGGCTTACTGCCAGAATGATGATTTGGAGTGGTTTGCCCTGCCTGGGGAGTGGATGGAGGTGTTGGGGCTATAGTTAGGCTTTTTAGAATTGCGTACCTACGAAAGAATGATGTATAATAATGCAACAAGATGCATGGAGGTGTATCATTTTGCTTTTGCTTAATTTGGCGAATTTATTTATCCGATCGGATGCGGAAAGTTATGATGAACATCATAACGGTCAGCCGATTAGACAGGGAAATAAAAAATGCCGAAACCGGAAGTGGTAAAAATATTAAATGAATTAATTTATGTATAATTAAGGAAAGCAGGTAAACGGATGGTATCCAAGACGTTTTTATGGATAGAAGATTGCAAAGGTAAGTCAGCCTATACATTCTGGAAATCCTTCATAAATCAGCTTCGTCCGGAGATTGTAGTTGAAAGTAAAAAGAATAGCAGTGAATTGGTTAAAGCGGTAAAAAATCTAAAGGATATTGAAAATAAATATGTAATCATTTTTGATAATTCCTTTGACAATCTTCAAGCTGTAATGGAACTAAAATTATTAAAGCATTATGCAGATGAAAAGGATAATGTTGTTATAGTGGATATCGTATGCTTTGAATATATTTTGTTGGAGTTCAGAGATCTGATAACATGGATTTATGCACCAGATGATGAATTTCTGGTAAAGAGATCCGATTCCATAGCCGCAAGAGAAAAACTGGTAAATTCCATTACCTCCGGCGAATGGAGCTATAAAGATATTCAGGAAATAATGGAATATGATAAAAATATAGAAGAGCACAATATTGAGCAGTTAGCAACAAAACTGTTATTTGATTTGACAAGAAATACAGGGTTTGAAGTTTCAAAAAGTACAATTGGCGACTGTTGGGTAAAATCTTGCTGTGAATGGAAGAATCGCATGGAAAACGATATCTGTGGCTTAGATGATGGAAGGCTGCTTTTATTTGATAAAATGAAAAAGCTTTATGAAGGAACATCCCTTAAAGAACAGCTTGCAGGGGTTGGATTGGAGGTGTCAAGGTGATTACAATTTTTAAAGCCAAGAAGGATATACCTCAGAATAAAGAATATGTAGAGTTAAATGATCTGTTTTTTAATCAAAATACGGCTGCCGTGCTGGACGAAAGAGCAAGTGGGATTATTGAAAAAATTGATGCTTCCAAGTTTCTTGGCAAATATAGAATTCAGTCAAGATTTGATGATGTTGTTTTGAATATTGATCAGCTTTCGGCAGGCTGCAAAACCGTATTAAATGTATTGTATTATCCTGATAAGGTGTTCTGTCTGAAAGAATGCGGCAGTAACGCATTGGAAATATTATATGGACTGGAAAATGGCTTTGTATATAGTGACTATGCATTGATCCCCTTTAACATGGAAAAAGTGACAGTTCGAACAAGCAAAGGAGAGCGACAAATTTCAGATTATGAAGAATTAAAGGAGTGGTGGTGCGATGCAAAGTAAACCTGCTGTGATGGATCATTTTTCAACGATTCATACTTCATTTATTGTTAATTTTACGTTTTCAAATAACATCACAATTCTGACTGGGGATTCGGGAACCGGAAAGACAGCAAGCTTTTCGTTTATAAAAGAATGTATGGCATTTAATCCAAACATTCTTTGCTTCAATTATCTTGATTATCAGAAAGATATTAAGAAGATAATAAGTGAGGCAGATAATAAGCTAATTGTTATTGATAATGCCGATATATTGTTGGATAATGATATAAGGAAATATATTTCTCTGGATGGTAAGAACCAGTACCTGATTATAGGAAGAAATCCGAAGAACTTGTTTGCAACAAAGGAAAATTTATTTGAACTGGTAAGCAGGAAGGTAGGGGAACAGACGGAATTAAGTATAAAACCTTACCTGTAGAAAAAGAAGCTTTAAAAACCGTCCTGTTCCTATGAGATACCTTCTGCTCCCGTCTGACAAGCACCAGTGCCAAAAAACCGGACAGTCCTTCAGAAATGGAGTTCGCCCACAGAACACTGTCAATCTCCCAAATCAGGGGGAACGCAATCACCAGCAGAAGCAGGAAAAATACCTGCCGATATGCACAGCAGAGCCATAGTTCATTTAATGAATCCCTTTTTCAATAACCCCAAATCCCAGGGGATAAGGCCCGGTATGTACGCCGATGGTAGCCCCGATCTGATAGACGGGCAGTTCCTTGATGGAATACCCTTCTTTTTGTAATACAGTCAGCGCCTGATTACGGAAGGACAAGCCTTCCTCCCGGTCATAGCCATATCCAACCGCAAGGCTGTAGCATTCGATTCCCAGAGGACTTTCACGCAGGTATGCCAAAAGAAGCTGCAGGGCTTTCCAGGCCGTGCGCTTACGTCCCCTGTCCATACCAGAGGGGAAGATTTCTCCCTGCTTCAGCGTGATCACCGGGCGAATGTCCAGAACGCTTCCCGCAAGAGAAGCCACCTTTCCAATCCGGCCGCCGTGCTTTAAATATTCCATATTTCCAACGGTAAAGAAGATTCTTCCGGTACTCTTAATCTCTTCCAAGCGGGCCGCCGCATCGGAATAGCTGAAGCCGTGATCACGCAATTGCGCCGCTTCCAATACATATTGTCCCTGCAAAACCGTGTTGACAGTTGCATCAATGACGGTGATTTCAGCGCTGGGATATGTCTCCAGCAGAAGTTCACGGGCATTGAGGGCAGATTGCATGGAGCCGCTGAATTTTGTGGTAATGCAGATGCAGATTACGGGAATCCCCGCTTTCACAAAAGGCAGGAATGCTTCTTCATAATCTTGGATCGATGGCATGGAGGATTTGGGATACACGCCTTTTTTATCAACCATCTGCTGATAGAAGTCTCGGATATCAATCTCTACATTTTCCTTAAGATAATGCTCATCATCAAAGGACACATAAAAAGGCACTATGGTTATGTTTTTTTCCTGTGCCAGCTTAGGAGGCAGATCGCAGGATCCGTCACTGATAATATGAAATGTTTCTGTCATATTAAAAACCTTCTTTATGTAAAAGATGATGCTTTGACTGTTGCAAAAAGGGGCGTCAAAGCTTGTTGTTATACAGAATACTACATTTAAACAAAAAATGCAATTATTTTGTCAAAAAAGATTATAATTAATAGTATTGAAAACTATAAAATTTAGTTTTTAATACTATATAATGAGATTCAAGAATATAAAAACACTCCATCCTATCCCCTTTATTACCCTGCCCATGGGAGCATGATTTGTGATAAAAGGATATTGTGCTCTGACGAATCTGGTATTTACAGCAAAAAATGTAACCTGTCCGCCCTTTCCCGTGTCTAATCTTCAGAAAGGAGGAAAGACAGATGCCGGCAGAAAAAGTAATATCAGAATTAATCAAGGAATATGGAGACAGCATACTGCGCATGTGCTACATCTACCTGAAAGATTACCATCTGGCCGAGGATGTTGTGCAGGAGACATTTCTACAAGTGTACAACAATTATGACAGTTTCCGGCAGCAATCATCCGTCAAAACATGGATAACCCGGATTGCGGTCAATCTCTGTAAAAATCAGATGCGCACCAGATGGTTTTCCGTAAAAAAGGAAGAGGAATTTCCCATACTTTCCTATACGGAGGATTATGACGGCGTCATAGATCGGGAACAGCTGCTTACAGCCATCGGCAATTTAAGGCCCAAATACAGAGAAGCCGTACTTTTATTCTATTATCAGGAGCTTTCCATAAAGGAGATAGCAGGACTGCTGAATAAAAAGGAATCCACGGTTAAGGTACGGCTGAAAAGAGCCAGAGAGCAGTTAAAGCAGGAATTAAAGGAGGACTACTTTTATGAATGATATTAAAAAATGCATTGACAGCGGGTTAAGTGACATGAAATTATCTCCTGATTTTGTGAAACGGATAGAAAATAGTAAAAAACCGGGGGGGACCTTTTCGGGACACGGCTATAGAATCCGATACGGAGTACTTACGGCGGTTTTATGTATTCTGCTGTTCGGAACTGCAGCATTTGCGGCAGGCTCCCTGCTGTATTCCAAAATCCGGGTGAACCAGGAGGCAATTCCTGATTTGGATCCCATGGAGATTACAGCCGTTAATCCGGTTGAGGGCACCGTGACAGAATACGGGGATGTGGAAAAAACCTATGTCTCCTTTAGGGAGCTGGAAGAGGAGTTGGGAATCAAGCTTCTGGATACGGATCTTGCATCAGAGAATCCCTTTGCAAAGATATCTTACAGAAAGCTTGGCGAGGGCTACCATGTAATTGATATTCAGGAATATATACTGGGGGATGTGACAGACATCCGAGAATGGAAAGGGGAGCCTATTGACAATACCAGAGAAGGAAATGATGAATGGTATGTTTGGACCCAGGGAGCTGTCTATAAAACCCCCGTGGATTTAAAGATCGAAATCATATCCGATCCCTCACAGCAGGAACTGGATACGGAATACATGGGCTGCTATAAATATGTGGAAACCTTTACCTCCCAACAGGGATATACGGTGAATGTTCTTAGGGATACCATAGCGGAGGAACAGACAGCCTTGCCGGAGGGATACACACCTCAGACGCTGATGATATTTGCAGCAGAGGGCATCCGCTATACCTTAGAGGGACGCATCCCGCCGGAAACCATGAAAGAAATCGTAAGTTCTATGAAATAATTGGAACTCTATAGGTACGGGACAGTTACAAATCATTCGCCTTAGAGCTGCCGCAAAACAAGTCATCCGGCTTATTTTGCGGCAGCTTCATTTCGTCCCTTTTCATGACTTGCCATTACCAAAATTATGAAATATAATAGAAGACAAGACAGATTGCATTTATCAGAGAGGGGAGATGCCATGTTTAAGAAAAAAGAAAAGAAAACAACAACAGATGTACTTTTTGGAAAAACAGTCTGCACCGTACCATGGAACGTACGAACTCAGGAGAAGGATGAGACGGTAGATTCATGGGAGGATGCGGAGGACTGTATCCTGGATATGTTTGGTGATGAGGATGAATTTGTGACGCTGACCACGGCGGATGCCCGTCACAATATCCGCTATATACAGGCATGTCAGGGAAAAGAAGGGATCATTGTTCAGGCAGGAATTGAAGAAGGAGAGCATACCAGGCTTGTAGAAAAGGTCTGCCTGGAAGAAGAATGTTTGGATATCTTTGAAGAATTCTATCATTCCGCAAATGTGCAGGGGCTGGATCAATATAAACCGGTGGAATTCTTCATATAGAGCAGGAGTGAATTATGACAGACAGAAAAGAAGCAATCGCCTATTGTCTGACATTGAAAGGCGCTTATGAGGACTATCCCTTTCACGATCCCAACTGGTGCGTTATCCGGCATAAAAGCAATCACAAGGTATTTGCATGGATCTTCAACCGAAATGGTCATGTCTGGATCAATGTCAAATGCGATCCCCAGTGGCGGGATCTCTGGAGAGAGACCTTTCCTTCCGTAGTCCCTGCCTATCACCTGAACAAAAAGCACTGGAATTCCATTATCCTGGATGGAACGGTGCCAAAAAAAGAAATTGAAAGGATGATTATGGAAAGCTATGATTTGACAGAATAAAAGTTTTCCCACACAGGAAACGTTCTTTAAAAATTTTCTCATTTCTTGGAAACTGCAATATTCTGCTTACAGTTGAAATTGCACAATCCGGAGACTATATTGTATAATATTAGTAACTATTCAGTACGGTTCGAAGCACTTGCAATCAGAAACGTAAGAAATAGATTTTGCCGTGCGGCCGGGAAGATACTGAACAGTCAGAATAGTAATAATAAGACTTCGAAAAAGCTTTAAAAAGTGTATAAATTTGTTTATGGCAGAGGAGGATATTAATATGGACACCCGATTTGTATGGCGAGAAGAGTTTAATATTGGAGTAGACAATATCGACAAGGAACACCAGAGGCTTTTTAAAATTATCAACAAGTTATTTGCTATGAAAGAAGAAGACAAGAACAGCCAGTGGGCGTGTCAGGAGGGAATTAAGTTTTTTAAGGGACATGCGGTAAAGCACTTTGCAGATGAAGAAGCATACATGATATCAATTGGGTATGAAGGAATTGGACAACACAAGCTGATACACAGGGAATTTCGAGAAAATACGCTTCCGGCCCTGGAACAGGAGCTGGAACAGACAAATTACTCCCAGGATGCGATAGATCATTTTCTGGGAGTTTGTGCCGGGTGGCTGATTGGGCATACCCTGACAGAAGATCAGGCCATTACGGGCGAACGCACAAGCGACTGGGAAAAGGTACTGCCGGGAGAAGAGCTGGACACCCTGAAAAAGGTGATCGTTCAGCTTGTATTTGATATGTTCCATCTGGAATCCCGGATGATCAGCAGCGCCTATAGGGGAGAAAAATTCGGAAAAGGAGTCTATTACCGCCTGGTTTATGGGACGAATGAGGATGAAAAACGGCAGGAGGTTATCCTGGTATTTGAGGAAAAGCTGTTAATTAACACCGTTGGAAAGATTATGGGAATTCAGACGAATAAGCTGGATACCAAGATCATACATGCGGCCAGGTATACATCCCGGCAGTTTGTGGCCCGTACTATGGAGCATTTTCCGGATATGGAAGGCTATAAGCTGAAGGAAGAGAATCTTCTTTCCTATGAAGAGCTTCAAAGAATATTTGACAAGGAAAAGGTACAGGCCAGCTTGCTGTTCGATACAGGCTCAGGCTACTTTGCCTACTGTGTGATTGCGCCTCATCTCTTAGAGAAGGGGGTGGGTACTCCCATTGAAAAAGAGAATGCTATGGAAGAAGTAGAGAAGTATCTGATGAAGCGGGAGGAACAGGCTGAGGAGGAAGCTTTAAAGCCTAAGATACTTATCGTTGACGATTCCATGACCATTCGAGAGGGTATGAAAAACCTTTTGGGAGAAGATTATGAGATTGCATCAGTCGAATCCGGAGTGGCCGCAATTCGAGCCATTACCTTGAATCGGCCCGATCTGATTTTGCTGGACTATGAGATGCCGGTTTGTGATGGACGGCAGACCTTAGAGATGCTTCGTTCTGAAAAGGAATTTGAAGATATTCCTGTTATTTTCCTGACCGGAAGACGTGATCCGGAGAGCATGATAAAGGTAATGCCCTTAAAACCGGCAGGCTATCTTCTGAAGAATTCAAAACCGGCGGAGATTAAGAAAGAGATTGATCATTTCTTTGAAAAGAAGAAAGCCTGACATTTGCGGCTGCCAAAAGCTTGCAGGTTGGAAAATCAGGTGTGGAATTATGAGATAAAGCCGTTTGCATGCAGAAAGTAGACGGCTTTATTCCTGCAAAGAATAGGTGTTCTGTTTGTAATACGTTTTGGAGTTTAGTAAAAACGCTGGTTACTTTAAGAAGACTTTTATGAAAAACGGAGTTAAGACATTGAAGAATTTTACTGTTCAAAAGGAATGCCTGGGGCGGGTTATTCGGCTTAGCATTCCGGCCATACTTGCTCAAATCAGCTCCATTATTATGCAATATATTGACGCAGCCATGGCGGGAAGCCTGGGAGCAAAGGCAACGGCGGCCATTGGCCTTGTTTCCAGTACGACCTGGCTTTTCGGCGGTTTGTGCATGGCCTCGGCAGCCGGATTTTCGGTGCAGGTGGCACAATTGATTGGCGCCGGACAGGAGGAGGGTGTGCGAAAGGTTTTACGTCAGGCTCTTTTGTGTACCTTCCTGTTTGGAGTGGGCCTTTCTGTGATCGGAGCGGGAATCAGTCATTCTCTTCCTCTTTGGCTTGGGGGAGAGCCGGAGGTCTGTAAAAATTCCTCCCGCTATTTTCTGATCTATGCCTGTGCCCTTCCCGCCGTTCAGCTCCGCCACACGGCAGGCAATATGCTTCAATGCAGCGGCGATATGCGTACCCCCAGCCAATTGAACATTCTTATGTGTGTGTTGGATGTGATTTTTAACAGCCTGCTGATTTTTCCTGTCAGGCATATTTCTTTTTATGGAGTTGCATTTACCATACCGGGAGCAAGTCTTGGAGTTGCTGGAGCCGCTCTTGGCACGGCTCTGGCAGAGCTGGTTACGGCAATTTTAATACTCTATGCCGTTTGTTTTCGCTCTATGGCCTTAAGGTTGGAACGGCATGGAACGTGGCATTTGGAAAAGAAATGTATCAAAACCTCCTTTCGTCTGGCTCTTCCCTTGGCTCTTGAGCACACCATTTTATGCGGTGCGCAGATTGCAGGGACACGTATTGTAGCACCCCTTGGAACGGTGGCGGTTGCGGCGAATTCTCTTGGTGTGACGGCAGAAAGCCTCTGCTACATGCCCGGCTACGGAATCGGAGCGGCAGCTACCACACTGGTGGGACAGAGCATAGGGGCAGGAGAAGAGAAGCTGGCCAAAGATTATGCCCGTCTTTCCGTGATTCTTGGTATTGCCATTATGACCTGCACAGGAGGCTTGATGTACCTGGCTGCACCAAGGATGTTTTCCTTGCTCACGCCGGATAAAGCTATTCGTGTCCTTGGTACAAAGGTTCTTCGTATTGAGGCATTTGCGGAGCCTATGTTTGCGGCATCCATTGTTGCGGCAGGAGCCTTAAGGGGAGCGGGAGATACCTTGGTGCCCAGTGTTATGAATCTTGCGAGCATGTGGGGTGTCCGCATTACCCTTTCCCTTCTCTTAGCGCCCCGCCTGGGACTTGCCGGCGTGTGGATTGCCATGTGCATGGAGCTTTGCGTTCGGGGGATTTTGTTTTTGATTCGTCTTTTTCGTGGAAAATGGTTAAAGGGGAAATTGATTTAAAATGTAATAAAAAACAGAATGTAGAAATGCTGTAAGTAGATCTGAAAGCTTGCAAGACTCAAGTATGTGCAGGAACTAAATATGTGAATAAGCAGGTAAATCAAGCAGTAAATAAAGTATATAAAATTTCTTGTAAAATTCTCTAAAACAGAGTACAATACCCCCTATACCTACAAATTGGGGTAAAATAATTTACTTCACCTGCATAGGGCTCTTCAGGTATACCTTTATGCACAAAAAACGTGTGCGGATCTAAGGAACGCCCTCCGGGCATCCCCCTATGCACAAAAAACGTGTGCAGATCTAAGGAACGCCCTCCGGGCATCCCCTATGCACAAAAAACATGTGCAGATCTAAGGAACGCCCTCCGGGCATCCCCTATGCACAAAAAACATGTGCAGATTTAAGGAAAGGAAGTAATTCAATGAAAAAATCTTTAAAAAGACTGCCTCTTATTATCCTGATTCTATTAGCGGCCTGTATCTATTACTATGTGACCATTCCAGCCTTCAACATCCATTCCACAGGTACCTGGATGTTCCTGATCTGCGGCTGGGCTGTCATTGTCCTTTTATTCTCATGGCGGAAAATCCGTCTTACAAGAGGCGGAAAAATAGAATATGAAAAAGAAAAGGGCTTTACTTTTACCAAATTGGGCTTTGGATTTCTGGTCCTTATGGTATTGGTATTGCTTATCGGAAGTCTTCTGTCTTCCCCTATTGTCAATGCAAAGAAGTACCAGCAGCTCCTGACAGTAGAAAACCGGGAATTTACTGAAGACATCAAGCCTGTAGATTATACCCAGATCCCTCTTCTGGATAAAGCCTCCGCAGAGCTTTTGGGCAATCGGAAAATGGGAACTATGGTGGAATATGTGTCACAGTTTGAGGTCAGCACCCTCTACAGTCAGATTAACTATCAGGGAAAGCCAGTCCGTGTAACGCCGCTTGTTTATGCAAGTCCCATCAAATGGCTGACCAATCAGGCAGACGGCATTCCGGCCTATATCATGATCGATATGGCAACACAGGAAACAGAATGTATCAAGCTGACACAGCCCATTCGGTATTCCATGTCTGAGTATTTTGGGAGAAACATTTATCGTCACCTGCGTTTTAACTATCCTACCTACATCTTCGATCAGCTCAGCTTTGAGATTGATGACGAAGGAATCCCCTACTGGATCTGTCCGGTTAAGAAGTTCAATGTGGGACTGTTTGGCGGTCAGACCATTGGAAAGGTTGTTCTGTGCAACGCCATTACAGGGGAAACTCAGAGCATGGATGTAGATCAGGTGCCGGAATGGGTAGACCGTGTTTATCCGGCGGATCTTCTGGTACAGCTCTATGACTATCACGGAATTCTGAAAAATGGCTTCTTTAACAGCATTTTAGGACAGCGTGACTGTCTGCAGACCACAGACGGCTATAACTACATTGCCATGGAAGATGATGTATGGGTGTATACAGGTGTCACTTCCGTATCTGGCGATGAGTCCAATGTGGGCTTTGTACTGATGAATCAGCGAACCATGGAAACCAGATATTATACCTGCGCCGGAGCAGAAGAGTATTCAGCCATGTCGTCAGCAGAAGGCCAAGTGCAGCACTTAGGATACCAGGCAGCCTTTCCGTTGCTGCTTAATATCTCCGGAGAGCCTACTTATTTTCTGGCTCTGAAGGATGACGCAGGTTTGGTGAAAAAATATGCGATGGTCAATATACAGCGCTATCAGATTGTGGCTATTGGAGATACCGTGGCAGAGTGTGAAAAGGCATATCGGGCTTTAATGGCGGAAAACCAGATTACTCAGACGGATGAGGACGCCATCAAGGAGCGCACAGGCGTCATCCGCAAGATTACACCTGGAGTAATTGAAGGCAATACCTATTATTATTTAATGCTGGAAAACTCCAACGATATTTTTGAAATTAGTCTGGCTGATTTTGTGGGAATCGTCCGTTACGAGCCGGGAGACCGAATCTCCATGCGCTGTCTGGAGGGAACAGAAACCTGGGAGGTTGTTGAAATAAAATAGAAACAATCACTTTAGTACCATTGTACAGCAACTTAAAAAGGAGAATTTTCAAGGATGGAAAAATGTATAGAACGTTTGCAAAAGCCAGAGCGTGCATCCGCTTTGTTTGCCGGATGGGAGGAAACCGTAATCTGGTCTTGTCTTCAGGGAATTATGGGGAATATTTATGGCGATTGCCAAAAGAATCCGCTTTCTGCAGCAGCCATCCTTGGAGATTTCTGCTTTCTGGCCGGAGAGCCAAGCCGCTCTCTTGCTTCATATAAGCCGAAAGAGAGCAAACAAAATTTTATGATTATGGTTCCTCAAAATGAGCAATGGGGCCAGATGATCCGGGAGTGCTGGGGAGGGAAAGCAAAGGAAGTTACTCGTTATGCGCTAAAAAAGGAGCAAAATAATTTTGACAAAAAGAAGCTTCATAAAATGGCAGTAAATTTGCCCGATGGATACGAAATTAAACCAATTACACAGGATTTATATGAGCAATGCAAAGAAATGGAATGGAGCCGGGATCTGGTGGGGCAATATAAAAGCTTTGCGGAATATGAAAGTCTGGGTCTGGGATTTGCTGTTATAAAAGATAGTAAAGTGGCTGCCGGTGCTTCCTCCTATTCTTCCTATAAAGGAGGGATCGAGATTCAGATTGATACACAAATGGAGCATCGAAGAAAGGGCTTGGCAAGAGCCTGCGGAGCCACACTTATTTTGGAATGCCTGAAACGTTGCATATACCCAAGCTGGGATGCCCAGAATCCGGAGTCTGTTGCTTTGGCAGAGCAATTGGGCTATCATCCGGATCATCCCTATCCGGCATATGAGATATCTGACTATTAATCATATCTTATCGGACGATGCCTGCAGGATATACTATAAAAATGTTAGAATTTTACTTGACAGAATGATGCCCGCACGGATATACTATGTATATACAAAGGCGGGAGGTGTGCTATGGTAGCACAGGTAAAAGCATGGGGAAACAGCCAGGGAATCCGTTTGTCTAAGGAATTGCTGGCTTTGGCAGGAATCCAAAATAATGACTTATTAGAAATAGAATTAATCGAAGGAGGTATCGTATTGAAAAAGACAAAAAAAGAGCACCGCACCCTGGAAGAACGTGCCAAAGAGTTCGGCGGTCAATTAGGGCCTTATGAGGAATTTGACTGGGGTGATCCGGAAGGTCGGGAAAGGTGGTGAAATATGGAGATAGAGCAGGGAGATATTATTGCCGTAGAAGGATTAAAGGGATATTATCTGGTTACGAGTAAAAATTTCTTTAACAGGACAGAGCAGGCTATCCTGTGTCCAATTGTAAAGGATACATTTTTGGATCCTTTACATATTCCCATTGAGACAGATGAGGTTCAGGGAATCGTCATGTGTGAGCAGATGCGGTTGGTAGATTTGCGGTATCGAGGTTTTAAAAAAGTGACCCGCATTCATTATCCGGATATCATTGATATCACAGATGCGATTCAAAGTATTTTTGACTATTAAGTCCTTGACAGGAATTATCAGCAACTTATTCCAATTTCGGATAAGGATTTATTTCTGCAGATCTTTGCAACTTCAGGTTTTCCCTATTTTTCAAAATATTACGCAAAATATTAAGTACTTAATCAATGCTTGTACCATGTTCGGAGATATGGTAAACTGTACTTTGTCAAAAGAGGAGAAGCATTATGAGCAAAATTCTGATCATCGGCGGCGGAGCCGCCGGTATGATGGCCTCTGTATTTGCAGCACAAAAGGGGCATGAAGTCCATATCTTTGAGAAAAATGAGAAAACAGGCAAGAAGCTCTACATTACGGGCAAGGGACGCTGTAACCTGACCAATGCCTGTGATATGGATACTCTTTTCGCAAGCGTCTGCACCAATGAAAAGTTCCTTTACAGCGCTTTCTACGGCTTCACCAATGAGGATGTAATGAACTTTTTTGAGAAAGCAGGCGTCGCATTAAAGGCGGAACGGGGCGGCAGAGTATTTCCCGCCTCTGACCGGGCGGCAGATGTGCTGGATGCTCTGCGCCGCTGTATGAAAAAATCTGGTGTTCAAGTGCATCTACACTCAGAAGTTACGGATATTTTAATAGAAGAAAACCAGGTCAGAGGGATCCGTCTGTCTGACGGAAAAGAGATCATGGGAGACGCCGTTTTTACAGCAACCGGTGGATTGTCCTATGCCAGTACCGGTTCAACCGGAGACGGCTTTCGATTTGCCAAGAAGCTTGGACATAAAGTAAATCCCTGCCAGCCCTCCCTTGTTCCCTTTAATATCCGGGAAGCATTTGTAAAAGATCTTCAGGGCCTTTCTTTAAAAAATGTGGAGATTCACATTCGAAAGGGAAAAAAAGAATTGTATCGGGAATTTGGAGAGATGCTGTTTACTCATTTTGGCGTCAGCGGCCCCTTGATTCTCACAGCCAGCAGCTATGTGGGAAAGCTTGCGGCAAAACAGGAGCTTATTCTTGCCCTCGATCTAAAACCTGCCCTTACTTTGGAGCAGTTAGATCAGCGAATCCTTCGGGATTTTGCAGAAAATAGAAACAAAGCTTTCAAAAACGCAGTATCCGGACTTTTTCCGGCCAAGCTGACACCGGTAATGATTTCCTTGGGAGGCATCGATCCGGATAAAAAAGTTCATGAGATTTCCAAGGAGGAACGACAGCGTTTCATCCGCCTTATAAAAAATCTGGAAATGACCGTCACAGGCCTTCGGGGTTTTGAAGAAGCCATTATCACACGGGGCGGGGTGTCCGTCAAAGAGATCAATCCCTCCAACATGGAATCCAAGTTGGTATCCGGCCTTTATTTCATTGGAGAGGTACTGGATCTGGATGCAGTTACCGGAGGCTTTAATCTCCAGATTGCATGGTCCACTGCCTATGCGGCAGGGAATGCCGTTTGAGCAAAAGCACAGATATAACAAGGAATATGTATCTGCTGCAGAGAGTAAGACATTCTGCAGAAAGTATACCCTACGGGTACCCCATTAATGCATGTCCCTTCGGGACTGGCGGACTTTGTCCGATAAGGTATAAATATAGAAAGACAGGAGCAAAAATTATGAGCTATCAAATCGCCATCGACGGCCCCGCAGGAGCCGGAAAAAGCACCATTGCAAAGGAAATTGCCAAGCAGCTTGATTTTATCTATGTAGATACCGGCGCTATGTACCGGGCTATGGCCCTATATTTACTGCGCAGGGAGATTCCCGTAGATGATTCGGAGCAGATCAGTGCTGCCAGCCAGAAGGCAGACATTACCATTGCCTACAAAAACGGACTTCAGCAGGTGCTTCTTGACGGTGAGAATGTAACGTCCTTTTTGCGCACCGAGGAAGTGGGGAATATGGCTTCCGTATCCTCTGCAAATCCGGACGTACGAAAGAAGCTGGTTGAACTTCAAAGAATCCTGGCAAGCCGGGAGAATGTAGTGATGGATGGCCGTGATATCGGAACCTGCGTTCTGCCCGAGGCAAATGTGAAGGTTTATTTGACGGCTTCTACGGCTTGCCGAGCGAAGAGGCGGTATGATGAGTTAACAGCTAAAGGCGAAGTTTGTGATCTGGATGTTATAGAAGCTGACATTGCAAAGCGTGATCATCAGGATATGACAAGGGAGCATTCACCTTTGCGGCAGGCTGAGGATGCGGTGCTTTTGGATTCTTCTGATTTGACTATTCGGGAGGTTGTGGAGAGGATTCTTGCATTGGTGAAGGAAAGATAGACAAGTGGAACGCAGTGGGGTGGGGCGGAACGGATGATATCTACCTTCACGCAACCGCCTGCAAGGCTAACAAGCGTGAAGGTAGATATCATCCGTTCCGCTGAATGTAGGTAGTGATTGTGGTAGTTGGTGTGGTGTAGAGTGAGGCTGTGTGTATGTTGAAGTATGATTTGAGTATTCAGGAATTGATGGATTTCTTTTACGAGGGAGAGCATAAAGGCTTTAGCGAAGCAGAGATTGAAGCAGCGGAGAAGGGGATGGGAGCATCCTTTCCATTAAGCTACCGCAGATTTCTTCTGGAATATGGCAAGGATGCTATTAATACCAGGCATAACGGGCTCAATAGTCCGCCGGAGGAAATATTTACTTCATACCAGGCAATCCATGAGACACTGGAGGAATGGGAAGAAGAATTTGAAGAAGCCCGAAGGAATGGCTGCCAAAATGACTATGCGGATAATGAATACTTCACCTTGTGGCAGCTTACGGAAGAACAATGGCATACGGTTACGGCGAACTATCTGTTGATCTGGACGGAAAACCAGGGGGTATGGAATGCAGGCTATCTCCTTAAAGATCTGTTGGATGGCCAGCCTGATCCTCCGATTTATATGAGCACTGAAGACGATTTTATTACCTTTAAAAAATGTGCAGATAATACGGAAGCCTTTTTAAAGTGTATGCTTTCAGAGGCAGCATATGGATATCACAGCAAGGAACGCTATACCAAGCTGCCAGAGATTGAGAGAGTGCTTTCCGAGAGAGGAATTGATCCAATACGGCTTGAACAGGCAGGCTGCTGTCTGGACACCGTGCAGGAGCGACTGTATTTTTATGCAGTCAGCGGAGACTACCATGATCTTATCACTGCCAACCGAAGAGAGCCGGACAGAGGGGAGCTGACACAGCAGCTATATCAGGCAGTACAGGCCATCCCAAAGCCAAGATATAACCCATATCATCTGCTGCTTACGCCTAATCAGGAGAAAGATTTGGGGATGAATCGCCCCCGCAGACCGGACGGCATAGCCATTCATCCCCTTGTAGCCTTTGCAATAAAAGAGAACTTCAACCGCCTTCCGTTAACCGCCTATGACTGGTCCAAAGATCTGGGACGTATTAAAACCTTAAAGCTTGAGCCCAGAGGCAGAAAAGAGGGAATCGATACACTCTACATCTGTCCGCCCTCCGAATACTTTCCTCCAGAGCCTTATTACTACGATCTCCATGACTGGTCCGTAGTCGGAAGAATGACCAGTCTGCGTACACTCATCATAGAAAACATCTATGTAGATGACTTCACCTTTTTAAGCAAATGCAAAAACCTTCGCAAGCTGTCCTTATACGGAACCAACTTTTCCGATTGCCGTCTCCTTTTGGAAATGCCCAATCTCAAGGAAGCAGATCTCCATCTCTGCCCCTTAACCCACGAGGAAGCGCTATCTACTTTGTCCATAAACTACCGCAGATAACCCCCCGCTTCCCCCACGACCCCAACAACCTTTTGTATAAAACACCCTATTATACACCATCTTTTTCAATTCGCTTTTGTATACCGCCTTATATATAGTACCAGCAGTCAGGAGGCCCTATATCCGGAAGGCGTGTTAGCGAAGCGGAGCAGGGAGGATATAGGGCCTCCTGACTGCGTCCGCCTTAAACAAACAAAAATCCAACACACAAATAGCAAAGAAAGGACCCCCATGGAAGTAATACTAGCCAAAACCGCCGGCTTCTGCTTCGGTGTACAAAGAGCCGTAGACACAGTACAGACCCAGATAAAAGAAGGAACCGCCCCCATCTACACCTACGGCCCCATCGTCCACAACGAAGCCGTAGTCCAGGAGCTAGAGGCGCAGGGCGTTCAAGTACTAAGATCGAAAGAAGAGCTTTTGAACCTGACAGAAGGAACAGTCATTATACGTGCCCATGGTGTAGGAAAGGAAATCTATGATCTACTGGAGAAAAAGGGCATTAATCTAGTAGATGCCACCTGCCCGTTCGTCCGCAAAATCCACCGCATCGTCCAGAAAGAGGGCGCCCTGGGAAGAAATATACTAATCATAGGCAATGCCAGACACCCGGAAGTAGAAGGCATCCGGGGCTGGTGCCGCACTCCCTCCTATGTGGTAGAATCTGTAGAAGAAGCCCAAAACTTTACAATGGATCCGAAGGGAAAACTTTGTGTAGTGTCTCAAACGACATTTAACTACAAGAAATTTAAAGATATGGTTGAAATTATTTCAAAAAAGGGGTATGATATAATTGTTTTAAATACGATCTGTAGTGCCACAGAAGAGCGTCAGACCGAAGCCAGGCGGATAGCATCCAGGGTAGATGCCATGATCGTCATAGGCGGAAGCCACAGCTCCAACACACAGAAGCTATTTGAAATATGTAAAAAGGAATGTGAAAATACTTACCATATACAGGAACTAGAGGATTTGGATTTAAAGTCATCGCAATCCATTCGTTGCGTAGGTATTACCGCAGGGGCTTCCACCCCAAAGAAAATTATTGAGGAGGTTCAAACACATGTCGGAATTAAGTTTTGAACAAATGCTGGAAGATTCATTAAAAACAATACGGAATGGAGAGGTTGTCGAAGGCACTGTTATTGATGTCAAAGAAGATGAGATCATCTTAAACATAGGCTACAAGTCAGACGGTATTCTTACCAAGAGCGAATACAGCAACACTCCGATGGACTTAACCACCTGCGTATCTGTTGGCGACACCATGGAAGTAAAGGTGCTGAAAGTAAATGACGGAGAGGGACAAGTACTTCTGACCTACAAGAGATTGGCTGCTGAGAGAGCAAGCAAGCGTTTGAAGGAAGCATTTGAGAATGGAGAAGTTTTGACTGCAAAGGTAACTCAGGCGTTGGATGGCGGTTTGAGCGTTGTAGTGGACGAGTCCAGAGTATTTATCCCTGCCAGCCTGGTATCCGATACCTACGAGAGAAATCTGGCGAAGTACGAAGGACAGGAGATCAGCTTCATTATTACCGAGTTCAATCCCAGAAGAGGCAGAATCATCGGCAACCGCAAGCAGCTGGTGATGGCAGAGAAGGCTGAGATGCAGAAAGCCCTCTTTGAGCGCATTCAAGTGGGTGATGTAGTAGACGGTGTTGTTAAGAATGTGACAGATTTCGGTGCATTCGTAGATTTGGGCGGCGCTGACGGTCTGCTCCATATCTCTGAGATGTCCTGGGGGCGCGTAGAGAATCCCAAGAAGGTATTCAAAGTAGGACAGGAGATCAGCGTTCTGATTAAGGATATCAACGATACCAAGATTGCTTTAAGCCTTAAGTTTGAAGATCAGAATCCTTGGCTGGATGCTGCGGTGAAGTATGCACCGGGCACCATTGTGGATGGTCGAGTGGCTAGAATGACAGATTTCGGCGCTTTCATAGAGTTAGAGCCGGGCGTGGATGCACTTCTTCATGTATCTCAGATTTCCAGAGAGCATGTGGAGAAGCCGGCAGACATTCTTTCCATCGGTCAGGAGATCGAGGCTATGGTTGTAGATTTCAATGAGGAAGATCGGAAGATCAGCTTGAGCATGAAGAGCCTTCAGCCACAGCTGGATGTTCAGGAAGAAGACTACGACGAAGATGTAGCTGATGTAGATATTGATGCAGTTTCTGCAGAGGAAGAATAAAGCATAAGTCAAATACGTGCGTAAGCGGCACGCGTCTTGCTGACAGGAAATTAAAAATGTGATAAGTTGACGGGAGGACATGCACTGCGTGCGTGTCCTCGTGCCTTGTTAAGAGATGCATGCATTTGAAATATCGAAACACAAAGGAGGTTTGCTTCTATGTGGGAGCGGCAGATTCTGGGGGTCGATCTTTACCATATCCTGAACTGGCTCTTTATTTACAGCTTTTTTGGCTGGGTATGGGAGAGCTGTTATGTATCGGCAAAGGAAAAAAGATGGGTGAACCGCGGCTTTGTGATCGGGCCGGTTTGTACCATCTACGGCCTCGGCGCTGTAAGTGTCTATCTTATCTTGAAGCCCATTTCCGGAAATCTGTTTTGGCTCTATCTTGGCGGGGTACTGTTCCCTACGATTCTGGAGTATTTTACAGCAGTTTTAATGGAACATATCTTTCACGCCAGTTGGTGGGATTACAGCTGCAATAAATACAATTTTCAGGGAAGAATCTGTCTGGGAGCATCCCTGGGATGGGGCATTTTTTCCGTTATTCTCTTCTATGGATTTCAGCCGATGGTGGATCGGATTGTGGCGCTCTATTCGGTGTCTGTGGGAAAAGTTCTTGTAACGGCGGCTTCTTTGGTGTATGCAGTGGACTTTGGAATGTCCTTTATGAATGCCATGCAGATTGGCGAGAAGCTGCGGAATATGGATGCAGTTATTGATGAGCTTTACGAATACATGCAGTCCACCCGTCTTTTTCAGTCCGCAGAGGAGCTTAAGGAGCGTTTGGAGAATTACCATGGGCTGGAACGGGGTACCGAATTGAGAAAGCGGCTGGAGGCCCGTCTGGATGCACTGGCGGCCTTTGGCGGGGAGCTGCCTCTTGCAGAGCGTAAGGCTGCACAGGAGGAATTAAAAGTACAGATCGAGGAACGTATTGCAGGTCTGCAGAGCCGTTATGAGCAGCTTCGAAGCTGGGGCAGTATGTTTACACGCCGTACCATAAATGCTTATCCTCATATAAAATCCCATGCACAGGCTCTGCGTGATCGGAAAAAGAAATAATAAACAAAAGATATCTTATAGGTATGACAAAGATGAGAGGAACTTATGGCACATTCAACTTTTAAGGGGGGAATCCATCCCCACAAGCGGAAACGATTTACAAGAGAAAAGCCGATTCAGGAATATTATCCCAAAGGGGAATTGGTTTACCCGGTTTCCCAGCATATCGGAGGCCCGTCCGTTCCTATTGTGAAGGTGGGAGACAGGGTCTTAAAGGGGCAGATGATTGCAAAAGCAGACGGTTATATCTCGGTGCCCCTTCATGCATCTGTGTCAGGCATTGTAAAGGCGATTGAGCCTCGTATGACAGTTTCCGGCAATCAGATATTATCCATTGTAGTAGAAAATGATAATCAATATGAGCGGATGCCCATAGAAAGGTTCCAACCCTGGCAGGAATTGGAGCCGGGAGATCGGATTCTTCAGATTCAGAAGGCTGGTATTGTAGGAATGGGAGGGGCCGGCTTTCCGACTCATGTAAAGCTGGCAGTAAAAAATCCCAAAAAGATACGCTATGTAATTGTCAACTGCTCTGAGTGTGAGCCTTATCTGACCTCAGACTACCGCCGGATGGTAGAGAATCCGGAATGGCTGGTCATGGGTTTAAAGATGATATTAAGTCTTTTTGAACGGGCGGTAGGTGTCTTTGCCATTGAAGACAGCAAAAGAGATGCCATAACAGCGCTGCAGTTTGCGGCCGGCAAGGAAAGTCGGATGGAAGTAAAGGTCTTGGAGACAAAATATCCTCAGGGATCCGAACGGATGCTGATTTATGCCTGTACAGGAAAGGAGATTAATTCCTCCAAGCTACCGGCAGATGCAGGCTGTATTGTTCACAATGTAGATACGGTCTGTGCTATTTATCATGCACTGGTCTTTGGACGGCCGCTGACAGAGCGAGTGGTATCTGTCACCGGAAAGGCTCTTGTAAATCCGTGCAATTTCAATGTTCCTATTGGAACCAGTTATGCTGAGCTTATTGACGCTGCCGGGGGATTTGCTGTAGAGCCGAAGAAATTTGTGGCAGGCGGTCCTATGATGGGCATCAGCCTCTTTGATCTGAATGTGCCCATTGTAAAGACTTCTTCGGCATTACTTTGTATGACCAAGGATGATGTGGCACGGTTCAGACCCAGTGCCTGCATCCGCTGCGGATCCTGTGTGGAGGCATGCCCGGAGGGTCTGCTTCCGGCCAAACTGGCAGATCTGGCAGAGCATTTTCAGGAAGAAGAATTTCGGAATCTGTATGGAATGGAATGTTTAGAATGCGGAAGCTGCAGCTATGTATGTCCGGCCAGGCGGCATCTGACCCAGTCTATCCGGGCTATGCGCCGGGGGCTGCTTGCGAAAGGAAAAAGATAAAGAGCATCTGATTTTATGCGTTGGATGACAGATGCAGAACCAAAAAATAGGAGAAGGATGGATGGAAAAACTAATGAATGTGTCGGCATCTCCTCATATAAGAGGCGCTATGTCCACTTCCAAAATAATGCGGCTTGTGATTTTAGCCCTGCTACCTGCCGCCGGGTTTGGAATCTATAATTTCGGCATACGTGCACTGTATCACATGCTTGTCTGCATTGTGACCTGTGCGCTTACGGAGTTTACCTATCAGGCATTTGCAGATCGGCCCGTGGCAGTGGGAGATTTCAGTGCAGTAGTTACAGGGCTTTTGCTGGCCTTGTCCCTTCCGGTGAATGCACCCCTTTGGATTGGAGCGGCAGGGGGAATCTTTGCTATATTGGTTGTGAAAATGTTTTTTGGGGGGATTGGTCAAAATATTGTGAACCCGGCTCTGGCCGGACGCTGTTTTTTGCTGATTTCTTTTGCGAAGCATATGACAAGCTTTACCTGTGATGCATATACAGGCCCTACGCCTTTAGAGGTTTTAAAACAGGGCCAGGTGACAGATCCCCTCTTTTTGATTCTTGGGAATACAGGCGGCTGCATTGGCGAAACCTCAGCCCTTGCTATTTTGCTGGGAGCCATCTTTCTTTTGGCTCTTGGGATTATCAACCTGCGGATTCCGGCTTCCTGTTTTATGGTATTTACCGGAATGCTGATTTTTTTCGGCGGCAGGGGATTTGATGATATTTATCTGATTCAGGAGCTTTGCAGCGGCGGTTTGATGCTGGCCTTCTGGTTTATGGCTACGGATTATACCACCTCCCCGATTACCAAACGGGGACAGATTATTTATGGGGCAATTATAGGGGCCTTGACTGCTATGTTTCGGTTGTACGGCAGTGCTTTGGAGGGCGTATCCTATGCCATTCTTCTGGCCAATCTGCTGACGCCGATTATTGAAAAAATAACAGTTCCCAGAGCTTTTGGAAGACGGCGCTGACAAAATACCATAGTAAACCCACATGCACCCCATTGACGCACCACCATAAATGAAAATCGGCAGTGGTGCATGGGGCATCCCTGAACTTAGTTTTCTGCTGCGCAGAAAAGGATCTTTCATAGTAATCGATTGTTTAATTAGGAAATCCTTCTGAGTAATGAAGCTCTCCTTCACGCGTAATAAAGATTGCCTGAATATCAGGAAGGCTGTTAATAAGTTCCATACCCTGTTCCATTCCCATAAGGAAACAGCAGGTGCTTAAAGCATCTCCGTCTACGGAGTGCTCACAGACAATTGTTACGGAAGCCAGCTCGTTATCACAGGGATAGCCGGTGTTGGGATCTAAGAGGTGATGGTAGAGGATGCCGTTCTTTTCAAAGCAGCGCTCATAGATGCCGGAGGTAACTACGGACTGATCGGTGATGGAAAGAATCGTGGCCGCTGTATTGGCCTCATCAAAGGGCTGACGGATTCCAATCTGAAAGGGCGTGCCGTCCGGTCGGTTCCCTATGCAGAGCACATTGCCGCCAAGATCAATCACAGCGCTTTTCACTCCCTGCTTTATGAGATATTCCTTGATGCGGTCGGCAATATAGCCTTTGGAGATGGCGCCCAGATCCAGCATCATACCGGAGTCCATTGTGACGGTATGGTTGGAAAGGCGGACTTTTTCCGCATTTACCAGCGGCAGGGCAGCATGAATCAGAGCGTCATCCGGTACTTCCGGATCTTCCCCGTGAAAATCCCACAGGCTTGAGATCGGTCCGATGCTTGGCTCGAAAAGTCCGCAGGATAAGCGGCTGTAGGAGAGAGCGATTTTCAACAGTTCCTCTGTTTCAGGGGAGAGATCTTTTTTTACTCCCTGATTGATCTGGTAAAGCTCGCTGTTTTCACGGGTGCGGCTAAGGAGATTTTCATAAGTATCACAGAGGGCCAAGGCATTGTCCAGAAGTGACGTGTCTGAGGAATCGTAAATAGTGATTGTTACCACCGTATTTAATTTAAAACTGGTTTTTGTAATGGGATCAGCCGTTTTTTTGCAAGCTGTCAGTGAAAGGATCAGGAGCAAAAGGCTGAAGCTCAGGAAAGAAAAGAAGTGCATTTTTAGTTTCATAGTCAAAGTCCTCCTTTCGTTACATTATTGTATCGGATAAACGAAAAGGCTGTCAAGGGTTATGGACGGCCGCAATTTATAGCGTTTTACATAAGAAATTGGGGTGTTTTTTGGGGAGGATAAATGGTAAGGAGGTATTTTATGGAGAGCAACAAAATAGAAAACATGGTGCAAAAAGAGAGTGAGCACATTAAAGAGGTGATTCTTCCCAGAACGATTCATTTGGTTCCGTTAGATCAGTTGGACGGCTATGATGTGCGCCCCGGCTTTTATGAAATCAATGGGGCTACGGCAATTCCGGGAGGCGTGAACTTCACGGTCCATTCCCATGGAGCAACCTCCATTGAACTTTTGCTCTTCCATAGAGAAGAGGAGAAGCCTTATGCCGTGCTCCCGTTTCCTCAGCATTACCGCATCGGCAATGTGTATTCCATGATTGTGTTTAAATTGAATATTGAGGAGTTTGAGTATGCCTATCGGGTAGACGGCCCTTATGAGCCGGAGAAGGGCCTTATTTTTGATCGAAATCGGTATCTTCTGGACCCTTATGCCAAAGCAGTTACAGGACAAAGTCAGTGGGGGGTATCCTCATCTTCGGAAAAGCATTATAAAGCCAGAGTTGTCAAGGATGATTTTGACTGGGGTGATCTGGAGGCTCCGCTTTTGCCTATGGAGGATCTGATCATCTATGAGCTGCATGTTCGGGGTTTTACAAAGCATGAATCCTCAGGCGTTTTTAAGCCGGGTACCTTTGCCGGACTTAGGGAAAAGCTGCCTTATCTGAAAGAGCTTGGCGTCAATGTGGTAGAGCTGATGCCCATCTTTGAATTTGATGAAATGCAGGATTACCGGCAGGTGGACGGACAGGAGCTCTGCAATTACTGGGGGTATAATACGGTAAGCTTCTTTGCGCCCAATACCAGCTATACGGCAAGCAGGGAATATAACCGGGAGGGGAATGAGCTTAAGAGCCTCATAATGGAATTTAATCAAAACGGAATTGAGGTTTATCTGGATGTGGTGTTTAACCATACGGCGGAAGGCAATGAATGCGGCCCGTTCTTTTCCTTTAAAGGCTTTGACAACAATATTTACTATATGCTGACCCCGGATGGAAAATATTATAATTTCAGCGGCTGCGGCAATGCTTTAAATTGCAATCATCCCATTGTGCGGCAGATGATTCTGGATTGCCTGCGCTACTGGGTCACTACTTATCGGGTAGACGGCTTCCGCTTTGATTTGGCGTCTATTTTGTCCCGAAATGAAGACGGCACGCCTATGAGCGATCCGCCTCTTCTGCAGTCCCTTGCCTTTGATCCCATATTGGGCGATGTAAAGCTGATTGCGGAGGCTTGGGATGCAGACGGCTTGTATCAGGTGGGTACGTTTCCCTCCTGGAACCGGTGGGCAGAATGGAATGGGCGCTATCGGGATGATCTGAGACGCTATCTGAAAGGCGATGCCGGGATGGCGAAAGCGGCAGCCCAGAGGATCGGCGGTTCCCGGGATATGTATGGAGCCCTTTCCAGAAAAAATGCTTCTGTGAATTTTATTACCTGCCATGACGGATTTACGCTGAATGATTTGTTTTCCTACAATATGAAACACAATGAAAAGAACGGATGGAACAATACGGACGGAGCCAATGACAATAATAGCTGGAACTGCGGTGTGGAGGGCGAGACGGAGGATCCTGCCATTCTGGAGCTGAGACGCCGGCTTATGCGCAATGCCTTTGCAGTGCTTATGTGCAGCCGGGGCATTCCCATGTTCCTGGCCGGAGATGAATTCTGCAATTCCCAGTTTGGCAATAACAACGCCTACTGTCAGGACAATCTTACCTCCTGGCTGGACTGGCGCCTGCTTTCCAAAAATCAGGGGATGTTCCGGTTTTTCCAGTATATGATCCGCTTCCGGAAAGAGCATCGTGTACTGCGGACAAATATCAGTGACGGAGCGTTGGGATTTCCGGATGTAAGCTTTCATGGGGTGGAGCCCTGGAAGCGCGCATTTGAGGAGTATGATCGGTATGTGGGCGTGATGTTTGCCGGACAGGAACAGGGACAGAGGCCGGAAGCTGTTTATCTTGCTTCCAATGCTTACTGGGAGGAGCTTACGGTATCGCTTCCCACTCTGCCCAGAGATATGCACTGGGAAATCAGGGCAAATACATGGGTAGAAGAACAGAAGTCCGGAAGAATCGTAAAGGACAGCCTTGCTATAGGGCCAAGAAGCGTGATTGTGCTGACAGGGACTACCGGGTAGAATACTTCATTAGACCGTCAGCCCTTAAAATAACGAATTATAGAGCAAAAGGGGCTGCCGAGAAATAAGACATCAGCCATTTCTATACCCTTAGCAATAAGGAATCCTCCCACCTTGTGGGTCCCTCCTTATTACAACGTTCGGAGGGTTTGTGTACATTCTGTCTGCTCTGTACGGACATTAGAAAGCAATATCCGCACATATCAGACAGTCTGTACACAAACAGCCGGACACTGGGTATTAGAAAAGTCTTCTGTCTTATTTCCCGACAGCCCCTTTTGCCAAAAACGGATGCTGTTCCCTCAGCAAAGAAGAAAAACCATAAGTTTTCAGCCTGCTAAAGCTCCTTTTTGAAGAGCATTTAAACAGATTCATCCACATAATTTCCCACATTGCTTGGGGAAACATGAGGACGGGAGGGCGAAGCTTTTGTTTCTGTTTCGCTTTCTTCTTCCGTCTTCTTTTTTCTAAGCTCTTCCAAACGGCGTTCGATCTCCTGGATTTTGCGCTCCAGTTCTCGTACCTTGTCTAAATTCTTTGCTTTTTTCGCTTTTTCTTTCTCTTTATTAAGCTGTGAAAGCTTCTGTTCCAGACTTTTGATCTGGGGATCCTCACCGGCATTAAGAGAACCTTTCGCACTTATGGGACTCTGGGAGCCTATGGAATTCACGTTCATAAAAATCACCTCGCTTATTTTCTCACCTTGCAGGAAAAAGACTGTCTATCCTGAAGGAATATGTAATAGGGTATGGAAAAAGTATAACATCTGTAAGGCAAAGAATCAATTTTTTTGGTGTGAAAGGCCATTTGAGCGTTATGAAATGACAAGTAGGATATCAAGACGAAAACAGCTTTGGGAGAGGGTGATGCGGACGGTTCCGCCGTGTTTTTTTGCCACGGCACGGATGTTGGAAAGTCCTATGCCGTCTTTCGGAATCTCACATAAGGTATCCGGACATGCATTTTCAATGGAAAGCAGATAGAGGTTTCCCTTTTGGTTCCCGCAGATTTTAATCATACGCTGTTGGGGCGGCACCAGTTGATTTGCCCAAATGGCGTTATCCAAGGCATTGGCAAGCATAATGCACCAGTCCATATCTGAGATCTCTTTCCTGTCAGGAAGCACAAATTCCCATCGGGGATCTATGTGATACTGTTCGGCAAGGGCCATCTTGCTTCCAAGAAGTGCATCTACAGCCCGCCGGCCTGTATGGATCGGACTGGAAATGGAACCGGCAGTATCCTCCAAGTGAGACAGATATTCACCGGCTTTTTGGAATTCCTGTGCGTTCAACAGCTCCCGAATCACTGTCAAATGATTTTTTACATCATGGCGGAAAGAACGTGTCTGTTCATAACGGGAGCAGACTTCCTTTAGATAAAGCTCCTGGGCAAGGAGCTGCTGCTCCAGAAGCAGGGAGTTTGTGATCCTTTTCCATAGAAAAAGGATGGCAAAAAGACAGATTCCGGCAAAGAGCTGTAAAAGAAGAATTGACCTATGTTCTACCACCGGATATACAAGCCCCAGCTGATTATCCCAGATTGTCACGGAGCCGTAGACGGAATCGCTGATGATTCGCTCTGTCAGAGAAATAAAGCAAACCGGGATCAGAAGCAGAAGAATAGGTCTGTGCATTTCTGTAAAAACAGACAGCGGAAATGCTTTCGCAATAAAAAACAGCAGTAATGAGAAAAGCACAGAGACCAAAAGGAACTGTAAGAAATCCAGATATTTAAGGAGAGGCATATAAAGTGAAATTCTCGCAGAAAACCAGAAAATCACACATTGCGCAAACCCCTGGCACACACTTAAAGCAGAAGCGGACAAGACAGAAAAGGGTAATGTCTCCCGAAGCGGCCGGTGGAATATCATGCTTCCCAGGACGGCAAGAAGGCAGGATTCCGGTAAAAGCCAGAGCCCGCCAGGCAAGGGCAGGTACAGTTCCATAAGAAAAAGTCCGGCATTGAAGAAAAAATAGAGAAAATAAAAAAGGAATTTGTATTTCCGGGAAAAATGGAAATATCGGCAAAAAAAGAAAAGTGAAATTCCGGGCAGTAAAAATAATGCGAAAAAATACGGAAAAGCCCAATTCATAACGCAAACACTCCTTTCATTACCCGAATGACATATATTGCAGCATTGCTTCCATAAATTCCCCATGCCGCAGTCTTGATACCGGAATACGGCTTCCGTCCTGCAAAAGAAGCTGTCCCTCGGAATAAGTCTTAAGATACTCCAAATTCACCAGATAACTGCGGTGACAGCGGAAGAAGCGATTGTCCAACTGCATTTCCAGAGCATCCATTTTTCCGTAATAGTCAATTATGCCATCCTGCGTATGGAGATAAAGCTTTCGATTGATGACCTCACAGTAAAAGATGGAGTTGAATGCAATCGAACGGCATTGATTCAGCGTCCGAACCAAAAGGTGGGGCTCTTTCCGGCGATTCAGCTTTTTCAGTGCCCGGTCAAGGGTAAGAGCAAGCCGCACGTCTTTCACGGGCTTAATAAGATAGTCAAAAGCCTCTACCTCAAAGGCTTCCGGCATACAATCCTTTAGAACGGTAACAAATATAAGAATACAGTCCGCAATCCGCTCCCGAAGCTGCCTTGCCGTTTCCATTCCATCAAATCCGGGCATCTGAATATCCAGAAAAATCAAATCATAGGCAGCTGGAGCATTTAAAAGCTCTGACGAGCTGGTATAGCAGGTGATGGAATAAATAACCCGGCGTGATTCTAGCAGGGAAGTAAGTTTTGTTTCCAGAAACCTGCACATGACAGGTTCGTCATCGCAGACGGCAATTTGAATCATAGCAGTGTCCTTTTCTTAAAAATATTTTTATTTTTAGTATACGGAAAACGAAAGGACATTGCAAGGCAGTGGTGTGAAATGTTATCAGAGTGTTGTGAATTATATAAATTAGACCTAAGATTACAAAAACTTTTTCATTGTATTTCCCATTGAGAAACGTTATAATAGAAATAGTAAATTTGTTCTGGAGAAAACGAAAGGAGATGGCAAATGAAGCTTACATTTTTGGGGGCAGCCCACGAGGTAACCGGAAGCTGTCATATGCTGGAAGCCTGCGGTAAGATAATGCTGGTGGATTACGGCATGGAGCAGGGGCCTGACTATTACAAGAATCGGGAGATTCCCGTAGCTGCGGCGGATATTGATTATGTATTTTTGACTCATGCTCATATTGATCATTCCGGCCTCCTGCCTCTTTTGTATAAGCAGGGATTTCGGGGAGTGATTTTTTCTACAAAGGCCACGAAGGATCTATGCGAGGTTATGCTTCGTGACAGCGCCCATATTCAAATGTTTGAGGCAGAGTGGCGGAACAGGAAAGCCAGGCGTTCCGGAGGCGAAGAATATGTGCCCCTTTATGACATGGCTGCAGCGGACGGAGCTATCAAGCTGTTCTGCGGCTGTGCTTATGGAGAACGCCTTAAGGTAGCAGACGGAATCTCTATCCGCTTTACCGATGTAGGTCATCTTTTGGGTTCCTCATGCATTGAGATCTGGCTGACAGAAGGATCCGAGGAGCGAAAAGTCGTGTTCTCCGGCGATATCGGCAATCACAATCAGCCCATTTTAAAAGAACCGAATACGGTAGGCGATGCTGACTATGTAGTGATGGAATCTACCTATGGTGATCGAAGCCATGGAGAGCGTCCTGATTATGTGGAGGCCCTTACAGCTATTCTTCAAGATACCTTTGACCGGGGCGGCAATGTGGTCATTCCCTCCTTTGCAGTAGGAAGAACTCAGGAGATGCTCTATTTTCTGCGGGAGATTAAGGAGAAAAGGCTTGTGAAGGGCCACGAAGGTTTCCAGGTTTATGTGGACAGTCCCTTAGCCGTTCAGGCAACCACCATTTTTAATAAAAATATGTACGAATGCTTTGATGAAGAAACGCTGGCTCTTGTGAAAAAGGGAATCAATCCCATTTCCTTCCCGGGCCTGAATCTGTCCATTACCAGTGACGAGTCAAAGGCTATTAACTTTGATGATGAACCAAAGGTAATCCTTTCCGCATCCGGCATGTGCGAGGCCGGACGTATCCGCCATCATCTGAAGCATAATCTCTGGAGAGAAGACAGTACAGTTCTCTTTGTAGGCTATCAGGCCGTGGGAACTCTTGGCCGGGCCCTTGTAGAGGGCGCTGCCGCCGTAAAGCTTTTCGGTGAAGAGATTGAGATACGGGCAAAGATCTGCAAGCTGGCAGGTATCAGCGGACATGCGGACAAGGAAGGGCTGATTTCCTGGCTGCAGGGATTTCAGAAAAAGCCAAAGAGAGTCTTTGTTGTTCACGGAGAGGATGCGGTCTGTGATCACTTTGTAGAATGTCTTGAGACAGAGTATGGATATGATGCAAGAGCGCCTTACAGCGGCGGTTGTTACGACCTGATTACAAATACGCATCTTGAAGTAGGCAACATGGTTCGAATCGAAAAAGATAAAAAGCTTGCAAAACCTGCTTCTACCGTATATGATAGATTGGTGGAGGTTGGCAAGAGACTTATGCGCCTGATTGAGAAGAGCAGAGGATGGACGAATAAGGATCTGGCAAAGCTTGCGGATCAATTGCAGGCACTCTGTGAAAAATGGGAAAAATAATGGGGGATGAAATAAGCTATGGAGCGGAACGAAAGAGAAAGGCAGATGAGTCCGGCAGAACGCAGGCGGAGAATGGAGGCCAAAAAAAGGCGCCAGAAGGAACGGGCACGTAAAAAGCGGATACGGATGCTGATTCTCATTGGTATGGGCGCTGCAGCAATTGCCCTCATTGGACTGATTATTTTCGGAATTGTAAAGCTGGTTTCCGGCAGCGGTTCCAGTGAAATCACTTCCAAAAGCGGTACTTTTGTGATTGCCATTGATCCGGGACATGGAGGCGAGGACATCGGCCAAAGTAATGGAGATAGCGTGGAAAAGAATATCACTTTAGCCATTTGTTCTAAACTCAAAACCATGTTAGAAGACCAGTTGGGTTATCAAGTTATTATGCTTCGCGAAGAAGATTTGAGGCTGTCAAAAGAAGAAAGGGTACAAAAAGTCAATGAATCTCAGGCTGATTTATTAGTGAGTATTCATTGTGGTTATTCAGAGGATGCTGGTATTTCTGGATCTGTAAGTTATTACAAAACTGATAGTAAATCTAGTAAAGATTTGGCAAATAAAATACAAGAGGCTCTTGTTGAAGTAAGTAGTACAGCAGATGGAGGGGTAAAAGAAGGGAACTTCAGTATTATCTCAAATACAGAAATACCATCAGTTCTTATTGAAGTTGGTTATTTAAGTAATTTTGAAGAAGCCAGCAATCTATCAGATGATAAATATCAAAGTACTATAGCACGTGGAATAGCTACGGGAATAAAAAATAAGTTGGCGAAAAATTAAGTTAGTATATTATAAAATTCGGGTCAAAGAATAATGACTAAAGTAATATAGCAAAATGATGTTATGAGTAATATACTGTAAATGAGCAAATTCCAAAAAGTGCACAAAGATCTAAGAAATTTGTCTTTGTAACAAAGACTTTTCACTGTGATTTTGGTTCAAAATCCGTATAACAGAGAATATATTGTGCAATATTTCAAATTTGCTCATTTATAGTAATATATAATTAAGAAAGCAGAGGATTTATGCAAAATATAATTAGATTTTCCATATTTGGAAATTTTGAAAGATTTAATACTAATAATCTAGATATGTATTTAAAATTAATTGATTTTTTTAGACAAAAATCTTATAAACCTGCTACAGCAAATGAATTACAACTTCAAACTAGTGGCCAAGCAGGTCAAGCTCGGATAATTATAATGCCCATTTTTTTTAATGACATGGGTGCATCCGTAGAGATAAGTTCTAATAGGATTAACTTTCAAAAGATAATAGATATAAAAAGTTCAGTTTCTAGTCTAAACGAAGCATTTCGAAATGAATTTACAGATTTATTATCACTGTTTCTTGCAGATATGGAGCTTACAGCAAATAGAGTTGCATTAAATTATGATATTTTTGATATCAAAATTAACAATAAAATGCCTATTGTTTCAAGCTATTATAAGTCTTCGAATAATGTTGAAATGTCTGTTAGAAACATGAGTCGTATTATGGTTGAAAATGAAAATAGTAATGTAATTACAGAAAAATATGTTGATTTATCTAATAATATTGTAAAATACTCTTATGATATTAATACAATGGCAGAAAATCAAATAATGCGTTTTAATTTTTCGAATATCCCTAAAATGTATAAATCTTATATGGACATTTCACTAGAAATTGAGAAAGGAATGGAGTAAGGTTGAGGAAAAATTTAAAAGAGACAACTTTACAAAATAATAGGAGCAGAGTATTATTTTTAAAAGAAGATAATTTTGAAAGAATAACATATTTAAAAGAATCTACGAATATGCATAATAATAAAATAAAACGTTACAGTAATATTTATGAAGAAGATATTACTGAGCAGTTTAAGATTATGCAAAATTCTATTATGCTAGAGCAGATTCCTATATTAACAAAGTTGTTAATGGAAACAGATTTTGATTCAGGATATGAGTCCATGGCAGAAATATATTTTAATACATTATTTAAAAGGTATGGTATTATTGCAGATACAATACTTCAAAATATTTATCTTCAAAACATGTATAATCAACAGCATTTATTAAAACATTTGTTATTCATTGTTGCAAATTTACCTGTTGATAGAAGGGGAAATCTCGAAATTATTCCTTTAGCAGGAATTTCTAATCCAGACAATGAAATACAAGATTTATCAGTCAAATGTTTTGAAGCTTGGGAAGATAAAAGACATATACCTACATTAGCCAATTTACGTGATAAAACAACAATTGGTTGGTTTAGAGATTATATAAGTGATGTGATAGCTACATTGGAAGAAGGATGATATGGTTTATTATGTAAGAAAAATTGCTCGTTCGAAATGGCCGAATATGCCTTTGAGCGATAATCCAGAAAAAGCAATATATGAGATAGGAACTGTTTCAGCAGATGCCATAACAAATTGCATTAAAACGCAAGAGAATAAGTTATCACTTTGGAGAGTTGAAGAAAAGAGGAATTCAATTGAAGATATAATTCCTTTAATAGTAGGATTTGAAAGGCCAGATACTTGTGATATTATATACATTTCAGAAGATACTTTTGGGGAGGAAGGAATTACAATTGAGCAATCAATTAAAGATGCTAATACTCCACTTGAAGAATTAAAAAAATATCATTATAATGCAATAATAAAAGATTATGATGGATTGGGAAAATTTGCAAAGGTGATATTAAAGTCTCTAGGAAATCACAAACGTTTTAAGGGCAAAGAAGTGAAAACAAAATTAAGAGAGATGTTACATAATCATGAAATAGAAAAAGGTATGATATCCGATAAACTATTTGAAAAAATAAGCTAATAAACAAAAGCATAAAAATTAATATATAGGAGGGAATAAATAATAACATGGCAAATAATACAGTGATTACTATCGGGCGTCAATATGGCAGCGGCGGTCATGATATTGGAATTAAGCTGGCGGAGGAGCTTGGCATCCCCTGTTATGATAAGGAGCTTTTATCAAGAGCTGCCAAGGACAGCGGATTATGTCAGGAGCTTTTTGAAAATCATGATGAAAAGCCTACCAACAGCTTTCTCTATTCTTTGGTGATGGATACGTATTCTACAGGGTATTCTTCTTCAGCGTTTTCAGAGATGCCTTTAAATCACAAGGTTTTTCTGGCACAGTTTGACAGCATTAAGAAAATTGCGTCCGAAGGTCCCTGCGTGATTGTAGGAAGATGTGCCGACTATGCTTTGGAGAATGTGCCTAATGTTGTAAATGTATTTCTTCATGCAGATCTTCAGTCCCGGATTGTCCGGATTGCCAGACGGCATGATCTCTCAGATGCCAAGGCCAAGGATCTGATTCGCAAGACGGATAAGGGCCGGGCAAGCTATTACAATTACTACACCAGTAAAAAATGGGGAGACGCAGCCGGATATGATTTGTGCCTGAATACCAGCACTCTTGGTATTGACGGTGCCATTCATGTGATCCGTGAATTTATTACATACAAAGAAAAAGAACATGAAAGAATCTAGGAGAAACTTACTTTTATGAAGTTTGTTATACAGAGAGTGTCCCATGCATCGGTAACGGTGGATGGGACTGTTATTGGAAATATCGAAAAAGGATTTCTTGTCCTCATAGGCGTGGGGAAAGAAGATACAAGGGCAGAGGCGGACCGGCTGGTTAAGAAAATGCTGGGCCTTCGGATTTTTCCGGATGAAAACGGCAAGACCAACCTTTCTTTAAAGGATGTAGGAGGAGAGCTTCTTCTGGTTTCCCAGTTTACTCTCTATGCAGACTGCAACCACGGCAATCGACCCGGCTTTACCAATGCAGGGGATCCTGCACTTGCAAAAGAACTGTATGAGTATATTATTGAAAGCTGCAAAAAGCAGGTCCCCAAAGTTCAGCAGGGAAGCTTTGGGGCAGATATGAAGGTGGAGCTTGTCAATGACGGGCCGTTTACTATTATTTTAAAGTAAGCTATGGATTTATAGTTTAAAAA
Organism: Candidatus Merdisoma sp. JLR.KK006; assembly: GCF_036941035.1. Taxonomy (NCBI): domain Bacteria; kingdom Bacillati; phylum Bacillota; class Clostridia; order Lachnospirales; family Lachnospiraceae; genus Candidatus Merdisoma; species Candidatus Merdisoma sp. JLR.KK006. The sequence goes on along the minus strand of NZ_JAYMNS010000005.1, from coordinate 46,758 downwards.
CTATGTCCTGCTAATTTATAAAAGGGAACAAGTTTGGAAGCAAGCTTCTGAATTTGTCCGGATAACGCAGTAAGTGCGTCAAGAGGAGGAAAATATGAGCAAAAGAAACGACGTCCACAAGGTTCTGATTATCGGATCCGGCCCCATTATTATTGGGCAGGCCTGTGAGTTTGATTATTCCGGCACACAGGCTTGTAAAGCTCTCAAAAAGCTGGGATATGAGATCGTGTTGGTCAATTCCAATCCGGCAACGATTATGACCGATCCCGGAACCGCTGATGTAACTTATATTGAGCCGCTCAATGTAGAACGGCTGACACAGATTATTGAGAAAGAAAGACCAGATGCCTTATTGCCGAATCTCGGCGGACAATCCGGTCTTAATCTTTGTTCAGAACTTTCTAAGGCCGGTGTCCTGGAAAAATACGGCGTAAAGGTTATCGGTGTACAGGTAGACGCTATTGAGCGCGGAGAGGATCGCATTGAGTTTAAGCATACAATGGACAGCCTTGGCATTGAGATGGCAAGAAGCGAGGTTGCTTACAGCGTAGAGGAAGCGGCAGCTATTGCAGAGAAGCTGGGGTATCCGGTGGTTTTGCGTCCGGCCTATACTATGGGCGGCGCAGGCGGCGGACTGGTTTACAATGTGGAAGAGCTTAAGACGGTTACTGCAAGAGGTCTACAGGCCAGTCTGGTAGGACAGGTTCTGGTGGAGGAATCCATCCTTGGCTGGGAAGAGCTGGAACTTGAAGTAGTTCGTGACAGCAAGAATAACATTATCACAGTCTGCTTTATTGAAAATATCGATCCTCTTGGAGTTCATACAGGAGATTCTTTCTGTTCCGCACCTATGCTGACCATTTCTGATGAGATTCAGAAGCGCCTCCAGGTGAAATCCTATCGGATCGCAGAAGCGATTCAGGTGATTGGCGGAACCAATGTACAGTGGGCCCATGATCCGGTGACGGATCGGGATATTGTAATTGAGATCAATCCCAGAACCTCTCGTTCCTCAGCACTGGCTTCCAAGGCAACAGGCTTCCCCATTGCTCTGGTTTCTGCTATGCTGGCTTCCGGACTGACTTTGGATGAGATCCCATGCGGCAAATACGGAACTCTTAATCATTATGTGCCGGACGGAGATTATGTGGTAATCAAATTTGCCCGTTGGGCTTTTGAGAAGTTTAAGGGCGTAGAGGACAAGCTGGGTACTCAGATGCGTGCCGTAGGTGAGGTTATGAGTATTGGAAAGACCTACAAGGAGGCATTCCAGAAGGCAATCCGCAGTTTGGAAAACGGCCGATATGGCCTGGGCTTTGCCAAAGACTTCCATGATAAGTCGAAACATGATCTCTTAAAGATGCTTCATGCCACCACCAGCGAGCGGCAGTTTATTATGTATGAGGCTCTGCGAAAGGGCGCTACAGTGGATGAGCTCTATGAGCTGACAAAGATCAAGCATTACTTTATTGAGCAGATGAAAGAGCTGGTGGATGAGGAAGAAGCACTTCTTTCTTCCAGCCACGGAAAAGTGCCGGAGCCTTTGGCGCTTAAGCAGGCAAAACAGGATGGATTTTCAGATCGGTATTTAAGCCAGATTTTGGAGGTGCCGGAAGAGGATATCAGAAAGGCAAGGATTGAGATCGGCGTAACAGAAGCATGGGAGGGGGTACATGTAAGCGGCACCAGGGACAATGCTTATTATTATTCCACCTACAATGCGCCGGATCACAGTACAGTCAATACAGATCGGCCCAAGATCATGATCCTGGGAGGCGGCCCCAACCGAATCGGGCAGGGTATTGAGTTTGACTATTGCTGTGTTCACGCTGCTATTGCCCTTAAAAAGCTGGGCTTTGAGACTATTATTGTAAACTGCAACCCAGAGACAGTTTCCACGGATTACGATACCTCAGACAAGCTGTATTTTGAACCGCTGACACTAGAGGATGTATTAAGCATTCATGAGAAAGAGAAGCCTGTGGGCGTGATTGCCCAATTTGGCGGTCAGACACCTCTTAATTTGGCTGCAGAGCTTGAAAAGAATGGTGTGAGGATTCTCGGCACCAGTCCGGAGATTATTGATTTGGCAGAGGATCGGGATCGGTTCCGAGCCATTATGGAAAAGCTTGACATTCCTATGCCGGAAGCAGGCATGGCAGTAAATGCAGACGAAGCCCTGGCTATTGCAGAGAAAATCGGCTATCCTGTTATGGTGCGTCCCTCCTACGTATTGGGCGGTCGGGGCATGGAGGTTGTGCATGATTCGGAAAGCCTGATTGGATACATGAGAGCTGCTGTAGGCGTAACACCGGATCGGCCCATTTTGATTGATCGTTTCCTCCATCATGCTATGGAGTGTGAAGCAGATGCTATTTGTGACGGAACTCATGCCTTTGTTCCGGCTGTAATGGAACATATTGAGCTGGCCGGGGTACATTCCGGAGATTCTGCCTGTATTTTGCCCTCCTTGAATATTTCCCAGGAGAATTTGAGGACGATTAAGGAATATACCAAGAAAATTGCAGAGGAAATGCATGTCTGCGGCCTGATGAATATGCAGTATGCCATTGAGGACGGAAAGGTCTTTGTGTTGGAAGCCAACCCAAGGGCTTCCCGGACGGTGCCCTTGGTATCCAAGGTCTGCAACATTCAGATGGTGCAGCTTGCAACGCAGGTTATCACAGAAGAACTGACAGGAACACCTTCACCTGTCCCCGACTTAAAGGAAAGCCGTTTCCACCACTATGGGGTGAAGGAAGCTGTATTCCCCTTCAACATGTTTCAGGAGGTAGATCCTCTTCTCGGACCGGAAATGCGTTCCACAGGAGAGGTTCTCGGACTTGCTTCAAACTTTGGAGAGGCATTCTACAAGGCTCAGGAGGCTACCCAGACTTGTCTGCCATTATCCGGAACCGTGTTGATAAGTGTCAGCGACCGGGATAAGCCGGAGGTACTGCAGGTAGCCAGGGGCTTCCATAAGGATGGCTTTACCATTATGGCCACAGGACGCACCTATGAAATGATTGCGGCAGACGGAATCCCGGCCAAAAAGGTAAAGAAGCTTCAGGAAGGCCGGCCTAATATTATGGATGCCATAGCCAATGGTGAGATTCAGCTGATTGTCAATACGCCCTCCGGAAAAGAGAGCATCTATGATGACAGCTATATCCGAAAAGCCGCCATTAAGGGTAAGATTCCCTATATGACCACGATGGCGGCTGCCATCGCTACAGCAGAAGGCATTCGAAAAGTAAAGGAAAAGGACGGAAAGCTGGAAGTTAAATCTTTGCAGCAGCTTCACAGCGAGATTGAACAGGTATAGCTGAAAATTCTATTAATCATATGTGCTTTTAAGGCGTTTAAATGATAAATATTATCATTTAAACGCCTTGATTTATGGTACTAAAAGGTATTGTTCTCCATTATTTTGTACAAGAGTTAACTGCCGACAATGCCTGAATATAATCCAGAGACTCATAGGGCTTGTAAATTCCATCCAGAATGGCACGAAACATTCGCTCGGAGGTGCCGGGATGCTCCTGGTTCAGACTGCGGAGCAGATCCTTTGCGTATTCTCGTTTGGTATGTCCGTCGGCAGGACAGGGGCTTTTGCAGACAGGTAGGCTGTATTTGTGCTGAAAGCCTATTACGTCCGCTTCATCTATGTACATCAGAGGGCGAATCACGGTCAGATCCATCCGATCCAGGTAGGTAACCGGCGCAAAGGTATGAAAGCGTCCTTCGAAGATGAGGGCGAGCAGCATAGTTTCCACCACATCATTCTTGTGATGGGCATAGGCTGCCTTATTACAGCCAGTCTCCTTGATAGCCTGATTTAAGGCTCCCTTACGCATCTTGGCGCAGAGGGCACAGGGGTTGCTTTCTTTGCGGATACGAAAAATAATATCATAGATATCTGTGGGGACAATCGTGTAATGTATTTCCATTTTCTCGCACAGGGTTCGAATTCCGCTTAAATCGAAATTCGGAAAGCCAAGGTCAACCGTAATTGCCTCCAGCTCAAAAGAGGCCGGATAGAAGCGTCTAAGCCCGTGAAGAGCATAAAGCATGGCCAGGCTATCCTTTCCACCGGAAATTCCCACAGCAATTTTATCTCCCTCTTGAATCATATGGTAATCATCTACGGCTCTGCGTGTATAGCTTAAAAGCTGCTGAAGCTTCATATGGTAAATGCCTTCTTTCTTTTATATATAAACAGATGAATCCGTCTTGGACATGATACCATGCCGACGAAGCTCTTGGCAAGTTCTATTTGTCTAAATACCTCTTATATAACGATATAACCTAAATTTTGGCGTTTATCTTGAATTACTGCTGTAATTATGATAAATTGTATAAAGGAGCAGAAAGGAAGGTATGATAAAATGACAATAAGAGAATGCTATGATGCTATGGGAGGTAATTATGCAGATGTAGAGGGACGTTTGAGAACGGAAGAACGGATTAAGAAGTTTGTGCTTCGTGTTCTCAATGATTCTAGTTATGACCTGCTTTGCACATCTATGGAAACCCGTAATATGCCTGAAGCGTTCCGGGCAGCCCACACGATAAAGGGTATCTGTCAGAATCTTTCTCTGGATCGGCTCTACGAATCCTCCAACGACCTTGCCGAGCTGTTGCGGAACAGAGATGAGTATGGTGCGGACTTAGAGCCTGCACTGGAGAAGGTGAAGGAAGATTACCAGGTTACCATTGACTGCATAAAGCGGCTGGATTAGGCAGGACAGGCGTGATTGCTGTTTAATAAAGAGTTGGAAATTTAATCACCCAAACGCAGGCTTGTTTAAATAAGCGTTTGGGTGATTAAATTATTATGAGTTTTTTAACCATAGCTTACTATTTATCTGATAAGCTTTCCGTATATCTGCACTTGGGAAAATTGGAGCACCCCAAAAAATTTCTTCCCTGATACATAGGATTGAAAAACTGTCTTTTTTGTGACCTGCCTTTTCCGGACAGCAAGGTTTGTGTCCAATATTGCTGTGTTTCCGTTCCAAAAATCCAACCGCTATAATTCTTAGATTCAAATACATAGATCCCGGATTCATGCAAAAATGAAAATACAGAAATAGTGAGATCTTTATAATCTACTTAAAACCGAACAAAAGCCCGAATATTTTTCGAACATATGTATTGACAAACAACTGTTCTGTGCGTATAATAACAATATGTATAGAACAATTGTTTGGAAAATGTGTTCGAATTATTGCTTTAGGGGGAAGAGATATGTGTAGGATGAGGAAGATTGCTTTGACGGCTGGTTTAACTATTTGTCTGATTTTAGTCATGGCTTTTACGTTCGGAAGCTTTTTATCAAAGGCAAAGAATAAGGAAGCAAAGGTTACTTATTACAAGTATTATACCAACATTGAGATTCAGCCTGGAGATACTTTATGGGATCTGGCAGATGAGTATTTGGAGAATTATGAATCCAAAGAGGTCTATATCAAGGAAGTCAGCCAGTTAAATTCCATTAAGAATGGCAAGATTATTTCCGGACAGAATCTGATTATGCCGTATTACTCTACGGAATATAAATTTTAATATTGTCAATTGCCTGGAAGATTTGGAAAATCCGTCTTGTGGAGAATATTCCATGAGGCGGATTTTGTGTTATGTTGAAGCTTAGGGGAACTTTTGAATTCTGTTTATCAGATTCGCTGAATAAGCTTTTAGATATTTTGGAAAAGAATGCTTCAAGAAGTGGTGGAGTTCAGAGAAATAGATCTATGCGACAAACACATGTTTTTCGCATAGATCTAAGAGGAATTACACATACAAACCCTTGCCTAAGTCAAAACCGCTGTTGGATAAACCGGACATATGAAAATACGGCTGCCAATTTGCAGTCAGCTCACAATCCTGCCGTCCTCAATATGAATCGTCTGAATTTCTTTTCTTCGAAGAATACAAGTTCCTTGTATCACATCACAAAATCCTCAGGCTTGCCCTGTTATAATTTTTCCTATAAAAAACGCCTGCCATAGGATTTGTTTTTAGAAAGTGCCTTGTATTCCGGAAAAGAAAAGCTACAGGTATTCTTTTCCGATAAAAAAGCTTCTTACAACAAAACCCAGACAGACGCCAGGGCATCCAAAGGAAACCTGGGAAAGGCGTGAGTAAGCCGAATGCCGTCACAGCTTATCAGACCTGTGCGTTTAGGATATGTCACCTTCAGATGGTACGTTCTTCCACATTGAGCATTCCATATGATAAAAAATGCCTGCTTCCACGGAAACAGACACGTACAAAAAGCCAAAAGGCATTTTTGACAGGAACTAAACTTTCTTCGGAAGTCTCTCCTCAAGTATTAAGCAGGTTTCCTGGCTTACAGATCTGCATATTTTCCTTTCCTTCTCATACAAAAAGTTGTACAATGGATTCGTTAGGAAATATTCCCTGCTTACAGTGACCGGATCGCTTAGGACTCGCACCTAATTCCCTCTTCCTGCCAAAATTTTGAATCTGGCAGGCACTTAATACCTTATATGGAATTGTACGCATTTATTATAGCATTGACCTGATGATACGTCAAGGTACTCTTAGTGCTATTTACTATGAAAGATCCTTTTCTGCGTAGCAGAAAACTGAGTTCAGGGATGCCCCATGCGCCACTGCCGACTTTCATTTATGGTGGTGTGCCAATGGGGTGCATGTGGGTTTGCTATGAGCTTTACAATACGCACCAGCAATGAATGGAAATAGTTCAAAACTGATATAGGTGTGAATTGTAACGAGAAATCGATTGATAAGTTACATAATTTTATTATGTAAACTTAAATATATTATATCTGGAACTTATACATTACTTAGGAAGGAATTTTCAATTATGGAATACAAAACCTACCATGAACAAAACGATATGGAAAATATTCGTAAGCTGCGGGAGGTACTGAAAACGCTGCCATCCTTTGCCAAGGATTATTTTCGGGCAATCGAGCCTACCACTTCCACAAAGACCCGAATCTCCTACGCCTACGATATCCGAGTTTTTTTTCGATTTCTCATTGAGGAAAACCCTGTTTACAAAAATTATGAAACCACGGATTTTAAGCTGAGTGATCTGGATCGGGTTGAGGCTGTGGATATTGAAGAATATCAGGAGTATCTGAAGCTGTATCAGAAGAAAATTGCTTATTCCGGTACGGATAAGGAAAGCTTCGACACCATAGATATTACCAATGGCGAACGAGGATTAAAACGGAAAATGTCCGCTTTGCGGAGCTTTTATGCATATTTTTATAAGCGGCAGCTTTTAGAGCACAATCCTACGGTGTTTGTGGACATGCCAAAGCTCCACGACAAGGCAATCATTCGTCTGGATGTTGATGAGACGGCAAGGCTTCTGGACTTTATTGAGCATGGCGGCGACGGCCTTACGGGGCAGAAAAAGGTTTATTATGAAAAGACAAAGGAACGTGATCTGGCGATTGTCACACTCCTTTTGGGAACCGGTATCCGTGTGTCTGAGTGCGTGGGCCTCGACATTACGGATGTGGACTTTCACAACAACGGAATCAAGGTGACTCGAAAGGGCGGCTCCGAGATGATTGTTTACTTTGGGGAAGAGGTGGAGCAGGCTCTTCGAAATTACATCAATGGGAGCCGCAAAGAGGTCATTCCTCAGGAGGGGCATGAGCTGGCGCTCTTCTACTCCACCCAAAAGCGGCGCATCGGCGTAGGTGCTGTGGAAAACCTGGTGAAGAAATATGCAAAGCAGGTAACTCCCCTTAAGAAAATCACTCCCCACAAGCTCCGCAGTACCTACGGAACTACCTTGTATCAGGAAACAGGAGACATTTATCTTGTTGCCGATGTACTGGGGCACAAGGATGTGAATACCACCCGGAAGCATTATGCCGCTCAGGATGAGAACCGCCGCCGGATGGCTGCGAAGGCGGTTAGGCTTCGGGAGGATTAGTGCTTTTTTTCATTTATGGTGATATACCAATGGAGCACATGTAGGTTTACTATTAAGAAAGGATGTTAGAAACAACCTCTCAGGCTATTTCTAACATCCTCATGTATTTTTTATTCTGTCAGTGATTACTGAATTACCAGTTCACTCCAACGGTTGTCTGCAACAAAACCAATGTAGGTCTTACCAGTGTTTATCTTAATCTCGTTACCATCCATATCATAGTAAATGGTACGACTCTGATCGGTAGTCTTGCTCCAGGTAATGGGGATTGCTTTTCCATTGGTAATGTAGTAGCCGTCTTTTCCTGCATCCAGACAATTCCAAACCATATATCCGTGATCATCCAACTGATTAAATTCCATTCTCTGAAGAATCACATTTTTGAATGCAAGCTGCTGATTGCCGTTGCCTGGATCACGGTGCTCTCCGCCGTACTCAGAATACAGATATGTACCAGATGCTTCATCATAGTCTAACTGAGAACCATTGTGGCCGAAAGGAAGATCCACCAGCGTGCAATCCTGACAGCCAATGTTGCCGGACAAATCTACGGGCTTCTTTTCAGAAGCAAACCGGAAATGCGCTTCTTCCGGACGATACTCATTATATTCCCGTGAAACGCTTGTGTTGCGGAAATTCTTATCCATATCACCAGGAAGAATGTACTCTGTAAATTCTCTTGCTTTTCCGTTATTTACACGGGAGAAGGTTCCACTGAAGTGATCCACATAGGGCTTCTCCAAAAACGTGTTAATATAGAAGGGACCTCCGTCATGGCAGACAATTGCGTTCCATTCCGGAGCGATCATCAGGTTGGTGGGACGTACGCTTCGAACACTTCCAATCTGATCAATGCTGTCATAATCCTTTATGAGAACCATAAAACGTGTAATCTGATCATTCAAAGTACTGTTCATCATCTCATAAACAATATCTGCCTGACTCAGACCATAATGGGGAAGGGCTGTCTTTTCATTGTCAACCATTACTGCAATGGGACGCTGCTCCTGCAAGTCTACACTGATCCACTCGTTGGTCAGTTCACTGCGGTACATGCCGTCCGGAGCAATTTCGTCTTCCTCCTCTTCTTCCTGCGGTTCCTCTTCTGGCTCTTCAGCTAAAATTTCATCTTCAGTAGAAAATTCTTCTGCCGGAGCGGAAACCTCTTCTTCTTTTTTTCCGCACCCTGTTGTGCTGATTCCAAGGGACAAAGCCAATAGAATCCACAATAATCGTTTCCTCATAAGTAAATTCCTTTCTGTTTTCCTGTTGTGTGTTAATTTTATTAAAAACCGTAACAATTATATCATACTTTTTTAAAATTTACTACAATTTTTTAGATATTAAAAGTCTATTATTGTCCTTAAAAAATTTCAACACAAATTCTCATTTAACTCCTGTTTTTTCCTGTCACTTCACAAGAAAAATGTGATGACTGCTTTTATAGTGATTATTCAGAAATTTTTAATCAGAAAGAAATATTCCAGGCACAGATTTTTTCAATCTTTTTTATTTTACCGCATCAAAAGCTGCATCCAATGCCGCAATCAGATCCTCTGCTTTCTCAATCCCGATGGAAAGACGAATGGTGTTCGGCTTGATATCCTGCTCTAAAAGTTCTTCCTCTGTGCACTGGCTGTGGGTGGTGGTTGCAGGGTGAATGACAAGGGATTTCACATCCGCCACATTTGCCAGCAGGGAGAAAATGGACAGGTTATCAATGAATGTCTGAGCGGTACTTGCATCACCCTTGATCTCAAAGGTGAAAATGGAGCCTCCGCCGTTTGGCAGGTACTTCTTGTACAGCTCATGGGTGGTCTCCGTGGGGAGCGACGGGTGATGCACTGCTTCTACCTGTGGATGACTGTTCAGATATTCTACAATCTTCAAAGTATTGCTTACATGGCGTTCTACCCGGAGGGAGAGAGTCTCCAATCCCTGTAGAAAAATGAATGCATGGAAAGGAGAAAGGGTTGCTCCCGTATCACGAAGAATGACCGCACGGATATAGGTTACAAATGCCGCTGGGCCTGCTGCGTCTGTAAAGGATACGCCGTGATAGCTGGGGTTGGCTTCGGAGATCCAGGGATATTTTACCGATGCTTTCCAGTCAAAGTTTCCGCTGTCTACAATCACGCCGCCAATGGCTGTTCCGTGTCCGCCGATAAACTTTGTGGCGGAATGTACTACAATATCTGCGCCATACTCAATGGGACGGATAAGGTAAGGCGTAGCGAAAGTGGAATCTACTACCAATGGAAGGTTGTGTTTGTGAGCAATCTGCGCCAGCTTTTCCAAATCGATCAGGTTGGAATTGGGGTTACCGAGTGTTTCTACGAAGATTGCCTTTGTATTTTCCTGAATAGCTGCTTCGAAAGAGCCCTCCACGTAAGGATCTGCGAAAGTGGTTGTCACCTGATTGTTCAGTGGAAAGGTGTGTGCCAAATAATTGTAGGTACCGCCGTAAATGGTTTTGGATGCTACGATATGCTCTCCTGCTTTGGCAAGAGCCTGGAATGTATAGGCCAGGGCTGCTGCACCGGAAGCAACGGCCAGGGCCGCCACGCCGCCCTCCAGGGATGCAATTCTCTGCTCGAATACGTCTTCTGTGGGGTTGGTCAGCCTTCCGTAGATATTTCCTGCATCACGAAGACCAAAGCGGTCCGCCGCATGCTGTGAGTTGTGGAATACGTAGGAAGTAGATGCGTAGATGGGAACGGCCCTTGCATCCGTTACCGGGTCTGCCTGCTCTTGTCCGATATGTAACTGCCTTGTCTCGAATCCCCAGTTTTTTGAATCTTTGATATCTGCCATTTTTTGAATCCTCCGTTTTATTTTTTGCTGTCTTTTATTCCTGTGGGCAGCGAGCCAAGCGGACGTGCTTGCACGTCCATTTGGCGACTGCCGCAGGGGTCAAATACCCCGCAGTTCTGCTGCGCTACAAGCTTGATGCCCCGTCAGCTTGCTGCGGGTATTTGACTTATTGGTATATTTCTATGGTGTCAAAGCTTGATTTCTTTTTTATAATATTCCGGCTTCATTCCTACTGTTTTTGCCTTATGGCATCATAACTTACGGCACATTCGATTTCTGCTTAAAATAAATGCATATTGAAACATTTTTTATCCTCCTTGCTGTTCCTGTTATTCATACTAACATGGTGGGTTATTTCTGTCCAATATGCAAAAAGAATACCCAGTTATAGTTTTAAACTATAACTGGGTATTCAATTCATTAGCTGCTTTTCTGGTTATTTCTTGCGTAACAGAGCAAGAAAACCATGCTTATCATAACTTCAAGTACGGATTATACTAGATTAAACCTTAAGATATTTCTTAAGCGCCTCCACATACCTCTCTCCCATCTTGCTTAACAGGATATTTTTCCTGGTGATATAGCCGATCTCCATAAGGCTGTTTGGATTCTGCTCATCATCCTCAAAAGGAATCGCCAGAAAATCGCTTCCGTTCAGTTCCTCACAGATGATTCCCGAACACAGCGTATAGCCATTCAATCCCACCATCAGGTTCAGCATGGTAGCCCGGTCGTTTGCCTTAATCACCTGGGGATATTCATTGGTCGCCAGAATTTCCTCTGCCAGATAGAAGGTGCTGTTGTCTCCCTGCTCAAAGGACAGGCAGGGATAGCCGCTAAGCTGCCCGAATCGGATGGACTTCTCTTTCGCAAGGGGATGATTTTTCCACAGATAGACATAAGCCTGACATTCAATCAGGTGATGGAACTTTAGTCCTGCGGAGCTTAAGAGCTTTTCCATGGACTTTCGGTTAAAATCGCAGAGGAACAAGACTCCAAGCTCACTTTTCAGAGTACTGACATCGCTGATGACCTCTGCCGTCTTTGTCTCTCGAATTGCAAATTCATATTCTGACATGTCAAATTCCTTCGCCATGTCTACAAAGGCTTTCACTGCAAAGGAATAGTGCTGTGTGGAAACACCGAACTTCTTTTTGCAGGATCCCTCTTTTCCGTATTTTCCCAGCAGATTTTCATACTGGGAATAAAGCTGCTTTGCATACAGCAGAAATTCCGCACCGTCGTTAGTCAAAGTTACACCCTTTCCGCTTCGGTAAAACAGGGTGATTCCAAGCTCCTTTTCCAGTTCCTTTACTCCGTTGGTAAGGGAGGGCTGAGACACATAAAGCTGCTCGGCCGCTTTGTTCATGGATTTTGTCTCGGCAATGGCAATGATATATTTTAGCTGGATCAGCGTCATGTCGGTTCGTTCCTTTCCATGTGATATATAATCCTATGTAACTGTTCAGTACCCTCACAGTTACAATGCAAAATCCATTAAAATCGCCTGCGGCGATGGGGTTCTAAATGCCGGTGGCACTTGTTCAGAACCGACCGAAGCGAAGCGTAGACCTTTGCACTCCTGAATCACGTTCTTACGGTCTTCGCAGCAAGTGCTTCGACCTGTACTAAATACTTACAATCCTACAATAAAAAAGCAGTGAAGTCAAATCGAATACTCCGCTGCTTTTTCTTATCGGTCAATCCCTGGGAGAAAATCTTCTGCAATAAGGATATCACTCGGTAAATAGAGGTGTAGAATAATATCTGTCGCCCGTATCCGGCAAAAGCGCCACAATCACCTTTCCCTCATTTTCCTGGCGCTTTGCAAGCTCAATGGCGCCATACAGAGCCGCACCGGAGGAAATGCCTACCAGGATTCCTTCTTTTTTTGCCAGAAGCTTTGCGGCGGCAAAGGCATCCTCATTTTCTGCCTTGAATACCTCATCATAAACAGATGTATTTAATACCTCCGGCACGAATCCGGCTCCAATGCCCTGAATCTTGTGAGCGCCTGATTTTCCTTCGGATAATACGGGAGACGCCGCAGGCTCCAAAGCCACTACTTTAATATTGGGGTTCTGCTCCTTTAAGTACTCTCCGGTGCCCGTTACGGTTCCGCCCGTCCCCACACCGGCGATAAAGATATCTACCTTGCCGTCCGTATCCTTCCAGATCTCCGGGCCGGTGGTTGCCTTATGAACAGCTGGATTAGCCGGATTTACAAATTGGCCGGGAATGAAGCTTCCGGGAATCTCCTTTGCCAGCTCATCCGCCTTTGCAATGGCGCCTTTCATGCCCTTGGCTCCTTCCGTAAGCACCAGCTCCGCCCCATATGCTTTCAGAATGTTTCGCCGCTCTACGCTCATGGTTTCGGGCATGGTAAGAATGATTCGATAACCCTTGGCTGCCGCAATGGATGCAAGGCCGATTCCTGTATTGCCGGAGGTTGGCTCGATGATTACGGAGCCTTCCTTTAAAAGTCCCCTGCTCTCCGCATCCTCGATCATAGCCTTGGCGATTCTGTCCTTTACGCTTCCCGCAGGATTGAAGTATTCCAGCTTGACCAGAATCGTCGCCTTAAGGCCAAGCTCCTTTTCAATGTTTGTTACCTCTACTAAGGGTGTATTTCCTATCAGCCCTAAGGTTCCCTTATAATAATTTGCCATTTCATTCTCCTCCTTTTTTAAGTTGCTGCCGGGCGGCACTAAAGGGTAAAGTCCCTTCGGCACACACCTAATGAGAGAAACTTTCATTCGAAAGGACACTCATGAAAGATTCTCTCGTGTGCCTTTGCGACTTTACTGTCCAGCTAAAAAAATTTATCATTAACACTTGACAGTTCTTAGCCGGATTTTTATTTCCGAAATTCCTCTGACAGCAACTCTGTTTATTGTTTTTCGGAACTATTTACCAAAGGATATCACCTTTTACATACTATGTCAATATGAATATAGGTTTTATATTGAATTTTTTTCCGCACTGGGTTATAATAAACAAAGAACAGCTTGGAGCTTCTCTGCAAATGAGGATTTGAATGATATCCGGGGAGTGCCGAGCATTATGGAGGAACTGCTATGATTTCAACAAAAGCCCGTTATGCCCTTAGAGTGATGATCGATCTTGCACAGCACAGGGATGCTGCTTATATTCCCCTGAAGGATATTTCCTCCCGGCAGGAGATTTCCGAAAAATATCTGGAGATTATTCTGCGGATGCTGGTAAAGGGGAAGCTTGTGAAGGGACTTCGGGGGAAAGGCGGCGGCTATGTGCTTACGAGGGAGCCGGAGGATTATCTTGTCGGAGAGATCATTGAGCTGACCGAAGGTCCTATTGCCTGTGTAGCCTGCCGGCTGCCGGATGCGGAAGTGTGTCCCCGAAAAGAAAACTGCATTACCCTTCCCCTTTGGGAAAAGTATGACGCACTTGTGCATGAGTTCTTTTTTGGTATTACGTTAAAGGATTTGATGGAGGGGCGCTTTTAAATTCTATGATCCTCTTTTTTCCAGCACCAATACCTCAAAGGGTCTCAATCTCACCGCACCCTCCATCGTACGGCTGTCCTCATAATTCCCAAGGATTTTCTCATACCCGCACCAGACGGATTCAGCCAAAACCGCCGCTTCCTTTCCGGTCAGGTTATTTAACACAACCACTTCTTCACCCTGATACCTTCTCCGATAAGCCAGCACATCCGGATTCTCCTGCATAAAAAATTCAATACTGCCCTTGGAAATCACAGCCTTTTCTTTCCGCATAGCAATCAGCTTTCTATAAAAATGATAAATGGAATCTTCCTCTGCCATCTGGGTCCGCACATTGATTTCCCCATAATTCCTGGCAGCCTCAATCCAGGGCGTCCCCTCCGTAAAGCCGCATCCGTCCTCTCCGGACCACTGCATAGGCGTCCGGCTGTTGTCCCGGGAACGGGCGGCCAAAATCTCAAGGGCCTCTTTTTCCGTCTTCCCCTGCTCCAAAAGAATCCCATAATAATTCAGGCTTTCCACATCCCGATACTGCCCAATTTCCTGAAAATGGGGATTCATCATTCCGATTTCTTCCCCCTGATAGATATAAGGCGTTCCCTGCATCAGATGGATACAGGCTCCAAGCATCTTGGCGGACTGCTTCCAGTACTTTCCCTCATCCCCCAGCCGGGACACAATCCGGGGCTGATCGTGGTTGCACCAGAACAAAGCATTCCATCCATGAGCTTTTTGCATCCCCATCTGCCACTCTTCAAAAAGCCGTTTCAGCTCCATTCGATCCGGCTCCATCAAGCTCCATTTGTCCCCATCCCTGTAGTCAACCTTGAGGTGATGGAAATGAAAGCACATGGACAGCTCCCGTTCCTCCGGGTTGGAATAGCGGATGCAGTCCTTAAGATGCGTGGAAGACATTTCGCCCACAGTCATTAATTCCTCAATCCCCGTGTCACCTGTCAGCTCTTTCAAATACTCATGAATATGAGGTCCATCCGTATAGAACCGCCGTCCGTCTCCCATAAGATCATCCGTAAATGTTTCCGGCTTGGAGATCAGGTTTACTACATCAAAGCGAAAGCCCTTTACTCCTTTCCCCTTCCAAAAGCGGATAACATTTTTAAGTTCCTCCCGAACACGAGGGTTTTCCCAGTTCAAGTCCGCCTGCGTTACATCAAAGAGATGGAGATACCACTTCCCAAGAGCGGGCACATACTCCCATGCAGGGCCTCCAAACTTGGACTGCCAGTTTGTGGGAAGCTGGTCCCCGGTTCCATCCCGGAAGATATAGTAATCCTGATACTCTTTCTCCCCGGCCAGGGCTTTTCTGAACCATTCATGAGCGGTGGAGGTGTGGTTGAACACCATATCCAGCATCACCTTAAGTCCTCTCTTTTCACTCTCGGCAATCAGACGATCCATATCCTCCATGGTGCCGAATCTGGGATCAATGGCACAGTAATCCGACACATCATAGCCGTTGTCATTCTGGGGGGATGGATATACCGGAGTGAGCCACAGGTAGTCTGCGCCAAGTCCCTGTAAATAGTCCAGCTTTTCTATCACTCCGGGCAAATCTCCCAGCCCGTCTCCGTTTGAATCCCGAAAGGATTTTGGATATATTTGATATACGATTTTTTCTCCCAGATCTATCATGGAAATCTCTCCTATCTTTTTGCTTCTTTTTTATACATACTCCCCGGCAAAGAAAGCCGGCTGCTTATCAAACTGCTGTCAGTCAGAGCTGGGAAGTATGCCCTATACTGTTCTTTGATGGGTTATTCATTTTACAGAATCTTGTACAAAGCTTTGTTTCTCTATGCAAATGTCACAAGAACGGTCTCATTTTCCTTTGCATCCATGCCCGTATGGAATTGTATCCCATGGGCATTTCCCTGTTCCGTGATAATGCATACGGTCACATCCGGATGGCCTGCCGCCTGAATCTTTTCCCGGCTGAACCGAACCAAAGCATCCCCGGCTTTCACTCTCTGACCTGTCTCCACCTCATAGGTAAAGCCATCCCCGTTCATATCCACCGTATCAATGCCGATATGTAAAAGAACTTCCATTCCATTGGCAAGTTTAAGGCCGCAGGCATGCCGTGAATCCTCCATCAGCACCGTAACCTCCGCATCTGCCGGAGCACACAGCACCTCGCTTTTTGGTATAATCGCAAGGCCCTCTCCCATAACGCCCTCGGAAAATACGCCGTCACCAACTTCTTTTAAGGGAATTACCTTTCCGGATAAAAATGCTTTTAATTCTTTGGGAACATCTGTCCCGTTTTCATTTCCGGCTTCTTCCCTATTATCTGTCGTTATTCCATCGCCTGCGTTAACGGCTTTCACTTCGCCTTTTTCTGACGGGGTCAGCTTCTTCTTTCCCGCTATCATGGTAAGAGCCAGGGGAACCGCTGCCGCAATTATCATGCACAGGGCAAAGCTTCCCATATATTCCGGCTTTATGGAAAGGATTCCCGGAAGCCCGCCTACACCGATGGCATTTGCCGTAGTTCCCGTTGCCACACAGACTATCGCAGCAGCGGCAGAACCCATCATACCGCACACAAAGGGGAAGCCTTTCTTTAGGTTTACGCCGAAGATAGCCGGCTCCGTAACTCCAAGGTAACAGGAAATGCAGGCCGGAACATTGACCTCCTGAGCCTCCGCATTTTTCTTCTGCAGAAGAATCATTCCCAGTACCGCAGATCCCTGTGCAATATTGGACAAAGCAATCATAGGCCACAGCATAGTTCCGCCATAGTCCGCAATCAACTGCAGATCAATGGCATTGGACATATGATGAAGTCCCGTAATAACCAGCGGTGCATAGACAAATCCGAAAATTGCTCCAAATACGACCTTAAAGGTTCCGGTGATTCCCGCATATACCACAGCAGAGATGGCGGATCCAATCTTCCAGCCGATAGGTCCTAAGACAAAATGGGAAGCCATTACTGCAAGCAAAAGGCTGCAGAATGGAACTACAATCATGGATACTACCTGAGGTGTTATCTTTCGGAAAAATTTTTCCAGGTATACCAGAGTAAATGCCGCCAGAATAGCCGGGATTACCTGTGCCTGATAGCCAATCATATTTACCTTAATAAACCCGAAATCCCATTTGGGAATATCAGATGCAGCCGTGGCCGCTACCGAATAGGCATTCAAAAGCTGCCCCGATACCAGCGTCAGTCCAAGAACAATTCCAAGCATCTGGGTAGTACCCATCTTCTTTGTCACCGACCAGCAGATGCCCACCGGAAGCATATGGAAAACGGCTTCGCCAATCAGCCACAGAAATCCGTCAATACCGGTCCAAAACTGGCTGATATCGCAGAGGGTCTTGGTGCCGTTCTCAAACAGATACAGACTGTCAATACAGTTGCGGAAGCCTAAGATCAAACCGCCGGTAATAATAGCCGGAATCAGCGGCGCAAAGATCTCCGCCAGTGCGGTTACGATCCGCTGCAGTACGTTTTGGTTCTGCTTTGCGGCCTGCTTTACCGCATCTTTGGATACACCCTCAATTCCTGCTATCGCAATAAAGTCGTTGTAAAAATCGGCAACCGTATTTCCGATGATAACCTGAAACTGGCCGGACTGTGTAAAGCTTCCCTTTACCACTTTCATAGCCTCGATTCCCGGCACATCCGCCTTTGCCGGATCTGCCAGTACAAAACGCATTCTGGTCATACAGTGTGATACTGCCGCTATGTTTTCCTTGCCTCCTACCAGGCCCAGCAGCTCTTTTGCATCCTGTGCATACTTACCCATAACCTCGTTCCTCCGTGTCTGTTTTACTTGTTTAAACATGTTATGGTTTATATATATCACACTTGTTTAAACATGTCAATAGGTTTTTCGAAATTTGTTTAAACAAGTTTGTGATTTGCCATTGACTTTTGGGGATTGGGATTTATAATAAAAGGTAGGAAACGGACGCAGTCAGGAAAGCCCGCATATCCCTCCCTGCTCCGCTTTCGCTAACACGCCTTCCGGGATATGCGGGCTTTCCTGACTGCTGGGGGTTGGGTGATTCTACACTGTTGATATGTATTGCAGGCAACTTGCTAATATTTTGAAGTTTATCTGCCCCGTAGGGTATAATCAAAGATACGGATCGGGCTTAGAGAGGAATGATATGATGCGGCAACATGATAAGATTATAAATATGGCTGCAAAAAAGATATTAGCCCCTCATGGGCTTTTTCGGCAAGGCACGTCAAGAACTTGGTTAGATGATAATGGATATATTTCAAACAAAGATAGAGGAATTTGCGAAAAGTGATAGAATACCGTAAATTCAATGATATGAATTATGCGAAAAAATGTCTTGAACAGAAAGCATCGGGTATACCAAAAAATCAACGCTTTTGGGAAGTTTATGATATGGCAATGATATGCTTTCTAATGGGCAATTTTGAAAATGGATTAAATTTCTTTGAAAAATTTTTGAATATATTAAAGAAAAGTTTTTATGCTGGTAATGTGTATATAGAGTGGCATGAAACATTTTATAACCATTGTATATACCATATAAAACCCTATTTAACATCTAAAGAAGCGGCACAAAAAATGGTCTTAGATATGATTAAGCGACGAAGAAATTATTTTAATAGCAAGCCCTCTTTTAAAAAGATGAGTAAAGAAATATTTCTTTTGTCTTAGAGAACAAAGTTGGAGAAATTCCGGTTTACAAAACAATGAATCAGATGCAAATTTAGTAATTGTGTGTAAAATATTCATTGATGCTTCAAGTTTTATGCAACAGAAGCTCTTTTCAAAAAAAGAGTTTTCCTTTTTATACGGATAAGCTTTCACTAGAAGTTTTAATTTTGAAGTCAGCCGTCATACAGGAAATATACTTCTTTACAAGCGTGTTAGGCCTCTGGCCGGAGCATGGAAAGAAGTATGTTTCCTGTATGACGGCGTCCGCTGCCAAATACAAATTTTATTTAAAGGAGTTTCCCTATGCCTAAGAGTATTTATGAATCTATTTATAAGGATTTAAAACGGAGAATTGAATCGGATGAGTTCGCCTATCGGGAGCTTCTGCCCTCGGAAAATGTGCTGATTCGAAACTACAACTGCTCCAGAAATACGGTCCGCAGGGCGATTGGACGGCTGGTGACGGACGGCTATGTGCAGACGATGCAGGGAAAGGGTGTCCGCAATATCTACCGTCCTGTGGAGCAGACGGCTTTTACCATAGGGGAGATTGAGAGCTTTCGGGAATCGGCCATTCGAAACGGTCATACCTATGATACGAAAGTTCTGCTTTTTATGGAACTGACTGCCGACGAATCTCTGGCAGAAAAAACAGGTTTTCCGGCAGGTGCGGAGATTTATTATCTGCAAAGGCTTCATTTTCTGGATGGGAAGCCTTTGATTATCAATCATAATTATTTTTTGAAAGAATGTACCCTTGGTCTTACAAAGGAGATCGCTGAGACTTCCATCTACGATTATCTGGAGCATACGCTTCATATGACCATTGTGAACAGCCGCCGGATTATGACGGTGGAGAAAATTACGGAGATTGATGAGAAATATCTGGAATTGAATGTGGAGGATTACAACTGTATGGCTGTAGTTACCAGCTATACCTATAACAGTGACGGGATTATGTTCGAGTTCACCCAGTCCCGGCACCGGCCGGATTATTTCCGGTTTCAGGAGCATGCGGTGCGGAAAGGGTGAGATACGATTATTACGTAAATAAGGGGCCGGATTCCTGAATAAAATCTACAAGGTTTCCAACCCTGTTGCTACTTGTCAGGGACGTATTCATCATTTTTCATCACCTTTCCTTGATTTTGATCTATTTCCCATGCTCTAAGTCATGGAGAATGACACGCTTTAACTTTTAAAGACGCATGGTTTACAATTTACTGTTCCATGCGCCTTTATGCTGTTTTATTGATATTAAATTGTTCTGTTGATTACGCCAACTGCATAACCTCAGCTTCAAGTTCTTTTAATTCTTCAAGTGATAATGACGGAACATAATCCGCAATTTCTTGCAGTGACATTTTACCTTTCTTTATCATTCTTTCTGCGGTTTCCCTGTCTGCGTCATGTCTTTCGCTTCTGATAAATGATTTCATTATCTGTTCTTCATCAAATAAACTCATCATAATCGTCACAACCTCCTTTTCTCTTTCCGCTAAATATTCCCTTAAAACATTTCTGTCCTTACAGATGCGAATTGTTTTCGAAACTGCCTTTTGTGTCATTCCATACTGTTTTGTCTGTTCGTTAAAAACTTTACAGAAAATGATGTACTGATTGATGATATCATCTGTATCACTTTCATAAATAACCCTTGCTTTTACTTCAATGTCAATATCTGCACCTTCAAAAAATTCTTTTGATAAAAATACTTTATCGGGTTTCCGTCCTTTGTTTCCTGTAAAAATCACATAGAGTTCGGGCTTCGGCATTTTCACTTTCTTGCTTTTGTAATAGTTTTGGCTGGTACGTTGAAAATATTCGTGATAACTTTGCGCCAAATACAGCAAAACTCTTACTAAAATATTCATTGTCCATGTAGACTGTGCTTCTATGAGAATCATCAGCTTATTATTAACAATAAAGCCTAAGTCATTATACAGATTGTCGGTCAGCACATTTTCTATTGTTACATCAGTTAGGGAATCCTCTGTCGCTGTGGTGTCCTCTGGGTGGAGCGTCTTATACAGCTTTAGCAGATAACTCTTGTTTTGAAAAAGGTCAAGGAATACGCTGTTTTTTGCGGTACGCTTTGCCATGACTTCTTCTATCTGTTTTGTATCGTCCTGCACTTTAACACCTCGATTTCTAAAAACCTGTGACACAAGATACGATATATTCTACTCCTGCTACACTTCAATTATACAAAAAAGTCCCGTATTTACAATGAAATTCATATGAATTTTTCATATACTATATTTCCTTGTCAACCGCCTGCAAATTTATCATAGCAACTATTTGGTTCTGCATATCCTCAACAGTTTCTATTCTAATTCTGCCTATTTTCAGGGTTCTTTTTGTTATTGCTGATTACCTCTTTGACAGTTCCTTTAATCGGTTTAATTTCTGCCCCTTTGAAAGATGTTCCATTTCCAACTGTTGGTATCGCTGTTCCTTATCTGCTGTGAATTTTGCAAGGCTCTCAAAGCTGTCTATCTGTTATTCAAGAGCCGTATAAAATCACTTTTCGCAAATGTGAACCATATATTTTCTTAATTTCAGAAATATACTGTTCTAACAAGCTCCGCATCATCTGTGGCATATACCATACCTCCTATTGCATAAACCTGTTTTCATTATGTGCTGTTAATTCCATTATTTATATATTTTCAGTCTCCAAAATCAGGAACTGATACCCCTCCATAGAAATCCGGCTTCCATCCTCTGTCTTTTCCACAGCTTCAATCCCAGGTTCCATCCCGCAATTATCCGCAACCACGCCTTTCACCGCTGCGGTAACAGATACACTTCTTTTCTCCTTTTGCACATTAGCCAAAACAAGAAGCGTCTTCTCTTTCCCCCTTCGGTAAAAGCCCGTAAAATTTTGAAGCTCCGTAAGCACCGGCTCCTGCTTTCCATAGACAACTGCTTCACCATATTCCGAATCCGTCCGCAGGGCAATGAGCTTTTTGTAAAAGGATAAGACGGAATCCTCACGCCCCTCCTGCTCTTTCACATTCAGCTCTTTATAATTTTCATTCACCAAAAGCCATGGATTGCCCTCGGTAAAGCCGCCATGCTCATCATCACTCCACTGCATAGGAGTACGGGCATTGTCCCGGCTCATTTCCGATACAATCTTAAGGGCCTCATCTTCCCCAATGCCATGCTCCAATGCAACCTGATACTCGTCCAGCGTGCTGATGTCATCCACTTCTTCTATGGAAGAAAACCGCTTATTGGTCATTCCGATTTCCTGTCCCTGATAGAGAAATGGCAGGCCAAAGGTCATAAGAGAAATTCCGGCCAAAAGCTTTTTCCCTCTGTCATTCTGCCCGTCCTTCGGCAGATACCGGCTGACCCCTCTGGGCTCATCATGGTTTTCAATGATATTTGCCATCATGCCGATTTCCTGAGATACGGCCTTGCTTTCAAAAACCGTATCCCGAAATTCATCCATGGATATTTTTCGCCTGTCATACCATCCGTTTTCACTGGCTCCCAGAAGATGGGGAGAAAAATCAAAGATGGACTCAAAGCAGCCCTCATTCCCAATATACCGCTTAAGCTCCTGGGGACGGAAATCAAAAAGTTCTCCGATGGTAAATGCATCATAGGGTGCAAATGCTTCCTGCTTCATTTCCTGAAGAAAATCCATTACGCCCCGGGCATATGCAAGCATAGTGGTTCCCGCACACATGCCGTCCTCCCGATCCGCCGGAAAATCCACAAAGCGCAGATCTTTTTTGATATTGATAATGGCATCCAGACGGAAGCCTGCAATTCCCTTTTCAAGCCACCAGCGGATCATTTTGTAGATCTCCTGACGGACCTTTGGATTCTCCCAGTTAAGATCCGGCTGCTCCTTTGCGAACATATGGAGATAAAAAAGATTGTCATATCCGGGTAATTTCTCCCACACGCTCCCTCCAAAGTAAGACCGCCAGTTGCAGGGAGGATTGCCGTCCTTTCCCTCCCGGATATAGAAATACTCCCCATAAGGCCCAAAAGGATCCTTAAGCGCTTTCTGAAACCATTCATGCTGATCCGAGCAGTGGTTTACCACCAGATCCATCACAATGGCAATGTCCCGCTTCTTTGCTTCCTTTAGAAGCTCGTCCATATCCTCCATGGTTCCAAAGGCCGGATCAATGGCGTAATAGTCGGAGATATCGTAGCCCTGATCCACGAACGGGGACTTGTAAATAGGGGAAATCCATACAATTCCAATGCCCAACTCTTTTAAATAATCCAGTTTTTCTATAATTCCACGAAGATCTCCGATTCCGTCCCCGTTGTTGTCCTTAAAGCTTTTGGGGTAAATCTGATACGCTGTCTTATCATGCCACCATCTCTTTTTCATTTTATCCTGTCTCCATCCCTGTTCACAATTTCATTTCTATAAACCTGTTCCACCCTATATCTTGTGCATACATTTAACTAATCCCGATGCCCCATAAATTTGGTCCCTGCCTGTTTTCCTTTCACAATCTCATACAAAATCGCCGGATTGCCTCCATTGGCTATAATCGTGTCGATTCCCTGAGTAGTGGCCAGGTCCGCCGCCTGAAGCTTGGTCCGCATGCCTCCCGTTCCCCGTCTGGATCCGGCGCCTCCCGCAAGCTCATAAGTGCTGTCCTCTATCCTATCAATGCATTCAATCAAAACCGCATCCTTATAAAGCCGGGGATCCTTGTTGTAAAATCCGTCAATATCCGAGAGAATAATCAGCTTATCCGCATTACAGAGAACGGCAACCACTGCGGAAAGCATATCGTTGTCTCCGAAAAGCTTTTCCTCGGACTCAATCTCCGTATAGCTTACGGAGTCATTTTCATTTACAATGGGAATGACACTGTGCTCTAAAAGGGCGTCAAAGGTGTTTGTTAAATTTTCTTTCTTTTCCTCCTGGGTAATATCCTCAGCATTCAATAGAATCTGGGCTACGGTTTTGTCGTAATAGCCGAAAAATTTATCATAGAGAAACATATTGGCGCACTGTCCCACGGCTGCCGCCGCCTGCTTCATCCGCATGCTTTTGGGCTTTTCCTTAAGACGCATTTTGTTGGCTCCTACGGCAATGGCGCCGGAGGACACCAGAATCACTTCATGGCCCATATTTTGAATATCCGCAATGGTCCGGGCAAGCTCTTCCATCCGCTGTAAATTGCTGTTGCCCAGCTCATTGGTCAAGGTGGTGGTTCCCACCTTGATGACAATTCGTTCCCGTTTCAGACTCATTTTTTCTCTCCTCAGTTCTCAGGCAAGCATACCTTAACGGACGAAGTCCGCCTGCCCCAAAGGGGCATGTATTACGGTGTACCCGTAGGGTATGCCTATCTGTTTTTAAATTTTTCGATTTCCATTGGCATCGAAGTGTTTTTTCAATGCCCTCTCCGTATAAAAAATCGTTCCAAACAGAGGAAGAAGCTGCAAAAAACACAGGATTCCTCCCACATTAGAAACAATATTTTCATTTTTTCCCATAACAAAGAGCATTGCCGCAAGAGATACGGGCAGCATCACGAAACCGCATCGCTGCCATATCCGGCCGCAGTATGTATTGGCAAAAATCCATGTATCCATATTTTTTGTAGACATTCGGGTTCGATAGCCGTAGACGTCGTTAATCTCCTTAGGCGGGTGCTTTTGAAGCAAAATCCCGAAGCCCAGCAGAATGGCTGGCGTCAGCAGATCTACAAGCAACATCGTAATCCAATATCCCATCCCATACCTCCTAAAAAATCTCTTTTAAAAATCCGTCATAAAACAAGTCATTCCTGACACCTTGCCTTATGACAAACTTTTTACCTCAATCAAATACTCATCTTATTGTCTTTCTTAAAAATCCAGCAGAATCGGGACACGGTTTTCCAGGGAAAACTTGGCAGCTCTCCAAAAAATGGAGAAAGCAAACTTGGCCAGGGATTCCGTATCATACACATCATGCTCCGCAATACCTGCATTTGTCAGCTTTCCGTCCCGAATCTCCCCATCTACCGGATAGCCTTCCGTTTCCGTCCAGCTTAAAATTGTCTCTTCATCGGCCTTCCAGCCTATGGAATTGATCTGGTCAAGCTCCATTTTTAAGGCTCCTGCAGTGGAGATTGTAACCTCCCCTCCAGCAGGATCTGTGCCGTTAAAGGCAAAGCCATCCTCTATGGGAAGCCACCAGCTTGCCCCGATAAACAAAGACCAGAGCATCTTCTCATCCTCGCCAATCCGCTGAATCAGGGGATGCTTTTCAAAATCCCAATTTTTTTCCACCGTCTTCGGCAAGGGTTCCTGATAGGTCCGGGCGGCCGCATACAAAAGCAGGGCGCCAAAGGCATCCCAATCCGGCTTATTCGTATAATAAGGCGACACATTGTCCTCTGTCCACGCCTCATATGCCGGGCGCTCCGGAGAAGCAAGGGCGGCCAATATCTGACTCTGCCAGTTTTTCATAATTTCCTGCATCTCAGATGCGCTTAACTGAGGTTCGCTGTTATCCTTATCCCCCTGGGGCGTAATCCGTGAAAAGGAATAGCCGTTGGCTTCCGCCCACTGCTGTGTGACAGACTTCCAGTTATCTGTGTAGTAGCGGGTCAATGTGCCTGCATAAATGTCAAGTCCCATGTATGATTTCCTCCTGCTGGTTTTTGTTATTTCTGTCTTTGAAAATGTGTTTTGCTTGTTTATGGAAATTATAACATGAGCGTGGAACATTTGCAATTCAAAGCGCCAAACCATCCCGCACAATGAGCCAAGAGAATAAAAATATCCTTCATCACCGCTCCCCCGCCTCCCGCTGACAAGTCCATAATCCCCTCAAAGGCGGCCTGGGAAGGTACAAGGCAGCAAACCGCCGAGATAATCGGATGGCGGCTCCCAATAAGAAAGCTCGCAATGGGCACAGCAATGAATAAAAGCATTACGATTTTAATATAAACCACTCCCACCATCAGCCCGCCGGAGGCCCTGCCAATGACAAGGCCAATAAGGGCGGCCACAAATGCGGAGAGGACCACCAGTGCCAGCATCAAAACCGCATTTTCCAAAGAAAGCCGAAAGCAAATACACACCGTAATCAGAGAGGACAGACAACCAAAGATAAAACCAACCGCTAGCTTCTGCACAATATACCGGCTCCTGGTCATGGGCAGAATCTCATTGATAAAAGCCACCCCATCCTCCTTCTCGGAAATTATATTCATGGCATTAAAGGTACATCCCATAAACATCGCCACAATCAGCGTCGCAGCTATAAACATATTCTGGTATCCTTCCATCAGGTCAGGACGCTCTAAAATCTCAGTCTTTACCTGAGAAGCCATGTCCCGCTCTTTGTACAGAACCGGAAGGGTATGGGCGGCCAGACGAAACACATCCAGCTCATCACCGGACAGAATGGTTTTAATGCCGTTTCCCTCCCCTTCCACTCCAATCAGAGTTGTTGACGGTTCATTTACCGCCGCATACAACTCATCTGATGCAGGATAGACAGTAACCGTACCATAGCGCTCCAGCCATGTGACCATTTCCTCTGACAAGTCATTTTCCAGAATTCCAAAATGTAACTTTCCCACAGGTGACATGTCTATGGATCCTGCAAAATGAAGAGCGATTGCCACAGCAATGGGCAAAAGAAAGGTCATCAGGCAAAACTTATCATGCAGCACACTTTTTAATTGATAATACAGGCTTTTCATCTTCACCCCTCCTTTTCCATTTCCCGAAAAAATACATGCCGTACCCCAAAAAACAGCAGGATAATTACAAGCAAACAGCCCAAATAGTAAAAGGGACCTGCCCCAGGCGTTCCAAAATATGCGTTTTTCAATCCCATATAGATGTGATAGAAGGGATGAAGATGAATCCAATCCATCTTTATGGCCGTATTTGCCGACAAAAAGACCGGAGTTGCGGCAAAAACAGCAATGAGAAGATACGCCAGCGTAAACTGCCGGAAATCTTTTAGCAGCAGGGCACAGGCAATCCCCAATAAAGCCATAATCAGGGAGAGAAACATGGTCTGCAGCAAAACACCGGGCAATATGGCACCCGCATCCGCAAACCCCACATTGAGCAGCGTAAGCAGCAAGGCAAAGACCAGATCGGACACCAGGAAAATCACAAGCTTAGACATGAGAAACATATTTTTCCCTATGGGAAGGGCCGCATGGATGCGGATAACCCCCATACTCTTTTCCTTAAACAGTACGGCGGCAATCCCCAGAAATCCAACGGCGGCAATCTCAAAAAACAGAAGCTCACAGGTAATCTCTTTTCGTGCCTTTTGTTCCGGTGTATTGGTTCCTACAATCTGGGTGAGATATTTTTCCGGTAAGTTTTCCGATGAATCTTCCGGCAGGTTTTCCACTCTGTTTTCCGGGGAATCTTCTGACAACTCTTCCGGCGAATGCAGGAGGGAAAATGCGTAATCAGCCCGATGACGATCAGTCTCTTCTGTTCCCCTGTAAAAAACAAGCCGTATTTCCCCGGTACTGGCATCAATCCCCACACTGCTGCTGTTATCCAACAGCGCCGCATCCAGCTCTTCTTTGGAGGAAACGGGGTGAACCAGCAGGGAAACAGATTT
The DNA here is from genome assembly GCF_036941035.1 of Candidatus Merdisoma sp. JLR.KK006. Classification (NCBI taxonomy): domain Bacteria; kingdom Bacillati; phylum Bacillota; class Clostridia; order Lachnospirales; family Lachnospiraceae; genus Candidatus Merdisoma; species Candidatus Merdisoma sp. JLR.KK006. The sequence continues at coordinate 19,260 of NZ_JAYMNS010000005.1, read as the reverse complement.
CTGTGTCCCTGCCGGATCATACAGATACACCGGATAGATTTCCTGTTTCATAAATTTGACATATCCCAGATTCACATACAGAGTATAAAGGATTAAAAATGCTGCCCACATAAGAAAAAATTTTCCTGATGCCATAAGTCGTATATCCTTTTTTATCAGAGAGCAAAATCCATGCATCAAACAAGCCCCCTTCCCGTATATTGAACAAACATATCCTCCAGAGTCGGGCTTTTGGAATGGATGCTGATAAGCTCCTCATGGGGGAAAGGAATACTCCCTTTAAATTCCGAAGTTTCCAGGATCTTTTCTTCCCGTTTTCCCTGGTATAAATAGGTAATCACAATATGGTGACTGCTGTTCTGTTCCTTCAGATTTTGTGGCGTATTAAGGGCCGCAATGCTTCCGCCGGACAGAAACGCCACCCGGTCGCAAAGGAGATCCGCATCCATCATATTGTGGGTAGTCAGAAAAATTGTAGTGCCTTTCTGCCGCTCCTTTTCAATCATTTTTCGGAACAGAACGGCGCCGGAAGGGTCAAGGCCGCTGGTGGGCTCATCCAAAAACAGCAGCTTCGGATTGCTGATCAGCGCCCGTGCCATGCTCACTCTCTGCCGCATTCCCTTGGAGTAGGAGGAAACGGGCTTTTTCAGAAAATCCCGTTTAAACTCCAATTCCTCCAGCAGCTCCCCCGGGTCACGCACCTGCTCCTTGGGATAGAAGGAAGAAAAATATTCCAGATTGTCTATGGCGCTTAGATTTGCATACAGATAAGGAAATTCAAAGAGAACACCTATCTTCTGAAAAAACTCCTGTCTTCGTATGGATGAAATATTCTGCCCGAATATAGACACCTCTCCCCCATACCCTTTCAAAATCCCGGTAAGTATCTTCTGAGTTGTTGACTTTCCAGAGCCGTTCGGACCCAAAAAGCCAAAGATTTCCCCATCTTCCACAGTAAAATTCAGGCCGTGCAGCGCCTGCTTATCTTTTCCATAGGAAAAAGTCAAGTCCTTTACCTCAATCATTCCTCATTCCCCCATTTCTCCTGCTGTTCCTCTTTTCTTTCCCGCTGAAGCTTATCCCACCATTTTAAAAATTTGATCTTGAAGGGCATAACAACTGCCGCCGCAAGAATGATCACAATCCACCAGTACCATTCCAAACCTAAAAACATAATGACATCCTCCTTTACTTAAGGGTTCTTCCCTTTGTCTGAAATAAGATTATAAGGGTGGAGTGAAGTTGACGTGAAGCCGCTGTGAAATCCGTGTGAAATGAGTAAAAGACGAAAGCTGCCGGCTTTGCGGCAGCTTTACTGTGAAGATGCTTACAATATACTACGAACTTTTAGACCGAAGGGATAGAGAAATAAAACCGAACTCCATCCTCCTTATTCTCAACACCGTAGTCCAAATCCTGCATGGACAAAATCTGTGCTACAATGGCAAGGCCCAGCCCGGAGCCGCTGTAGGCCGAATGGGGATCACGATAAAATTTCATCCATATTTTTGACAGATTTTCCTGGGGGATAGGCTGTCCCTGGTTATAAATAGAGAAATGCAGCATCCCGGCATTTTCTGTTAAGGATAATTTCAGTATTCCCCCTGATCGCACATTCCTTTTTGCATTGACAATCAGGTTATTGAGAACCTGCTCCATACGGCCTTTATCGGTGTATACATATACCTTCTGTTCGGGAAGCTCGTATTGCAGCTCAAAATCGCAGTCAGGAATATCGGACAAAAGCCGTCCTGCGGCGGTCTCCAAAAGCTCCACATAGTCAAATCGTTCCGGCGTAAGCCGGGCTGCACCGTTTTCCAGTGCGGACAAATCCAAAAGTGTCGTGATCAGCTCGCTCATTCGCCGGGTTTCCTCTATGATAACGGAAGAATACTTTTGTCGTTTCGTCTCGTCCTCTTCCTCCTGCAAGCCCTCGGCATAGGCACGGATCACGCCCAAAGGAGTTTTCATTTCATGGGACAGCCGATCTGCCAGTTCTTTGCGTTCCGCCAGTAAAAGCCGTTCCTGTTCCACATCCTTTTCAAGCTGCGCATTGGCAGCTTTCAATTCCGCAAGGGTCTTTTGAAGATTTTCAGCCATGGTATTAAGGCTTGCGGACAATTCGCCAAATTCATCATTGCTCTCTACCCTGCAGGGAGCGGAAAAGTCCAGCTGTGCCATTTTTCGGGCCGATCGGTTCAAGCTTGAAATGGGAGTGGAAATAAATCGTCCCATAAGGTAATCAATCACCAGCACAAGCAGGGTAACAAAAATAAGCCAGAGCCACAAGGAAGCAGAGGGTGGAAGCGTAAGCCGGGTTGACGCAATGTAAGATACAATCAAAACGAATCCCGCAGCCTTAGATACGAGTATGATTTTCCTGCGGACCGTGTGCAGAGAAAAATAGTCTTTCCATGTCATAGCGCCACCTCAAATTTATACCCGGAACGAATCAATGTAACAATATGCTTTCCCTCATTTCCCAGCTTTTGCCGCAGGGTTTTGATATGGGTGTCAACAGTCCGGGTAGTTCCTTCAAAATCGTAGCCCCATATTCGGTTCAGCAGTTGGTCACGGGTGAAAACCTGTCCGGGATTTGCCATGAAAAAATGGAGCAGTTCATATTCCTTGTGGGTAAGTGTAATTTCCTGCCCGTCTAAAAATACTTTCCGGGAGGAAGGGATTATGGTAATCTTCCCGGCATTTAAAGCGGCTGAAGGACCGGAGGAAACTCGGCGGAGAAGGGCGTTTACTTTGGCCAGCAGCACTTTGGGACTGAAGGGCTTTGTCATGTAATCGTCCGCACCATACTCATAGCCTTTAAGCTTATCTTCCTCACTGCTCTTTGCTGTCAGCATGATAATGGGCAGGCTGCTCATTTCACGTGCCGCCCTGGTGACGGAAAAGCCGTCCAGATGGGGTATCATAATATCCAGGATCATCAGATCCATTGGGGTGCTTTTCAATATCATTAAGGCATCTACTCCGTCATCGGCAGTAAAACAGGTATGGCCGCCTTTTTGCATATATGCAGCAATAATATCCTGCATATTTTTTTCATCCTCAACAATTAAGATATTTGCCATGGGAAATTGCTCCTCTCTTATTTGAAGGTTTGCAACGTTTTTTATATTATATTTCCTTAAATTTAAGAATACAAGTTGAAAGTCATATGAAATAAAATTAATAATTTCTATTTGACTTGCCTATACCATATACTAAAATTTCAATTAAAACGAAAAATGAGTTCCCTTTAGTATTGACAGTAATTAATATAATGGTTATAATAATTATCATCAAAACCAGGCAGGAGGTGACTCATGAATAATTCCGCTGATATCCGCAGGGAAAACAAACGTTCCATCTACCGCTTTCTTATGCGTGAGAAAGCCTGTACTAAGCAGCAGACTGCTTTAGGCACCGGCTTAAGTACCGCTACCTGCAATACTCTGCTTAATGATCTTAAGTCTCAGGGAATTGTAACCGGCGAGATGAAACTGTCAGGCGAGATCGGAAGAAGTTCTACCCTCTATCAGATTCGGGAAGAGCATGAAAGTTATCTGGCTCTCCACTTCTATCTGAAGCATGGAGAAAAAGCAGTGGAAACCCTTGTATTCTCTCCATCCGGAACAATTCTGTCTAAAGAAACACAGACCTTAACACAGATTCGTTACTCAGATCTGGAAGAAAGGGTTCAAAGGATTCAGGAAAAGTTTCACAATCTGACCCAAATCATTGTAGGAACCCCCAGTATCGCAGAGCATGGAATCATAAGGTACTGCGATATCCCGGAGCTTGAGAATCTTCGCTTAAAAGAAAAATTGGAGCAGCGCTTCGGTCTTCCTGCTGTTATGGAAAATGATATGTATCACAAAGCCTATGGATATTATAAGACAAAAGGAAATCCTGATGAAGTTATCACTCTTGGATATTTTCAAAGCCACATCCTCCCGGGAACGGCAACCATCCACAAAGGCACCATCATCCGGGGCGCCAACAGCTTTGCCGGGATGACCGGCTTTCTTCCCTATGACATAAGCCGTGAAGAACAGCTGTCCCTGCTTCGTCCGGGAGCCTGTATCCCCTTTATTTCCAAATCCATTGCCGCCATTCTTGTACTGCTCAATCCGGATGCCATTGTACTTACGGGAGATTTAATTACGGAAGACTTGCTATCACAGGTAAAAGACAACTGCAAGGAGACGATTCCCATGGAATATATGCCCCATTTTATCATAGCAGACAGCTTTGATGACTACTACTATCAGGGAATGTTCCAGCTTGCCGTAGATCAAAAAAAATTTTAGAACATGGATGAGTTAAATTGTCTTCTAAAAGGAACAGCTTAATTCATCTGCTATATGTATAATGCCACTAAAAAACATTATAAACAAACAGAAAGGAACGTATTTATTATGAAATGGAATGCAAAAGACCTGCAATGGACAAGAGAACCCAAGACATTTATGATTCAGGATGAGCAAATCACCATTACCACGGAACCGGGAACGGATCTCTGGCAGAGAACCTATTACGGCTTTCAAAATGACAATGCCCCGGTTCTCCAGCTATCCACAGAGGAAACTTATTTCTCCTTTGTGGTAAAGACAGACTTTTCATCAAGCAGCCATCGCTTTGACCAGTGCGGCATTGCCCTGTATCTTGACAGCGACAACTGGCTGAAAGCTTCCATCGAATATGAAAATGAACAGTACCAGCGTCTTGGCAGCGTAGTAACAAATCACGGCTACTCTGACTGGGCAACCACCGATATCCCTGCTTCTGTCAAATCCATGTGGTATCGTCTAAGCCGCCGGGAATCCGACTACTGTCTGGAATGCTCGGAAGACGGCGTAAACTTTAAGCAGATGCGTATCTGCCATCTGTGGGAAGGGGCAAAGGAGATCCGTTTTGGAATCTATGCCTGCTCTCCGGAGAACTCATCCTTTGAAGCAGTTTTCTCCCATATGGAGATTACAGAATGTAAATGGATGGCGCATCAATAAAAAAATAGAAAGAACTGCAGAAAGGATATGTATTATGAACATCGTCATTGAAGCCTATCAAACATCAGATCTCCCTTCCATGATTGCCATCTGGAATGAAGTAGTGGAGGAAGGAATTGCCTTCCCCCAACTGAATCCTTTGAACGATACAACCGGACCGGAATTTTTCGCCGCCCAGACCTACTGCGGTGTTGCAAAGAACACGGAAAATGGAGAAATTCTGGGACTTTATATCCTCCATCCCAACAACGAGGGACGCTGCGGCCATATCTCAAATGCCAGCTATGCGGTCAGTTCCAGGGTTCGGGGACTTCACATAGGCGAGCAGCTGGTTCTGGACTGCATGGCTCAGGGAAAAGCCCATGGCTTTCGAATTCTTCAATTCAATGCGGTTGTGCGCACCAACACCCACGCCAGACATCTCTATGAACGTCTGGGCTTTCAGCAGTTGGGCGTGATCCCAGGCGGATTTTTAATGAAAGACGGGCATTATGAGGATATTTGCCCTTACTATCATCTGCTATAAGTTTGTTCCTCAATCCAAGGGGCTTCACAGCCCCTGATTCTCCGGTTTCCGGGCCGCATCAAGAATCTCCATTACCATCAGGCTATGGTCAAGCCTTTTATCAAATGCTTCCCAGTCCTCTGCTTCATAATATTTTGTAAAGGTCAAAAGCTCATAGAAGAGCCGCTCCGGGTTGTCCGCCAGATGGTAATTCTCCGGCTCGCATTTATTTTCCTGAAATGAAAACCCGGCCAAAATACTGGAGGCATAATCACTGTGGAAAAAGCCCCTATTTCCCTGAACACTGACGCTCAAGGGCGCTCCGCAGTCCTTGGCCGCAATGCAGACTGCCTGAAAATCGGGATATTCCATTACAAGAATGCCAGAAGTATCAACACCACGCTCCATATTGGGGCAATAGCGCACCTTCAGAGGCTTTCCAAACAAGCCTGCCACAAAATGAATATTATAGATGTTCAGATCCATCAAAGCTCCCCCTGCATTCTTCGGATCAAAGGAGGGGCTTACAATCCCCTTTTTAAAATTGTCATACCGGCTGGAATACTGAGAAAAATTAAGGGCTACAAGCTTGATCTCTCCAAGCCTTGGAAGAAGCTCTTTCATCTTGTCATAATTGGGATTATACTGGGTGGTAATGGCTTCAAAGAGATACAGCTTCTTTTCCCGTGCCAGATCTGCAATCTCCTTAGCTTCCTCATACGTAACGGTAAAGGGCTTCTCCAAAATCACATGCTTTCCTGCCTTTAATGCTTCCTTTGCAAAGGAAAAATGCAGATTGTTGGGAAGGGCCACATAAACCACATCCACCTTTGGATCTCCCAATAGCTTCTCATAAGAATCATATCCTACGGGAATCTGATATTTCTCACAAAATTCCTTCCGCACCTCTTCTCTTCTTGCAAAAACAGCATAGATCTCCATCTGCTCTACCAAAGCCGCCGCATCCAAAAAGGTGGGGACGATCATACCTGCACCTGCGATTCCTACTCTCATATCGTATTTCCTCTCCTGTTCCTGTTTAATAATTTGATTGTAACCTACTTCTCAGGGTATTTCAATCCCCAGATAAACCGCATAAATTCTTTCAAAAACCTATTTCAAATCATCTTTGAACCAAATTTTTTTTAAAAACCCCATAAAAACCTGAATAACAGGGCCAACGGCCAAGGCGGTAATCAGCGTAACCACTCCAAGCTTTCCGCCCAAAGCCGTACCTAAGATAACCATAGTAAGATCAAATCCAATCTTCACGTAACGATATTCCTTCTTAAGCACATCTTTTAGCACCAGCACAACGCCGGTAAAGGGATCCACACCAATATCCACCGTAATATAGATGGCTACCCCAAGACATAGCAATGTACAGCCTGTCACGCTGAACACAACTCGAACAAGAAAGCCGTCCGAAAACGCAAGATGGCGATACAGGAAATTCCCCATATTAACACAGAAGCCATAGGGAACCAGATAGACAAATGTTCCGATGCTCACATAATGCCTTCCCGCAAAGAGAAGAATCACCAAAAGCGCAATATTTACTACATTCGATGCCATGCCAAGCTGCTCAGAGTTCATACCGCTGACCGCCCGGATTCCATCATAGACGATTCCCACGGGATCATTTCCGAATCCGGCACAATTATTAAAAGCTACGCCGATGCCTACCAGCAGAACTCCGAAGGCTGCGGCAAATATGTTTTTTCCTGTGATCTTTCCCTGTTCCATATAGTACCTCTTGCTTTAAAACTCATTTGTCTCGTTTCCATTACATTAACTATACTACAAATGTGAGTTTTTGAAAAGAAACATATAGAAAATAGAGGATATCTAGGGGGAATGGGAATTGATGTCCGCATGATTGCTAAAACAGTACCCAAAAAATCCCCGTCAAAAGGAGCAGGAGGCCAGGAACCACGTATTTCCTGGGATGATGCCACAGATCACTTGGCGTCTTCCATCTGCGTATAGGAAAATACCACTCCATAAGCACAGAACCTGCCGATCCCAAGCCTGCCAAAATCAAGGCCAGACATACATCGCTTATATGTCCCTGCCCATTCTTAAGCCAAAAGCTGCAAAGGAAAATCAGATCACCTGCCAGGCTGCAGGCAAACAGAAACATTCCATAGGGAAGCACAAAGCGCATCCGCTGTCCCGGCAGTGTCCGCACTGCCTGTTCCAGATCCGGATCTGCGGAGAGCAGAATGCAGACAGGCGTATTCAGGGTAAGAAGGGAACAGCCTATCGTAAGTACAAACTCCCTCTCCGTCTGCCCAAAGAAAAGAGGAAGTCCCGCCGCCACTCCCCATAAAATCACTAAATTGATCAAATAATTCTTGTGACACCATAAATACCGGAAAAAATAGTTCCAAATCAAAATGCCCTTTCCCGGCTTATGGCCAGCCCAAACGGATGCCGTTCCGAATACGGGAAAGCGAAAGCCTTCTCCTTCATAAAATGCATAAGCATCCATCCCCTTCAAAAAGAAGGCCGCAGCAAGACTGTTTACAAACAATATAACATGAAACAGCCAAGTCCCGCTCAGCCACAAGGCCAGAAGAACGGTGCCGCCCATCCAGAGGAAAATAAGCCTTCGCTTTCTGCTCTCCCCATAAATCAAAGCCGCCGCAAGAATACTGTAAAGGGCACAGATCAGGCAGCCTGTAAGCTCCGCCATTCCCCATGGAGAAACAGCCAAAACCACTGCCAGCAAAATTCCGGTCCGTGTAATCACTGCATAACTCCCTAATGCTCCCACATAGGAAGCAGTTAAGCGCCATCCCGAAAAAGGCAGCATGAAAAGATTCTTTCCTGCCAGTGCCTCATTTTTTGCAGACAGATCCTGCCACATGGCTCCAATGGTAACAGCTCCTGTCATCAGATACAGAATGCCGGGGGCAATCCGCACCGAAACTTCCGCCTGCCTTAAGCCACAGAATACAAACAGGCAAATCAGGCCGTTCTTTACCGCCTTTTCATAGCGTGAGCCAAATAAATAAGCTGCAAATCCTTTCCACATCTTTAACTCTCCTATTCGTTGTACTAGTTCCGCAATAGTTCTAACAGTGCCCCGTTAAGAAGGATCTCCGAATTTCTTCCGCATCTATATCCCCGCAGGAAAAGTTCCGGCCAATCCGCCCGTCCTCCATCACCAATACCCGCTCCGCCGTAAGGGTGATGCTCTCTAAAATATGGGAGGAAAACAGCAGTGTTCCGTAAGCTCCATATCCCTTTATTTGCTGATACAAAAACTCCGTCCCGGCAAAATCCAGCCCGTTCACCGGCTCATCCAGAAAAAGAAACTCCGGCTTTAGGGCAAAGGCCGTAATCAAAAAGGCTTTCTTTCGATTTCCCATGGACAAATCGCCCAAAAGCTTATTTTCATATGCTTCAAATCCAAAGCCCTGAATCAGTTCATCCGCCTTTGGCGCCTGCTTTCCATAAGCCCGAAACACATAGGAAAGATATTCCCGAAAAGTAAAATAGGAAAAAGAGTGATCCTCCGCAAATACCGTATAACGGCGCTTTTTAAAGGCTTCCTCCCGAAATGTCAGGGGCTTTCCCTCTGCTTCCAAAGCATCTGCCAAAAAGCCCTTATGAAGCCCGGAGAGAATATTCAAAAGGGTGGTCTTTCCGGCTCCGTTCAGCCCCATAAGCCCCAGGACCTCATTTCTTTTAAGCTCCAGGGAAAGTCCGGACAGTACCGGCTTTCCCGGTATATACCAGGCATTCAGATTCCGAACGGACAGCCCTCCCGCCATTCTATTCATCTCCTTTTCCATTTCGCTCTTTCCTCCATCCCGAATAAGCAGAAACAAGAAATATCATTCCCATTACCACATACAGAGCGCCTCCGCTCACCGCTGCCGCCGCCAGCCAAACCAAAGCCAAAATACTGCGAATCCAAATATGACGCATACCAAAGTCCTCCTATTCCTGTTTTGTTTCTTGTTTTGTTGTGCTTATAGAATAACTCTGAAAATTGCCTTCTGCCTAAATGTCCATAATTGGTTGGTTTTTGACCGCAATTGGAAAGTCATCAAAAAAAGAGCCGTCCTATTCACTGATGTCATTTCCTAAAGTAAGCAGTATTTAGTTGATTAGACAGTTCATATTTATGGGTAGAATTTCCCCAGGCGGCGGACGGGCTTTTTTGATATGTCAATGACCGTCGGATTTTGTCCATACGATATGTGCTTCATGGCGGCTGTCTCCTTTTGCCGCCGTGCGGCAGATTGCGTTTTGATTCTTTGCTTATATGCTGAACGCTGATTTTGTGGATTTCATAAAGATTAAAAAAATGAGCGATACCATAGTATCGCTCACTAATTTCAATATGGAATTTTGATAATGACCTGTGCCCCCTTTGCCTTATCAGAATTTTTTAATATGAGCTGTCCGTTATGCTGCTTGATAATGCTGCTCGTAATATATAGTCCCATACCGAAGTGCATATTTGAGGTTCGGCTCTTATTCCCCATGAAGAATTGTTCCTGTGCATGATGTAGGGCTTCCGGCGTGAAACCGCTTCCCTCATCTATTATAGAGATTTGTATAAAGCCGTCGTCCGGCTTCTGCACCTCTACATAGACTGTCCCTTTTGGTGGAGAGTGATCTATCGCATTGCCTATCACATTCATAATTGCCCGTTCCAGTAGTAATTTATCCGCTTTGAAATTTCCTAAATTTGCCTCTGTTTCCATGTGTAAACAAATTTCTTTTGTAAGGCATAATGAATTTGCCTGCGCTTCAATCTGCTCCATATAATCAGTTATATCAAATTCTTCCAAATTGAGCTGATACCCGGCTACTGTCCGGGATATATCAATCAGCGTCCTAATATAAACGCCCATTTGCCCGGAGCTTTCCGTAATATACCCCACATATAACCGCTGTTCGTCTTCAAGCTCTGTTTCACTTATCAAGTCGATATTTCCTTGAATGACAGTTAGGGGCGTTTTTAAATCGTGAGCAAGTGCCGCTATCTGCTCCTTTTGTAATTGTTCCGCTCTCCATTGTTTCTCTAAAGATAATTTCAAGTTATTTTTCATATCAGAGAAAGAACATAACACATCTTCAAATTCTTTGATTTTTGAGTGTCCCACCTCAAAATCAAGATTTTGTTCTGCCACTCTTTCTGTTGCTTCAAAAAGTGGGGAGAGCTGCGCCCTCATATTTTTTGCAAACTTCGCTGTTAATATCACGCAGACCGCGATACAGTTTATCCCCATGAGGATATACAGCAGAATTTCCGGTGAGGGAAAATGATTATAGAACCATTCATTTATAAACTGTGAGCCAATGTAATATTGAAGCACCACATATTCATTTTTGCGGGTAACAAACAGATACTGCTTGTTGAGGTTTTCGTTTATCTTTCCAGATAGGGCATACTCCATAGCCCTGTCTAAATCGTCGCCCTCTAAAGACGTTTCCCGCATTTGATAATTCTTATCCAGTATTAGGTACTTGCACCCCATAGGAAGCTGAACATCTGTTAAATCCGGCGTTACGGCAATAATTGGAACAAGATTTTTTGCGCTGCGTTCTGAATAATCCGCATAAGTAATAAAGCCCGTTCTGATTCCGGCAAGGATAAGGCTAAATGGAATAGCTACCGAACCCATTAGCCCAATCAGCAGCATACATAAAAATTTCCAAAAAGACGCTTTCAATGATGTTGTTCTTTTTATTCCCATTTATACCCTATCCCCCAAACTGTCGCTATCGGCTGAATATCCAATTTGCTTAATTTCGCCCGGATATTTTTGATATGAGTGGAAATGGTAGAATTATCGCTGTCGCCGTCCAAGCTAAAAACAGCCTCATAAATCTGTTCTTTTGAAAATACCTGTCCTTTATTTCTTGCAAGATATTCACAAATTAGATATTCACTTTTGGTTAGGGGAACAGGTATATTATCTACCCGCAGCTCCTTTGCGGACAAATCAATTTTTATCCGTTCAAAGGTAAGGGCTGTATGCCGTTCCCTGTGTTCCCGGCGCAAGTGGGCATTTACCCTTGCCCGCAGCTCCGCAATGCGGAATGGTTTTGTCAGATAGTCGTCTGCTCCCAAGCCAAGCCCGAATGTAATATCATTTTCCATTGTCTTAGCTGTCAAAAAGAGAATAGGGCAGTCCACCAATGAACGGATTTTATTGCAATAAGAAAATCCGTCCATATCCGGCATCATAATGTCCAGTATAATCAAATCGTATCTGTTCAGCTTATCAAGCGGAACCTGTGCGGCAGACGTATAGGCAGTAATGAAATGCCCGTCTTTTTGCAGCCCATTTTTCACAAGCTCTAAAATAGGTCGTTCATCATCAACCATAAGGATTGCTGCCATAGTGTCGCCTCCTTTCGTTGCTCTTTTTGTATTATAGCATAATCCGCAAGGGCAGAGGTCATTTCTGCTCTGCAATATAGTAGCGGTTATTTATTTTTACCGCAACCGCTTCTGTTTTATCCGTACCATAAATCTCGTAAACATCTGCGTAAAACCTTTGTTCCCGTCCCTGTCCGGCATTTTTTCCGTTCCAGTCAATCTTGTTCAACTCTTCTTTGGACAAAGGGTGTTTTGTTTCCGTATCGAATGTAACGCTTTCCGCAAGAATATCAATCCAGCTTCCTAATTCATCATTTGATACAGTATCAGAGGTTACTTGATAAATAATCCCGTCGCAAAGGAGCTGCGTTGCATTTTCGGGATTGATTTCAAACTTTCCACCCATAGACTGCTCTGTGTCCTTGAAATCAAAGACCGTATCTGTGTCTTTGATATTTTCTTTTCTAACAGCTTTGTGATACCCTCCGTTTACATCTACAATCAGATAATCTTCAGCGTTGGGGGCTGCGTACACATTCAAGAATGGGATAATATAAGCAGCTTCCGGGGCTTTATCCGCTAAATCTGCCAACGTCCGAAAGGTAGCAGATTCTATGTTTTCTTGAAGCAATACTTTTCCCGTTTCGTCTACCGCTGCAAGCTGCCGAATATATCCAGTCCATTCCCCAAGCCCACCATTAGAAACGGTATCCTCCAAAATCGTATAGTCGTTTCCCTTAAAGGAAAATTGCGTCACATTCTCTGCGTCCAGATAACATTGCTCTTTATCACTGGAATATTCCCTGATTTTTTCCTGTAAAGAGCAGCCCGCAAGAGAAAAGCATAGAACAAAAGCAAACAGCAAGACGATAACCATTTTTCTATTTTTATTCATAATTTTTCCGTCCTTCCCAATGAGAAAACCATAATAAGGTCAGCAGCAAGCCGCCTGTTGTTAATGCTGCAATCCATATTTTTTCCGTTCCATAGTTGAAAATTTGTCGGCTCAAAATATCCTTTACCCAATTCATAGACCATGAAAAGGGAATATACCTCGCTATGCCTTTTAGTTCGATATTGCTATATAAGATACATTGCAAACTTTCAAACACGCCCCAAAACAGGGATAACCCTAATCCAAATTTGAAGCTAAGGAACAAGTGCAGGATGTATATTATCAAGTTACAAAAGGCCATCCCGGCGGCGGCTCCAATCAGCATTCCGAGCTGCACTGTATCAGCCATTCCCAAAAGATGTATGCCAATCACAAATAAAAGGAACAGAAAGAACAATGCAAATACCCCCGAACCATAAAGATAAGTTAATTTTGCAAGCATATTTTTGTGTCGGTTCGGTACAGCAAGCAGCGTTTGGAAGTGTGAAACCTTTTCTTCCAGCGCAACATTCAGACCGACAATAACGCTTATCAACAATGGAAAAAACGTTGTCGTAATTTCTAATATCATTTTGAGCTTTTTGCTATCTGCTGTGCTGCCATAATGGAAATAGTAAACAAGAAATAACAATGCCCCAATAGCAGGTATACAAAAATGGATAGCCCCAAACGGTGTATGCTTCGTTTTTACCTGTTCAGAACGAACCGCATGAATAAAACCCATTTCCGTCTACCTCCCTTTGGAAAAATCCTTTGCGTCGGCATAGGACAAAATAAGAAACAAGAGTATTGACAACGCAATGGAAATCATAATGGCTATAGAAAATCCACAATTTCCCGCATAAGTTCCGTTTATTTCAATTCCCATAAGTGGCTTTGCCAGTTTTGCCGCCCAACAATACGGTACAAACCACCATGCTATTGTATTTCCTAATGCAGTAGCAGTAGATAGAACAATCCCAAGTATTGTATTTAATACAATCGGCACAAACATTCCCGTTTTGCGTGCTAAGTACAGGCACAAAGGGATTTGCCAGACAGACGCAAGGATAATCCCGATACTTCCTGCAATGCTGTGTAAAAGAGAATATACTGCCGTTGCCGGAGCAATGATATTACTGATAGAAATAAGCAATGCTAAAAATATCGCTGAAACAAGCAGTTTTTCGACTAAGATAATGCCCTTAGCAAATTCAAATTTTGAAAGGTTCACGGGCATAGAAAATACCGAATAGTATTTCCCGGCGCTTTCTTCTTTTCTGTGTGACAAAGAACACAAAATTGCGATTGCTCCCGGAAGCAAAAACGCATACCACCAGTAAAGTGTCATGTATTGATACCCCATAAATCCACCCATAAGCCACGCAAAAATAGCGGTGATTAGTGGAACAATGAAAATCAGTTTGTTCGATATTGTCCTCTTGAATTTTAAATGCTCTGATTTCAGATAGTTCATGCCTTAACCCTCCCTGTGATTGCTTTTTGCAACGTCCATAAAAAGCTGTTCCAAATTTTCGTTTGCGTTCAATTTTCCCTCATATCCAAGAACGCCACCTGCGATAATGCCGATATGGACGGCTCTTTTATTGCCTGTTTCCGTCAGCCGGACGATTTTGCAGAGGTTTATTGTTTTCAAAATCATTTCCATATTTTGTATTATCCTTTCTTTTGATTATGAGAAAAGAATAGCTTCTGTTTTTGAAGATTTCATAAAGAAAACAAAATTTTCTCGATTACATTTTACGAATTATTTAGATCAACTGATAGAACAGTGTAAATATATCCAAAAAGAAAGGTGAACAGTAAAATGTAATAGGGTGAATGAATATAGCAAAAAGACCAGTACCATGATATGACTTTAAGGCTTTTGGGGAAGCAATCAAGATAGCCCGGAAAGGGCGCAAGGCCCCTTGAAAAATCGAAATGCTTCAAAAGCTATGTCGGTCAGAGAAAGAAGCGGGAATAAGAAAACCGCTGTTGCATGGTATATGTTTCCATGTAGCAGCGGTTTTGTGCTGGTAGTATTTAGTTGGGAGCGTGGCTCGATAAACCGGAATCTATGCTTATATTTTTTTCCTTTGTATAAATATAAAAAATGCAATCAAAATCACATTGACAATTAAAACAATAATGCTTCCTTCAATTTTGCAAATTCCGCCGGACAAAATATCGCTTCCAGTAAAAGTCGTAACAAACAGATTTGGATAGTCATCAGCAAGTGACACACCACCTAAAACTAATGCACCAATTCCATTCCATAAAAAATGCATAATAATTGGTGCTATAATGGAGCCGCTATATTCAAGGACTACTATCATAAGCAAACTCATAGTAAGTACATTTAAAACGGGAATAATACCCGCTTCAAATGCCCCTCCATGCAATGCTGTAAAAAGTATTGTTGTCACAATCGCAGCAACAATTATATTGTGCTTTTGCTTAAGCATTTGATACAAATAACCACGAACAAGAAGTTCCTGCATAATGGTATTTAGAAATACTGCCAGCACCCAAACAGGGAATAGGTTAATTAAGTTAGTTCCGTCAACATGGATAATTTTTGCTGCATACATTACCAAAACAGGGATAGCTAACCATACAATCCCTGCGATTACTCCCAATACCATTCCCTTTACTGGATTATCGAATAAATGTAACTTTACATTTTTCTTTTCAGCAAGCCAAAAGATGAGAGTAAAAGCTGCTACTGCCAATAGAGGTGTAATTTCTGCCCATAATCTCCATATAGCTTGTTCCTTTGAAGATGATAACGGCAATATAGAAACCAATATTGTCCATCCCAGAAAAAAGCCTATGGATTTTAAAATTGTAATACCGATTTTTTTCAAAATGAATACCTCCCAAATTCTCCAATTTGTCAATGGCTCCATTATACTGCAATAGCTTTCCTGATGGAACAGACTTTACAAAAAATTCATTTAATTCCAATAAACTTTCATCATTTCTTTGATATCCAAAAAATATCATCTCTTAATCATTCACTCCCCATCCGTTTTGTGTGAACCAATCCTTTACCTTATTTGACAAATCAGGCATACCTCTTCTTTATCCTCTCCCGCATAATCCATAAATGCGATCATGTGCCCTTCCTGTGCTTCTACATTCAAAAACGTTTCAGTTTCTATATTATTTTTTCGGTCATCCCAGCGACAAACCAGCCTGATGCATATACCAAACAAGAACAGAAATTGACAAGTACAAATTTACCCCTTTCTGTAATTGCACTTCTTACAAAAACAGACTATAATTACAAGAAAAACAGGGCCATGACGTGCTAAAGTCTGTTGTTGAGGAAATCAAGCGGCTTAGTGCCACTGACTGTTATATTCTAAGAATGAATAGCAGCAGCAAGAATATCAGCCCTATGTAGGAAAATCCAAAATGTCCTGTCATCCGTTTGTTCTCCGTTATTTGTAAAAATTATATTAGAGAAATTGTTCTTTCTTGAAACCATTTATATCGTATTAGTCTCCCAATAATTCTTCATAGCTCATTGGTTTGGACGCATGATCAATTAATTCAAATAAAAATTTTGTTTCTTTATTCCAAACTTCCTCGGTAACTACATCAAAAACACCTTTTTCTTCATCCCAGATACTATATTTAACACATTCTCCTCCATTTCCATCACTCATTGGTGTAACGGTATATAATTTATATTCGATCAAATTTGCATTTTTATCATATAAATAGTATCCATACCTTGTATCTGTGTGAAAATCTTTGGAATACATTTGCCCGTTTCCAATAGGTTTTTGCTGTTCTCTTTCTTGCAGCCATATCTCAAAGCATCCCAATTCTTCATTGTATTTTATTGTATTGAGTAATGCCACAATTCTAAAGCAATATTCCTGTATTCCGTCCCCGTCCATATCAACCATATACAATTCCGGGTAAAAACCAAATTCATCTATTATTTCGCTAAAATAAAGCGTTTTATAAATAGTTGTTCCTTCTATCCATTCATAAGGATAATGAGTGATCGGAATTTCATCATGGAGAAACTGTAAAAACAAATTCTTGTCCGGATTATTCTCGTTATAAATATGGCGTTCTTTGACTTGCGTATCGTCAATCCTGTCATTTTCAGATGTGCAGTTACTTTCATTCATCTCTAATAAAGCATCTATTTCAACATAACAGCCTTTGTTCATTTTGCTTAGGGCTGTACCGCTTTTATCTGGCACACATCCTGTTGCTTTTATGCTAAAAATCAAAAGAACTATTATAAGAATTACTCTGTTCATATCTCTCCTTACCATTTTTAGACGAAAATATCATCCGGTAGTCCGTACTAAAAACTCTTGTGTTTCATTTGGCTCGTTATTTTATAAATTCTTTTCCAATTAAAAGCCCGCTTTCCTATACCCATTGGATCTGAGTTTATTATACTATACCCATTGATTTTTGAGAAGAACTATGCCGAACACATTTCCCGTTAAGCTTTCCTCAATGGTAAAGCAACCTGAAGCATGTACCGATGGAAGATGCAAATTTACTGTCTTTAGGTAATTGCACTCCTTGCAAAAACGGATTATAATGACAAGGAAAGCTGCAAGTTTTATGGAGAAAAAAATGAGAATATGAAAGAAATTTCGCTATTCGAAAAATTGATAAAGGAGAACCCATGGCAGGATACATTGTTTATTGGCCAAAGGAGCAAATCGCAAAGCTGAAGAAAGCAAAGGATACCGGCCCTATCCGGGTGGTATTGGGAAGCATTCATACGAAAATGCCCTCCATTGCAAAAATAAAGGCAGGAGATGTTATCTATCCCGTAACTCTGGAAAAAGGAACCTTATCTATTATGGCACGCCTTCCGGTGGAAAAAGTGGAAAGTGCATTTGACTATCTATTGCGTGAAACCGGAGAGCGATGGGCCGCCCTGATTCCTAAAGACGCTGCATGTGAGGAGATCCCCTATCGCAATGGCGCTCCCATCTTCCGTGTGGCAAATGGAAATTGTTTTGATCATTTTGATGAACTTCCCCCGGAAATAAATAAGGTTGCATACCTGGCCAAACGAACTCCGGTTCCTCATCTGTGTCATCAGGAGCCTTTCAACTGCTGCTCGGAAACGGCTGCGTCCGGAAGCAATGGCTCGTCCATACAGCCAAGGCCCATTCCCAAGGAGATGATTCCCACCCTTCTTTTCGGCCCCAGTAAGTCAAAGCAAAAGCCGCTGAAGCTTAATGCCAAGGGAGAACTGACAACATTGTCTCTGTCAGGCTTTGCCCGCAAAATGAGTGAAGAAACAAAAAAGGTGTTTGATTCTCTTTTTGAAGATACGATTTCTAATTGAAGCTTGATGGATTTCTTAATTCGGATTGTTGGAAAATTGGTCCTGAACAGCCGCCGGAAGTTCGTCATATTGTACTTCCTCCCATTCAAGAACACCACGGATCGGCATTATCGTTAAGCGGATAAAAGCGTCTTCTTTCAATTCCCTTGATGCTCCGAATGTAATATCTTTTCCCTTTCCATTCTCATCATAGGAAAATAAAGTGTATGAGTAATCCATACTCCCGCTGAAATTAATTACACCGCCTCTCGATTCAACCTGTTCCATTTTGCTGTTATCAATCTGTGAATAATAGTATGTGCTGCCTGCTTTTGAAAGAGAGAAAATACAGACGCAAACAGCCGCTATAACAACAGCGCCAATTCCAAACAAAATTTTTTTCTTCATGTGAAAACCTCCTATTCCAGTTCCGCAATACCTTGTCCTGTACCCTTTATAGAGAAAGATTTCCAGTCACAATAGCTTCTGCCTGTAAATCCTTCTGGCACTGTTCAAGGTATTGCTTTTCATGTCTGCTATTCTATCACGCCAACCTTACATTGACCTTGCGATAACCTTGCATTAACCTTGCAATTTGGAAAGGCACGGCGTAACCTCCTTAAACGGTTGCCACACAAAAACACCGCCCCGATTTTACCGGAAGCGGTGTTTTGTGTAAGGTTGACAGCTTTTCTCTCAAATGCTGTTAGCAAAGGAATCTAAACAATTACTTTGTCTCAATACCTTCTCCAAAGCATTCCGTTACAATTCAATAATTTCAATTACTGTCTCTTCTCAACGCTAAACGTTCATATAAACTGGAATTATATTGCCTCTGCAGAGTACGAACTCCCCATCCAGTTTTTGCCGTTTCAATTTCATAAAAACTACGTTCAGCTTCATTTTCTATGCGCATTAACTGCAAATAATGTGACCACGAAACGATAAATGGTGGCTCTTTTTCAAAAAAGCTAAACACTGTTTCACTTTTTTCAACTGCAAAAAGGCTAAACACTGTTTCGCTTATTCGTTCCTTATAAATCAAATAAAATTTCCTAGCATTTTTCAACGTATCTTCTGAAAATCCTTTACCAAATTCTTTCTGAAGCTTTTCAGATAATGTTTTAATAACTTTACCTCCGTACTTTGCTCGCTTTTCTCCCATTTGTTGCGTTTCCACAATCCATCTACCTAATGAATAGT
>NZ_JAYMNS010000049.1:0-19264 GCF_036941035.1 Candidatus Merdisoma sp. JLR.KK006 | reverse complement strand
TATAGAAAACAAAAAGCCCTAAAGGAGACCGGGATTGTTTACTGTCGGGTGAAGCATTGCAGAAAGGCAAAGCTGTCCGGCATCCAAAAACGCTATTTTGCAAGGCTTTACCGGGCAAAGCTTTTGAAAAAACGCCCCTACAGCAAGGCATGGCAGTACCGTGACGACATTCGGAAGCTTAAGAAGCTTCAGGAAGAGTACCTGTTTCTTGTCCGCCATAATATCACCACAGAGGAAGACATCAGGCAGACCATTGCACGGATCGGGGAGAAAAAGAAAGAGACATCCAGGGAGAAAAGCCGGATATTCAAAGAGCGAGCCAGGATGAAGCCCCTGTTTGATGTTGCAACGGAAATGGAGGAGCTTAAGGACTGCGAAAGCTGTTTTAGACGTGGGGAAACGCTGTTTGAAAGGGAGCATGAACGTTACCTTTGGCTGTCCCAAAGGCTTCAAGCGGAGGGATACACGGCAGAGCAGGTGGCGGAGCTTAAGGAGCATTACCGGGGTGAGATTGCACGGATAAGGGAACGGGAAAAGGAAGCGGCAGGGGAAGAGAGGATTGCCGGACGTATTCTTGCGGAGCTTGCATCAGGCGAAATTAAGAAGCAGGAGCCGGAAAGGAGAGAGGAACAACAGACAGAAGAGAGAGAAAAGAGCAGAGAAAAAGACAGAGGAAGATAAGGAGGTATTATGCAGGGACGGACAGTTCTGGGCGGCATGGATTTAAAAGCGTATCTTAACAGGCTTCGTCAGAATCCCAAGTACAGTGAAGAGATCCTGCAATTGATTGAGGACGATCTGCGATTCGGCCTGTCAAAAGAAGAAGTGGAGGAATACAGTGGCGGCAGATACGACTACAGGCAGATGTGCGTGTATTCCAGAGTTTTAAGAGATGGTTACGGCAAAGAGGTAAAGGCCCTGATCTTAAAGGAGGGATTAAGTGGCGAGCAGATGGCGGTGGCACTGGAATTTTATGAAAAAGGAGTGCCCGTGGACACGATAGACGAAATACTCTCCAACGGGGAAAACACGGCATATACCATGAAGCGTCTCTTTTCCCAGGTGCTTTCCCAAAGCAAAGAAACGCAGTCCATCCGTGAGCAGGACATGGGATATGCAAAGGAGCTTGTGGAACAGATGCAAAGGGTGGTGGAGCAGATTTCTTATCAGGAAAAACGGTATGATGCCCTAAATGAAAAACTGAAAGAAATCGGAACCGCCAGCCAGGATGCACAGATACAGAATAACCTGTTAGCCCAGCTTACGGAAAAAAATGGGCTTCTTGAGAAACAGCAGGATGAATTAAACGAAGCAAAGACTGCGATTGCAAGACTTCGTGGAAAGATCGAGGAAATGGAGAAAGAAAAGAAGAGACTGGAAAATCAGATAAAAAAAGCAGAACATGCAGAGACGGCTGAGATGACAGAGCCGGAAAATCTGGAGGAAGAAAGTTCGGTAAAGATACCATGGGAAAGTCATGTGCCCGACGTATCGGAATCGCCACGAGACCTTGGAACGGAGTATTATACGGCGATTGTAGACAAGGACGGCAGGGTGATTCGTCACATCCCTCTGGAACGGACGGAGAGAAGAGACAGGAAAAACCGGATGACCGCCATATTCACACGCCTGTTTTTTAAGCAGCGAAAGGATATCGTAAAACTGCTTGCAGACAAGAATCTTTCCCCGGACCAACTGGTGCAGATTCGGAACGCCATTGAAAAGGGCCTGACGGAGAAACAGCTCCTGGTGTTGATTAACAACAGAATCCCGGCGGAGCAGATGGAGGAAATCATAAGCATCGCAGTCTATGAGAACCAGATAAAGGAGGTGCAGTCATGGGGTTAAGGGCAGTAGCGGAGACCGTGGAGCTGTTCCACCAGAAAAATGTAACCTTAACAGAGAGAGACCGGGACTTCTGCATACAGTTTGCTTTCCGGACAGGGGATATGGAATTGACGGGCAAGCTGGTGGAAGAGCTTGGGGATGCAGGCTCTGATAGAGACAAGGTATGCCAAAGATATGAGACCCTGGCAGGCTTTCGTCCGGGCTGGATCCGGAGGATTGAAAATCTGCTCATATCCCTTGAAACCTACCGGGTACAGGAGGAACAGGCCATAAAAACCCTGTCGGAGCTGTTGTCAGCCTATGGCATTTCCATAAGCGAGGACGAGTTACGGCGGACGGAGGTTGCACAGATGCAGGAATGGGTCAGACAGGGACAGTTAAAGAAAGAAGCAAGGATATAGTGGAACTGGAAAGGGTATTGCGGAACTGGAATAGGAGGTGGTTGTAATGGCAGAAGAGATTCAGGAAGCGGTTCAGATTATCCGTGTAGGCTATGACGGAATCGAGATTGCCATGAAAGTCTGCGGCGGCACGTTGGAAGAGATGAAAAAGGCAATGGATTTTTTGATTGCCCTAATGGACCATGAAAAGACCATGGGAAAGACAGACATGCGGAGACTTCTGATGAAAGGCGGAGATCTGCAGGTCTTTCAGTTCCCCACCGAAGATATGAAGAAAGTAAGGAAGATGGCGAAAAAATACGGGCTTCTTTACTCCGTGCTGCCGGACATCAATCAAAAGGACGGCATGAGCGAAATCATATTCCACACGGAAGCGGTCCCAAGGGTAAACATGCTGGTGCAGAAGCTAAAGTCCGGCCATGTAGCCACCTTTGATGATTACCTGAAAAATGGAGATGAAAAGGAAATAGACAAAGTGCTTTCCTTTCTAAAGAACCAGAAAAAGGGAAACGAGGGTCTCCACACGGAGGAAGCGGTAAGGGCAGGGGAGGCCCTTTCGGGGCTGATTGAAAAGGTAGGCAGTTATGCCATGGAAAAGAAGAGCATCAACGTGGAAGAGATTAAGGAAAATTTCAGCCTGGAAAGGGAGCAGGCGGAGCATGTAGTCGGCCAGTTGGAACGGATTGGGGTCATCGAAAAGGAGGAAGATGGGCAGCACAGAGTTATCATGGACAAGGATGCGTTTCAAAACCGCATCAGGGGGTATTATGAACTGATGCAGCGTATGCAGACCGTGGCCGCCGCACAGAATCCCAACCTTGCGGACATCACCATTGCCAGAAAGCTGATAGCGGAGGAAAATGATCATGCGATAAAAACAAGGATTCCCGGCACATGGGGAGAGGAAGCAAGGTATATCTGGATCGGAAAAGAGAGGGCAATGGAGATTCACAGGGGAAAAACAATCCTGACGTTCCTTGATCGGGACAAGGATTATAAACTTTATTCTGCGGATAACCGGGTCATGGGCACGATGAAAGGGGAGGAACTGTACCAGGGACATTATGACAGGGTGAGTGCAGAGGTTCGGAAACGGTATGGGGATACGGAACAAAAAGCGAGAGATCAGAAGCAGAAGAAAAAACTCCTACCGGGAAAAGAGCTTGCACCGTTAAAGAGGTAGCCGCCCATGGTACAGAACAAGAAAAAAATATCCCTCTGGCTTGTCCTGACGGGAGCGTTTTTGAGTGCCTATGCCGGATATCTCTTAAACGGGGCCTGGGAGCCGGGAATCGGAGTGAACGACTTTTTGGATTCCCTTAACCGTGTGTGTGCCAGGCCATTTGCAGATTATTATAACGAAACAACCATAAAAGCGATAGTAATGGCTCTGGCGGCCTATGCTGTCGCTCTTTTGATGTATGTGACAAGTCAGCGGAACTTCATGCCGGGCAGGGAGTTTGGAACGGCAAGGTTTGAATCGCCCAAAATGGCTAACCGGATACTGGCGGACAAGGATGAAAGCTTCAACCGCATTTTAAGCCAGAACGTGAAGATGTCGCTGGACTTCCGCAGGCTTAAGCTCAACGGGAACATCCTGATCTGCGGCGGCTCCGGAGCAGGCAAGACCTTTTACGAGGTAAAGCCCAATCTGATGCAGATGCCCCGGAGCTGTTCCTTTATCTGTACCGATCCAAAGGGAGAGATCTTAAGAAGCTGTGGGGAGATGCTGAAAAACAATGGATACAGCGTAAAGGTAATAAACCTCCTGGAAATGGAGAAGTCGGACTGCTACAACCCCTTTTCCTATATCCGGGAGGAAACGGACGTGATAAAGCTGATTACGAATCTGATTAGCAATACCACGCCAAAGGGTGCCACACCCTCCGATCCGTTCTGGGAAAAGGCGGAGGGGCTGTTCCTGCAGGCAATCTTTTATTACGTGTGGCTGGAGGAGCCGCCTGGCAGGAGAAACTTTGAGACGGTGTTACAGCTTCTTTCCGAAGCGGAGGTAAAGGAACAGAACAAGCCCTCACAGTTGGATGTACGCATGAAATTCCTGGAGGAAACCTCACAGCTTGGCTCCGCCCATCCTGCCATAAAGCAGTACAACAAATGTATGCGTGGGGCAGGGGACACGGTGCGATCCATCAACATCAGTTCCAATTCCCGGCTTGCCTTTCTGGAGAACAAGCAGGTGCTCCGGCTTCTGTCAAGGGATGACCTGGCCCTGGCGGAGCTTGGGATCGGCGTAAACGGGGACGGGGAGACAAAAACGGCCCTATTCTGCGTGATACCGGATTCCGACAAGTCCTACAATTTCATCATCGGAATGCTTTACACCCAGATCTTTCAGGAGCTTTACTATCAGGCGGACTTTAACTGCGGCGGCAGGCTCCCCATCCATGTGACCTTTCTGCTTGATGAGTTCGCAAACGTGGCGTTGCCGGATGATTACTGCTCCCTCCTGTCCACCATGCGGTCCAGGGAGATTTCCAGTATCATCATAATCCAGAATTTTGCCCAGCTAAAGGCACTTTTTAAGGATACGTGGGAAACTATCCCCGGCAACTGCGACACGTTCATTTACCTTGGGGGCAACGAACAGAGCACCCACAAGTACGTCTCGGAGCTTCTGGGAAAAGGCACCATTGACAAGAAATCAAGCGGAGAGACGAAAGGCAGGCAGGGCAGCTCGTCACGGAATTACGATGTCCTTGGCCGGGAACTGTTCACGCCGGACGAGGTAAGGAAGCTGGACAATAAGAAATGCATCCTTTTTATCCGTGGCCTGGATCCCATTATGGACAACAAGTTTATACCCTTTGGTCATCCGGCCTTTGACCAGACCGCAGACGGAAAGGGAAAGCCCTACGAGCATACCCCAGGGGGCAGGGCGGGAAAGGGTGGGCGGTTTTACCAGATCTTAACGCCGAAAGCCCTGGCCTACTATGAGGGGCTTAAGGAGAAAGGGGAAAATGTCTACATTGATTCCATAAGCTATGAGGATTTCGAGCTGCTCACAGACATTGGCATGAGGAAACGCTTTCTGAATCTGGACGAGCAGGAGCAGATAAGCCAGATTCACGGAGAATTGGACAATGAGCTTATGTACGCCCAGGAAGAGGAATGGGAGCATGAACCAGGCCAAACGGATACGCAAGAATATGTGGAAAGGAAACGAAAGCCGAATGGCGAGGATACCCTTATGAACCGTATGGCCCAGTGGAGGTATTCCAAAGAGCAGAAAGAAGAGCTTCACAAAATGATCGCCCTTGGTATGCCTGCAAAAACCATTCTAGCCGTATTCTATCCGGAAACGGATGTGAGGAAAATGAGGGAAATCAGAAAGACGTTCCAGGCCGTGCGGCATTCGGAAAGCTAGTACAACATTGCACAAATAATAATGTTGTACTAAGAAACGGCCTGTTAGCAGAAAGGGGGGTGGTCAGGGCAGTAACGCATCGGGGAAAGCCCGATTGACAATCGTTTTCGGGAGAAGTCCCGTTTTCATAGAGAGCAGGAAAGGCGTGGCCGGGGATTCTAAGGTTCCCGGCCACAAAATCAGATTGGAAAAGGAGATTATCAGGATGCAAAAGAACAGGATTGCAACAGGGAAACAGGCAGGGAGGAACGGACTGGCAAAGGTGAAAAAAGCTGTAGCGACACTCATCGGTGCGGCATATTTGGCGGCGGGCACAGTGTCACTGACCGTATGTGCATCAGGCGGAGCCAATGCCATCACACAGCCACTTGAGAATTTAAAAACCCTTGTGATTTCGGTGATCGGTGCGGTGGGGGTTATCATTCTTGCTAAAAACGTCATGGAGTTTGCACAGGCTTATCAACAGCAGGATTCCTCCACCATGAACTCGGCACTCAAGGGAATTGTGGCAGGGATTATGATGGCAGGCATTTCCACGGTTCTCTCATTCCTTGGCTTTTAAGGGGGAATATCAAAAAACACATTTAAAAAGAAAAGAGGTGAGATGATGTGGATATTTTCAAGCTGGGGGATAAGATACTGGAGCTTCTGGAAATGGTATTCGGTTTCTGGAACAACCAGGTAAACCTCGTGTTCGCCCTGCTGGGACAGTCCCCGGTCAGCTTCAAGGGCGGCGGCCCCTGGGCATTGGTGGAGGGCGTGGAGCCTGTATTCGTTGCCGTGGGTTCCTCCCTTGTGGTGCTGTTTTTCGTGATCGGCTTCTGCTCGGAGAGCGTGGATGTCCGTGAGGAAATGCGGTTCGAGGTGATCCTGCGTATGCTTATCCGGCTCGGACTTGCGGAATGGCTCGTGGCAAACAACGTGACCATTATGAAAGCGTTCTTTCAGACCATTGGGAACCTGGTGAATACGCTGTCGGCAGGTAGTTATACCACCCTTTCCATTGACGGTACACAGGCGGAGATTATCCGGAACTTAGGATTCGGCGAGGGACTGATTATGCTGATACTGGCGGCACTCTTAAGCGTTATTGTCATTATCTGCGGCTTTTTCATGATCTACACGGTATACTTCCGTTTTTTAAAGATCATGGTCATCGTACCCATGGGTTCCATAGCCTTGTCAACCCTGGCAGGCAACCGGAACGTGGCGAACACGGCAAGCACTTATGCGAAGTATTTCTTATCCGTCGTGTTTGAAGCAGTCACCATGGCACTGGCGATCATGCTGTGCAATGCCTTTATCAGTGCGGGGCTTCCCTCCTTTACCGGAAGCTACTCCGACTGGGCACAGTCGCTGATCTATTTGTGTGAAATGACCTTTACCATAGCCCTTACGGTTGGCAGCGTGAAAGGGGCACAGTCGCTTACAAGTAAAGCATTGGGATTATCTTAAGAAACAATAATATCCCTCAAAGTGCACAGATCGATTTACAGACGCATCTTTTGCAGCTGGAAATTGATCTAAGCTAAGGTGTACTGTGAGGGATATTACGGAACTGGAATAGTCCAGCTAAGAAATGTCAAGTGTTTTTGAATAAATTTCTGCTGGACGGCAAAGTTGCAAAGACGCACGAGAGGAACTTTTATGAGTGCCCTTTCGAATAAAAGTTTCTCTCATTACAGGTGTGTCGAAGCAACTTTGCACTTTAGTACCGTTGCGTAGCAACTAGAAATAGGAGGAAATGTGTATGGAAATAAGACCATTGACAAAAACAGAACGGAAATACACGTACACACCGAGTATGCAGATTCAGGGGCAGACAGGATGTATCGGACATTTGAGAGGTGACTTTGGCGGAAACGGCAAAGGGTTTTTTACTTCGTGGGAGGATCACAGGGAACGGTTGAAAACCGATGAATTTCAGACAGAAATTGATGAGGTCATCAATGCCCTGCGTTCGGATGCATACGGGCTGTTGAAAAACCGATCCGCCATGAGCGAGTACGCTGCACAGTATCCGGAAAGCTCATTTGAGGGGAACTTCTACAGGGAGTACGGCTTTCGGGCCGAGACGGAAAAGCACGCTTTTCTTATTCGGTGCAATACCTCAATCGGAGATTACAATTTTTACTGTTACTGCTATGTAAAGGAGTATCTGGACAGGCATATCGAAAAAGCACAGGAAGGCATCCGTTTTATTGACAGCCGTTACAAGGAATTGTTCCGTATTGCGGATGGGGAGAAAGTCATAATCACAGACGCAGACGGAAAAAAATCAGAGTATGCCTGCTCCTATATTGACGAGCACCATACGGAGATCGGAAGAAACCTGTTCCACATCTGCGAGTTTGCGGAGCTTTTGGAACGGTGCAATTCCACTTGTGAGCCGGTAAAAGCGGAGCCGGAAGCAAAACAGTCGGAGGAAAGAGGGGATGAGAAAGAAGATACAGGAGCATTGGAGCTAAAACTTCATTCAGGAGCGACGGAGCAGGTGACGCTCTTTGTCAGCACCTATGCGAATAACAAAAGCCTTTTTGTGGGAATGACCACCATGGAGGACGGCGTTCCGGAGCCATACTGTGACGTGACCGTGAACCTCCTTGAGACGCTTCCGCCCTACTGTGCATTTGTGGATACCAACAACATGCCGGAGTTGGAGGACTTCCTCGTGAAAAACGGGCTTGCGGAATACACCGGCCTGGAGCAGAGAAGCGGCTATTGCACATATCCCCTTTATCGGTTTGACACGGAGAGGATGCGTGAGCTTTGTGGGGATGGCATACTGGATTATGAACAGCAGAACAGCTTAAGGAAAGAGCCGGAAAAGAGGGAAATGAGAAGATAGGGGGCATGGGAAAAATTGGTAATTGAAATCAACAAGGACATAGACCGTTACAAGGAATCCGTGGTGATGGGGCTGACGGCAAAACAGCTTCTTTTTTCCGTGGCATCCGTTGCGGCAGGGGGAGGAATCGTACTTCTTTTGTATTCCCATATCAGTCTGACGGCCAGTGTCTATGTGGCAATTCCCGTTGCCGCACCCATAGCGTTAGGCGGCTTCTACTCCTTTAACGGTATGGGCTTTTACGAGTATATGGGGAGAAAGATGCGAATGATTTTTGCAAATCATCCCCTGGTCTATGTATCTACCGAGGGAGAGGAAACCATCCGGGAAATCCGTATGGAAGAAGAAACAGTAAAAAATGGGAAGAAGAGTCCACAGGGGAAAAAGAGAAAGCGTAAGAAAATCAGCAAGAGAAAAGGAAAGGGGAAAAAGGCATGAAAAAGAGAGCAGGAAAAAAGGCGGTTCTGATCGCAGTTATAATGATTGTCGTTGTGGCTTTATACGGAGCAAGACGGTAATGCCCCAGACGGCATAGAAAGGAGGATAAGATTTGGGCTTATTTTCAGATGGATTCAGGGAATTGAAAAAGGCGGGCGTGCCCCTTTACAAAACCCCGAAATCCATACAGCAGACCATTGAGATTATGAAAGTGGCGGAGAACGGCATTTTTGAAGTGGCAAGGAGCCGTTTCTCAAAATGCTACCGCTTTCAGGACATCAATTATACCACCACCAATGAAACGGAACAGATCGACATTTTTGAGAGGTACTGTAAGTTTCTGAATTCCCTGGATGTGAATTTCAAAATCACAATCAACAATAAGAACAAGGACATGAAGCAGGTAAGAGACTGCGTGTTTCTACAGAAAAGGGATGATGGCTTTGATGCCTACCGCAGCATTTACAATGACATCATGGAGCAGAAGATCCATGAGGGCAGGCAGGGGATCGAGCAGGAGCGATACCTCACCATCACCATTGAACGGAAAAACTTTGAGGAAGCAAAGGCACAGTTCGCCACCATGGAAGCGTCCGTCCATAAGGCGTTTGGAGAACTGGGGGCAGAGATTGTCCCCTTGTCTGGCAATGAAAGGCTTAAGGTCTTGTATGACTACTACCACCTGGGAAATGAAAACGGCTTTGACTTTGATATCCGGGATGCAAAAAGGGTGGGAGCAGATTTCCGCAATGACCTGTGCAACGGCATGATGCAGTTTTATCCGGATTATTTCAGGGATGAAAGGAAGTTCTGCCGTGCGTTGTTTATCAAAAAGTACCCATCCAGTCTTTCGGACCGCTTTTTGAATGAGATCACAAGCCTGCCGGTTCACTCCGTCACAAGCATCGACGTGGTGCCGATTCCCAAGGATTTGACGACCAAAATCCTGCAGAAAAAATACCTGGGGATAGAATCGGACATTATCAGGCAGCAGCGTGTGAGAAATAAGAACAACGATTTTTCTTCTGAAATCTCTTACAACAAGCGGATAGAGAAAAAAGAGATCGAGGAAATCATGGACGATGTACGGGAGAACGACCAGTGCCTTTACTATGTGTCCGTGACAATCATTCTCATGGCAGACACAAAGGAAGAGTTAGACGGCATGACGGAAACCGTGGAGACCATCGGCAAGCGTAACTCCGTCACCATCGAGGAACATTACCTGAAGCAGAGGGAGTCCCTGAATACGGCCCTGCCCATCGGGGTGAGACAGGTGGAAACCATGCGTACCATGCTGACACAGAGCCTTGCGGTGCTGATGCCTTTTAACGTGCAGGAATTGAACGACAGGCAGGGGTGCTATTACGGCATCAATCAGGTGTCCAAAAATATCAATATCGGGAACCGCAAAAAGCTGATCAACGGCAACGGGTTCGTGTTCGGGGTTCCCGGCTCCGGCAAATCCTTTTTCTGCAAAATGGAAATGGGTAACGTCTTTCTCTCCGGCAGGGATGAAATCATCGTGATAGATCCCATGAACGAGTACTTTGACATTGCTAAGACCTACGGCGGTACGGTGGTCAATATGTCCACGTACACGGATAACTATGTGAACCCCCTGGACATGGACGTATGGAGCCTGGACTTGAACGACAGCAGGGGTATGATCCGGGAAAAGGGGGAATTTGTGCTTGGTGTCTGCGAACAGTGCATGGGGGAAAACCTCAATTCAAGGCAGAAGTCCATCATTGACCGCTGTGTGCGTAAGCTCTACATCGGGATTGCCAAGAGCCGGGAGAAATATGTGCCGGTTATGTCCGACTTTTACGAAGTGCTGATGGGCCAGCCGGAGGAAGAAGCAAAGGACATCGCACTGTCCCTGGAGCTGTTCGTCAATGGTTCCCTGAATATCTTCAACCATCAGACGAATGTGGACGTGGACAGCCGCTTTACCGTATATGGAATCCGTGACCTTGGCACGGAGCTGTCCCCCATCACCATGCTTGTGATGATGGAGAGCATTCAGAACCGCATCATTGCCAACGGAAAGAGGGGGATCGCAACCTGGCTCTACATTGATGAATTTCATGTGCTGTTAAATTCGGAATATTCCGCAAGGTATCTGCAGCAGCTTTGGAAAAAGGTAAGAAAGCAGGGCGGCCTATGTACCGGAATTACGCAGAACATCGTGGATCTGCTCCAGAATTACACGGCGACCACCATGCTTGCCAATTCCGAGTTTGTGGCCCTTTTGAAGCAGGCCAGCACCGACAGCTCCCGTATGGCGGAGGTGATCGGCGTGTCAGAAGCACAGCTGCGGTACGTGGCCAACACTTCAAGCGGAATGGGGCTTATCAAGTGCGGCAATGTGGTGATACCCTTTGACAATACCATTGAGAAAGGGACAGACCTCTATAACCTGTATAATACGAATATCCATGAGAAGATTGCGATGGAGAAAAGGTATGCATCAACCGAAATGCAGGAAAATGTCTGATTTAGCAGAAAAAAATCGTTTGACAATCCGAAGAATGCATGATAAGTTATAAGTAATGAAAAGCTTAAGTGCTTTTGCGGCGATAGAGAGGAGCTACCCGTCCCGACTTTGCGGGCAATAGAAATACAAAGGTCGTCTCTGCCTATGGAATTATCATAGGACTGCTCCCAGAATTGCAATTCAAAAAGAAATGTGATGCCTGAGCCTAGTCGCTCAGGCAATTTCTTTACATGGGAGGACAAGGCAATGCAGACACTCTTGCAAATTTTTCAGAGTACAAAGGAAGTGCTGTGTGAATATGATTATTACATTCACATTCAAAAGCGTATTCTTCATCTTACAAATTCGGAAATTAAGATACCGCATTTAATGGGGATGCAGTATCTTGGGAAACCGAATCTGTTTACAGGGGATTTTGGTGCATATGCCATAAAAAAACAGCGTATTACGATGCAGTCAGTCGAAAAACTGGTGCGGAAATATTATAAAACAGTGGAAAAACAGCAGAGAATGTTGGAAATGATCCACAGAAAGTTAGATAATCTTGGAGAATTAGGGGAAATGTTTTCTTCTTATTCAACGCTGTATTTATATGAGAAAGAACGGAATAAGGATTCAGAATTTCAGAGTGATTATCTCCTTGTCCATGAGAATGAAAAGAAAATCCTCCATTTGGGATTGGTTAAAGCGGAAAATGGAAAAGATCTTTACCATTGTAATTCCTTTATGACAACTTATCAGAACGATCGTGATAAGGATGCTTTTTTCCGAGAATTGACGCACAGATATGAGATTATTAAGATTGTAAGAGAAAGGAAATCTTCAAAGCATAAAGAAGTCATTTATCAAAGCTTGGAAGCGAAAGAAAGAGAAAAGTCTGGTATTCGAAAGATGTTTGATACCGCCGACATACCGACAAATGAAAAGCTTATAAAGGCAGTTCTCCGTCTGAATAAAAAGTTTGGCATATATCATACACTGGATATGTTAAACGACAGAGACACATTGATTCAAAAATGTACGGATAAACGGGAAAAGGCTCTTGTACTGGATTTCCTTGCATTATGGGAGGAAAATCTCTAACAAAACAAATTTGATTTTCAAAGAAAAGAGACATGCACCACAATAAAATAAGGGCAACCATAACAGCACTCAGGCCAAAGACGGTTGGGGTGCTCTTTTTTTTGCCCTCAAAAGGGAGGTGAGACAGATTGGACATCAAAAAGGTGGATGAAAAGCCCATGATAATCCACACAAAGGAGAAGTCCAGGCTCCATGCAAAAGGAACATCCGATATAAAGGTAAAAGGCAGGCAGAAAAAAGAGCAGGAAATCCGGTCATCCACGAAACGGGAAAACCGGATGGATGCCAGATATCGCAAGAAAAAAACAAAAGCAGGAAAAGGGACACCCGTCAAAAAGAAGTCTCCCGTATCCGAGACGATTGCTTTCGTGACAGCCAGGACCGCACTGGACGAGTTGGACGGGGGCAATGAGGTTTACGACGCATACAGAACAGCTCAAGCCCTGGCAAAGCCTGCCGCAAATGCCGTCGATGCAGGCAGGAACCTCTACCGCCGTCAGGCATTTCAGGCAAAACGGCAAAAGATTAAGAAAAAGCAGTCCGGCGGTCAGATAAAGGAAAAGGCTGCCAGGGAAAATGCAAAAAGGGCAGAAAAAGCAGGGAAGAAAGCCCCACAAAAAGCGGCAAAAGAGTCCGTAAGAGGGTCAAGAAAGACAATGGCAAGAGAAGCGTCAAGGGCAACTGCAAAAACCGCAGCAGCGACGGCAGGTACAGGCATCGGCGGTGTCCTCTCCGGCATAGCGGCAGGCGAAGCAGCGGAAATCTCCATGGATAAGCGTGATATAAGAAATTCCACGAGAAACCGCATGATAAGGCTGTTCGTTGCAAATCTACAGCAGAAAGAAAACCAGGACAGCATTGGAAAAGCATTAAAGGACATGGCACTGATGCGTTTTTCCATATTGGCAAAATACATGATCCGGTACGTGGGCCTGTTCCTGCTTTCCCTTTTTGCAACCGTGGCTCTGATTGCACTTCCGGTGATTGCCGTCCTTGCGATTATCTATAACTCACCCTTTGCCATATTTTTCCCATCCATATCGTCGGGAGAAACCGTGCAGGAGGTACTTTCGGCTTATGTGGCAGAGTTCCGAGAGGAAGTGGACGGAGAGCTTAGAGACTTCGCCGGATATGACGCAAGTGAAAAGATCTATGTCAATTACGAGGGAGCCGGAGAACCGGACAACTTCTGCGACATTCTCATGGTCTACATGGTAAAGCACGGAGACGGGGACACGGCAACCGACATGACGGATAAGGCAAAGCAGAATTTAAAAGCAGTCTTTGACGACATGTGCAGCTACACCATTACCAGAAGACTTGACGTAGAGACGGATGAAGAGGGAAATACCACAACCACAGAGGTGAAAGAGGTAAACGTAGAACTAAAATCCTGCTATGACATGATTTCCGTCTATGGATTTGGGGCGGAGGAACAGGAGGTGCTTGCCGAGCTTATGAAGCCGGAATATCTTGCGATGTTGGGCTACACAGGGGGCGGCGGAGATCCGGGCGTTCAGGTTTCGCCGGAACAGTATCAGGCAATCATAGATTCCGTTTCCGGTGAAAACGGGAAAAAGGTGGTAGCCTTTGCACTGTCAAAGACGGGATACCCGTACAGCCAGGCATACCGTGACAGTGGAGACTATTACGACTGTAGTTCCCTTGCCTACTACGCATGGCAGAGTGCAGGTGTCAACATCATGTATGAGGGATCCAATACGGCGGCAAGCGAGGGAAAGTACTGTTATGACAACAACCTGCTTGTGGATTACGGGGATATGGAGCCGGGGGATCTCATATTTTACAGCTACGGTAAAAACGGACGGTTTATGGACATTACCCATGTAGCGATTTATGCAGGAGACGGAAAAGTGGTGGAAGCAGCCAACGCCCGGCTTGGAGTTGTGTACAGGCCGGTGCAGGGGCGTTCCTCCATTGTATTCATAGGCAGACCAAGGTAAATAGTCCGTATAGGAAATATGTACAAGGATTTCCAATACGGTCTACGAGGTAAGGAATATGGCGAAAAAGAAAGAAAAAGTGGACCACGGAGCAGAGCTTGAAAGATCTTATAAACAGTGGGAATATCTGAAAGTATATGGCGGCAGTGATCCGTTTTATGCGGACGGCAGCAACATGAACCTTGTAAGGAATCACATCATCTATCATAAGGAGAAGCTAAAGGAGCAGTATGGCACGGACCATGAAAAATACCCGGAAATCTATTACCGGGAACTGCCGCCGGAGGTCAGGGACAGTTACATGGCAAGAGCAGGAGAGATAAGAGACAAGGCAAGGGAAGCTCTGGAACAGTATATCTCGGATCCCGACTTTCACTATCTTCTTGCAAATAAGGAGCTGCTGACAGAAAAAGAAGCAAAGAAAATAAGCCTGTATAACGTGATCGGATATGCATCTGGGCTTGCAAGAGCCATCAAAGCCGGGGATCTGATTACCATGCGTCGTCATGCAGGCAGGCCGGAGGGATATCTTGAGTCCTTTTCCGTGTGTACCAAACGGATGAAGCAGATCATGGAGGACAAGAAAAAGGCTCCGGAGCAGATGGAAGAAAATGAACAGTTTTCGCTGTTTCAGTTTGGGATGGAGACAAGGAAAACACGCTAAAACAGTAATCGTACCGTGAGGAAAATTACGGAACTGGAATAAGGGAGAGCATATGGAAAAAATAACAGGAAAAGAAATCATCAAAAACATGGAATACCTGATAAGGCTTCTGCACAGAGAATGGGAACGCTCCGGCAGAACAAAGGCGGAGGTGTCCATAAGCACTGCGGATTGGGAAGAGGTCAGAAACAGACTTGTCCGGAAGATTCAAAAAAGGCAGAGAAGCATGGAGGGTGAACGCTTGAGTTTCAAGCAGTCCATGGAGCTTTCCAGAGAGAACTTTATCCTTTTGCGTCTGGCAAAAAAGATAAAGAGGGCAGGAGGCAAGGCAAAGCGTCAGGAAATGGACGCTTCCTTTAGCGTGGAACTGGACAAGGAAGAATACCGGCTTTTTTCCATGCTGACGGAACCGGAGGAAAGAGAATGCTGTCAGGGGTAGGTGAAGCAGGAAGCGTATCAGGAACCCTGTTAAACAGCATGGGAGGTACAGCGTATGAGCGTAGATAACAAAACATCCACTTTGTACGATGCCGCAATGGAGGAAGTAACAAAAAGCGGACAGGCATGGAAAAGCATATGCAGGCTTACTGGACAGCTTTACCGCTACGAGTTCGACAACATCCTCATGGTCTACATGCAAAGGCCAGGGGCAAAGCTGGTGGCGGATTTTGACACATGGAAAAAAGTGGGACGGTATGTGAGACGGGGGAGCAAGGGCATCGCCATATTCCCCTCAAGAGCTTTAAACCCAAAGATGCGGTACGTTTTTGACATAGCCGATACCGGAGGGCAGCAGAGCCGCCTTACCTGGGAATTTGACCGGAACACCATGAAAGCCTATGCCGCATGGCTCCGGAAAAAGGTAGAACATGCCCTGCCGGATGAAGAAAGCGGCGAAAAAGAATCGGATAAATCTTTCCTGAAAGCCTTTACAGAAGACAAGATCCGAGGGATAATGGACTTGGAATTTGGTGCTTCGATCACCGAGTTCACAAATCTGCTTGGGAGCAGGCAGATCACGGAAGATGGCAGAGTGCAAGAGATTACGGCAGAGGAAGCGTTAAAAAGAAGCGTCACGTATGCGGTATTTACAAGATGCGGCTTTGACATTCCCCTTGAAAAACAGAATTTCTCCTTTATTACCGCATTTACAAGAGAGGAGGAAGTCTACCGTTTAGGATCTCTGCTCAGCGATATATCCTGTCAAGTGCTAAAAAGCATTGCAAAAGATTTGACACAGATGGAAGAAAGGAGTATTGCAGATGGCAGAGGTAACATTAACGTATCACGAGGAAGCGGACGGGGTGCACTATCCGGATCTTACAGCACCGGAGGAAGCGGTGAGCATGAGAAGCCTGGGACGGTTCGCAGTGAGGGTAGCGGAGTATCTAAGGGAGAACCACAGCGGGAGATACCGGACTCTGGTAAGATTCGGAAAGCTGACAGGGAAGATGCAGGAGGTAGAGAACGAAGCGAATCGGATGATGGAGGAACTGGAGAAAAGCTACCTGAAGAACAATCCGCCGGGAGACAGGACTTCCACAATGGAAATGTGGCAGCTCCATCAACAGGCCAGAATGCAGGCGGAAGAGATCGTGATGAACGAGATCGTATTGAAGTTCCATTAGAGGACAGCGTACAAACTGACACACAGAGGGGAAGCCGGGAACCGGCTTCCTTTTTGCGTGGTTCAAAAGAAATCACGGATCTTCCCGAAGCGTATTTGGTCCCAAAGCCGGAGCAGGTGCTTACGGTACCCCAGGAGTATAGAAAGCAGACACTTATGGAGGGCGGCTGTTTCCGGGACAGTAAAAAACGAATTTACGCCATATTTCAGAATATCTCCGATCCGTCCGAACGCATCAAGGAAATCCGTAAGGAATATGAGCAAAACGGAGTGAGCTGGCCCTTGGAGGGAGACGGACTGCATGGCTATGACGTTTTTTATGAAACAGGCTTTCGCATTCTGTGGCGTGAGGATGGAATCGAAAAAGAGGGGTATCTAAATTGGAACGCCGTGGAACAAGAACTGAGAGATCTGATTAAGACAGGAGAATACTTTACACCGTCGGAAAAAGCTGTCACCCCTGATAAGGCACAGGCCAATGATTTTGTTACGGACATCGTTGAGGAACGAGAAGAAACACCTGCTTTCGTCAGCCTGTTCCCAGAAGCTCTGCGGCAGGTGGAAACAATGGATGCGGATCTGCGTGATGCCTTGGAGATCTATCTGCAGAAATGCTCCGCAGTCAAGCCCTTTCAGCCTTTCTTACAGATGGTATCAAAAAGCAGTCTGCCAAAGGAAGACAAGCTGTATTTCCTAAACCGTACCGTGAATCATGCAGACGGCGAGGGATCGGAAAAAGCCTACCATAACAATGCATACGGCCTGGTCGAATACACACCCCTAAAGGACACATTCACGGTGGACTATAAAAACCGGAGTGGGGAACGGAAGAAAGACTTTGTGGCGTATGAACAGCTTTATGCGGTCATGGAATACCTGATCCGGGCGGAAGCCTTTGCCGGAGAGGTACGCATGGCGGAGTATGCAAAAGATTTCGCAAGCCTGCCTTACGAAAAAAAGTCTCCCATAGAAAAACAGTTCGAGGACAAGCTGACAAGCCTGCGGAGCAAGCGGCTAAAAAGGAATTTCCGCTTTGAAGAAGAGGAACTGCCAAAAGGTGGACCAAAGACAAGATACCAGTGGAATATAGATGCCATCCGGCTGTTAAAGCAGATTGAACGGGAAAGGAGGGATGCCACGCCGGAGGAACAAAAAGTGCTGGCCCGGTATGTGGGATGGGGCGGCATAGCCCAGGTCTTTGATGAAAGGAACCAGGACTGGCAAAAAGAATATGAGGAATTGAAAGCACTTCTTTCCCCATCAGAATACGAGGATGCCAGGGAATCCGTAACCACGGCCTACTATACGTCCCCGAAGATCATACAGGCAGTCTACCAGGGACTTACGCAGTTTGGGTTTCAGAAAGGGACCATACTGGAGCCGTCCATGGGAGTCGGCCATTTTTTTGGAGCCATGCCGGATTCCATGAACGAGAGCAAGCGGTATGGAGTGGAAAAAGACAATGTATCCGGACGGATTGCAAAGCTTTTATATCCGGATGCCAAGATCCAAATCGGCGGCTTTGAAGAAATCAGCTTCCCTGACAACTTTTTTGACGTTGCCGTAGGCAACATTCCCTTTGGCGACTTTAAGCTGTATGACCCGAAGTATGCCAGGTACAACTTCCGTATCCACGACTATTTTATGGCAAAGGCACTGGACAAGGTAAGGCCGGGCGGCATCGTGGCGTTCGTGACAAGCAAATTTATGATGGACAAGTCCAATTCCAAGATGCGTAAATACGTTGCAGAACGGGCGGAGCTGCTTGGGGCGGTAAGAATGCCGGATACGGCTTTTTTGGATACCGCAGGCACGATCGCAACAAGCGACATCGTGTTTTTAAAGAAACGGGAGCGAAAGATTGTCACGGAGCCGGACTGGGTATTTACCGGAAAGACAGAAGAGGGGATTACGGTAAACTCCTATTTTGTGGAACACCCGGAGATGATGCTTGGAAAGATGGAGTATGACCAGAGACGCTTTGGATATCAGAGCAATTACACAAGCTGTATCAACCACGAGAAAGGCTTTGAACTGGGAAAGGCGTTAAAAGAAGCCGTTTCCCATATAAAAGGGGAGATTACCAGGGCAGAGGATCTGACGGATAAAGAGGAAACGATTCAGGACCGGATCGAAGCGGATCCGGATGTCAGGAATTACACCTACACCTTTGTGGAGGGAAAGCTCTATTATCGTGAAAATTCCGTTATGTACCGCAAGGAGGTCCCGGTGACCACAGAGGAACGCATCCGGAGAATGGATGAAATCCGTACCGTTACAAGACGGCTTATCTCAATTCAGACAGAGGGGTGCGGCAAGGAGGAACTGGCCGCACAGCAGAAGCTCCTGGGCGAAAAATACGATTCCTACGTGAGAAAATACGGGTCGCTGACCGGACGGGGAAACAGCCAGGCATTTCGTGACGATGCGGACTATCCCCTGCTCTGCTCCCTGGAGGTGGTGGACGAGGATGGACGGACAGAGAAAGCGGACATCTTCTACAAGC
>NZ_JAYMNS010000048.1:0-19276 GCF_036941035.1 Candidatus Merdisoma sp. JLR.KK006 | reverse complement strand
ATGTGCCTGCTGACGCTGGACTGGTTAATGCCATAGATACGGCTCAACTCAACCTGCGATTTGCCCTCATAGAAATGCTGTTGTATAAGCGTCCGTTCTTCTTCCGACAGCAATGTGAGGGAAGATTTCAGCTTGTCCAACATCATTCTGCGGACAACGGTTTCCGCAACATTTACCGCTTCATCAGCTATAAACTCAAAACCGTTACCGCTGTCATCAGCATTTTCTATCGCTTCTAAAGACATCAGGCTGTTGTCTGCATCGAGCTTTTGCAGATAACGCCACCGTTCCTTGTCCCGATAGAACTCGATGTAGTGGGTCTGTTCCGTCTCAATCAGACAGCCCTGCACGGGGATAAAGAACTTGTCCTTATAAGTTCCGTCCGCTTCCCTGCGGCGGCAGAAATCCTCGTAAGACAATTCCGTATAGCCGCCGTTTTCTTTGATATAGACCTTTCTTGGTGCATATTTCACCGTAAGTACCTCCAATCTGAATTTTGAAAATCGCTAAAATCCAGATTGAGAGGCGGGGAACGGCATCCCACGGCAGAAAGAGCCATGCGGCGTATTTCAGCAAAAAACGACAAAAGAAAAACCGCAAAGGCTACCACACCTTTACGGTTTAAGGAGAATATATTTCTATTGTATAGAGATTTGATTTCTACTTTCGAGGTACAAAGCCCCCATATGTTGACGAGGATTTTTTTAGCAGGTTATCCGCCCATCCTTGGTATGGTATATGTAAGTAGAAGTTGTTGCTTGCAGACAATAAAAATCCCTCCAAACTTCAAAAGCGAAGTCGGAGAGTGCTTAAGGCATAGCAA
This sequence comes from Candidatus Merdisoma sp. JLR.KK006, assembly GCF_036941035.1. Lineage (NCBI taxonomy): Bacteria > Bacillati > Bacillota > Clostridia > Lachnospirales > Lachnospiraceae > Candidatus Merdisoma > Candidatus Merdisoma sp. JLR.KK006. The sequence continues at coordinate 18,453 of NZ_JAYMNS010000048.1, read as the reverse complement.
AACGGCTCACCGAAACATCGTTTTTTTTATTCGGTGGGCTTGTCCAATTTATATTCATATAAAGAACAGAGCCGATGAACCTGTGATTGCTCACTTGTTCATCGGCTCTGCGTCTTATGCGTCTGGCTCTTTAATGACTGTAATATGACACTTTTTTACTCGTATCAAACTTTCTTGCTTGCACTTTGGACAAAAGAGTGGAAAGTTTTTAAGCTCTGTATCTTTCCGTATCATAATGCGGGTTTTGTTTTTACAAATTGGACATAGTATCCATTGAGTATCTGCCATTACATCACCTCCCATATTACAAAACAGGAGTTTTTAAGCCAACATATCCATTTAGAGCTGCCATAATTAAAATAATTAGTCCCATTACGATACAAGCAATAAAGAAACGCCATCCTTTTAGAGATGCAAAATTTCTCAAATATACGAAATAGAGAATGGCTTTCCAAATCAAAATGCCTACAAACACAATGTTCAAAATCATTCCGAAAATAGTATTATTCCAGAATAGATAGAAGAAAACTTCGGTAAAAGCTACTACAACAGCACAAATTGCAGTAGGAGCATATGAGATACCCCATGCTTTTATATGGTCTGATACCGTTCTGTTACTGCCCAAACATCTGCATACAGCCCAAAATAAAATGCAAATGAGAGCATAAGATAATATCCCATATCCTGTGATTTTCAACATTCTCAGCATCTCAAATTCTGGTCGATTTACTCCGTAAAAATGCTGAAGAACAGGCTCAAAAACAGAATTTAGTAGTATCGTAATTATCACCAATCCCCACGAAACTGCTTTATTGCCTTTTGCAAAGGCTTCCGCAGGATGGTTTAGTGCTTCAATCAACTGCTTCATAGATTTACCCTCCAAAGAAACTCAGAAACAAATTTGTGTACTGTATTCCAAAAATCATAGTAAAAACAACAGCTTGAACGGCTGAAACTGTAAAAGCAAACCTCCAAGGATAGGTGACAATCATTTTTTTAATCTTACCAATACCAGAAGTGTCCTCCGCTTTGCATTCTGTTAATATACGACTGAGCATCATGTTCCTTTGCTGCTCTGTGGGTATCCCGTCCTGTTCAAATACTTCAAATGCTTTTTCGATAAACTCATCTTTCCTTGGCATTGTAGTCCCTCCTTTTCTCATATCCTGCATAGCTTTTTATAAAAGCGTTTTTTGCCCGCTGCAAAATGCTTTCTATGGCTTTTGGCGACTTTTCTACAATAGATGCAATCTCTTTAACGGTTTTTTCGTCAATATATTTCAGTACCAAAACAATTCTATATTGTTCTGGCAGCCCGTTTAAACAGGCTCGAACTTTTTCCCGTTCAAATGACTTAATCAAAAGCTCCTGTATATCTTGGGATGGGTCTTCGAGATACTCTGCCATATAATCATCAATCTCAACCATCTCAAATTTAGGGCTATACTGCTTTCGATAAAAGTCATTTAACTTATTTCTGGCTATTTTGAAAATCCAAGTTCGTTCAGAGCTTAATCCCTTAAACCCGGACATCCCTCTATATACATCCATAAAGATGTCTTGTGTTATATCCTCAGCCAGAGCTTTTTTCATTCCCGTTCGCAAATATACATACTGGTATATTTCACTGACATACGAGTGATACACCGATATGAATTTTTGTTCTCGTTCCTCTTTGAAAACACTCATATAATCATCTACCTCATTGAATTATAAGCTCCTTTGTAAGCAATATAGTATCCTTGTAGATTACCTCAAGCTTCAAAGAGCCAGCCGCTGCCTGCTCTGCCTCCAGTTCGTACACAACAATGTCCTGCATATCTTTTTCTGTTGCTTTTGTTTCAGATTTGATTTCAGTACCATCAAGATACCATTTCACGGTATATTCCATGCCTTTTGGACTCTCGACAAAATGGACGCTTGCATAAACTGGTTCATTAACGATAAGAGCGTCTTCTTGATTTGCTGACTCCAACTCTTCCTGCAAAGAATAGCTGCTATTTGAAATGATACATGTCTGAATAGTATCGTCATTGCCGCCGCATCCAACCAATGAAACTGCCATCATCAAAATTGTGATTAATAAAACCGTAACTTTTTTCATAGAAAATCCCTCCTTATTCACCGTAGTTATATTCATCCTGTTTTATAAAGGTTAAATATGCAATTATTAGAAATGATATAATGCTGATACCAAAAATGACGGATGCCTGCGAAAACCTTGAAATATCTGATACTTCTGATAGTGCCTGCATCATTACTCCTGGTGCTATCAGACTGAAATTATCAACCATCTGAGTTGTCCATCCAAATGCTTTTCCGATTCCCTCTACTATCATAACAAAGAAACGGGGCATCAACAGTAAACCTATTGCTAAACTCCAAATGAGCGCTGCCTTTGAGGAACGGGCAAGTATTGAAATCAACATACCCATAGTAGCATAGACCATAATATATCCCCATAATGGAAGCAAATACTGTATCAGTACAAGTATATGTGCAAAGTTGCCGCTAAGCCCAATGATGGCACAAGTAACTGGTGTCATATAGATAAAGGACAAAACCAATGACATGATTGCTGCAACAAGGACTTTTGAAATAAAGATTCTTGTTTTCGGAATGCCCGAACATATGATACAGTCTAAAACATTGTGTTCTCTATCAGACGAAACCAAATCAAAATATGACGATAGTACCGCCCATGAGCCGAAAATCATATGCGGAAGAAACAATGCTAAAAACTCAATCTGGTCGCTCTCTACTAATTTTGTTCTACCACCCGATGTATAAAAGAAGAACACTCCCATACCTGCAAGAGCTATCCAAATAACCAATGTGCGTAAGTTCATTGCTTTTTTGAAATCTCGTCTAACAAGAGACAGAATATCCATTCTCATTTTCGCACCTCCTCTAAATGAAGTTGTTCCTGCACTATGCGCTTCACATTGCAAGCAGTGACCTCAAATATGCTAATGTCGTGTGAAGTCAACGCAGAAATCAACAGAGGAACTTGTTCCTTGGTAATTTGTGCGGTAAGTGTAGTTCCAAGCTTATCTACTGAAAGGGAGAAATCGCTCGCTAACATTTCGAGAACCTGTCTTGAAATGTTGGCTATTTTGAAAATATAAGAGCTTTCAATTTCATTGTCATATATCAGTTGCCCGTTTTGCAATATCGCAATGTTGGTGCAAATTTCGTCCATATCCTGCAAAATATGAGAGGAAATGATGATGCTTTTCCCTTTCTGGTGGATACCCTTAATAATGCCTTTCATCTCAAAAGTTGCATTGGGGTCTAAGCCTGCCGTTGGCTCGTCCAGAACATATAAATCTGGTTCACCTGTCATTGCAATAATCATTTGCAGTTTTTTCTGTTGCCCAGGTGACAGGTGTTTGACCTTTTTACTCATATCCAATTTCAGTTTTTTCCCAAGAAAAACACTTTCTTTGGTATCTGCGTTCCGCAATCGGGCAAAAAAGCGAATTATTTCAGAAACAGTTGTATTATCATCAAATCGACAACTTTGTGGCATATACCCAATAAAAGGTTTGCCCGTTTGAAGATTCACCGTGCCTTTTGTGGGCTTCATCAATCCGCTAATCAATCTTAGCAGGGTCGTTTTTCCTGCGCCATTCTGCCCAATAAGCCCGTAAATCTCGCCGTACTCAATAGACATATCGATTCCATGTAAAATCTCTGTTCTGCCAAAAGATTTTGACAAACTGTTGGTCTGAAGCACATATTTGTCCATTCCCTTGACCACTCCTTTCTGAGCAGATGTTTTCCTGCTTCATAAAGGTAGTCGTATGGATATCAAAAATCCCTCGCTTTTTTTAATATTTTTTTCTCCAAGCGTCAGCTTTCATATATTATAGACAGTGAAGCGGACTATATCAACTATGTAAATATGAATTTCCGTCTCTTGTAACAGGATATAAAATCTCCTATTTTAGGAGATTATACATTGTTTGACTGGAAGCCATATCTCTGTAAAATATAAGAGTAAGATTTTCAGAGTATAGGTGGTGAGCTAATGGACGAAAGAAACATTCATTTTGACTTCGACTTTACTCCGATTGGACAGGCAATCAAAAAAGCCCGTGAATCCAGAGGGATAACAAGAGAGCAGCTTTCTGGTATTATCGGCTATGCTCCCAGACATATTCAAGCGATTGAGAATGAGGGGCAGTATCCGAGTATTGAGCTGTTTATTCAACTCATTACAATGTTTGATGTGTCAGTTGATGAGTATATATTCCCAAACAAAGAAGTCAAAAAAAGTTCTGTCCGCAGACGCTTAGACGCACAGCTCAACAGATTAGATGATAAAGAGCTTTTCGTCATAGAAGCAACCGTAAGCGGACTATGTAAGGCAAAAGAGGAAACAGAGGATTAAGCCCCTCTGTTTTTCTTTTGCCTGTTTTTAATAGGCAGGGATGCCGTAGCCGTAGATAGAGCGGCTCCCGACAGGGTAGCTCCGCTGCCTACAGGCATCTCCAGAGTTGCCCTCCACGGTGTAGACGATGCCGTTCTCGCACCGTTCCACGATGCCGACATGGTCGGTTTCCCCGTCACCCTCCCAGTCAAAGAAGATGATTTGTCCTGCTTCTGGCGTAAAGCCAACCTCCTGCCATTGCCCCCTATCCTTAAACCACTGAGAGCCGTTGACGCATCCCGCAAATTTAGGGATAACGCCGCTGTCGATATAGCCGCACTGGTCGGCACACCACGAAACGAAGCAGGCACACCATTCCACACGCCCGTCAAAACCGTACCATGACCAATACGGCTCGCCGCCTGCGTTGCCCACCTGCGACAGAGCCACGGTGACGATTTCGCCGTCCCCGATGGTGATGCCGTAAAGCACCGCAGACCAGAGGGAATTGTTTTCCTCGGCAAGTAATTCCGATAGCTGCTGCCGCTGTTCCTCGTTGAAGCCGTATCTGTCCGCCATTTCTTCGGCTGTCTTGTGGCTCATGGTGATATAAAGGTAGGTCTGGGTGACGGTGGTTTCCGTTTCCACGATATTCCCGTGACCGTCATCGCTCTCGGTTATCTGGGTTTCGGTCTTGCTCTCGGTACGGAAGCTGATTTCGTTCATCTCCCAGAAGATGTCCTTTAGGAGCTGCTTCTTGTTATCGTCCATTGTGGCGACTTCCTGTGGGTTGTCTGGGTCGGTGGTGGTCTTGACGGAGTACACCGCAAGCACCTCTTTCCAGACGGCACGGCTTCCAGACATCTCCAGTACATTGTGGGAAGTGCCGTTTATGATTTCATCAAGGCGGCTGTCGTAGTCGGCATTGATTTCACGGACTACGGTCTGCATGGTCATACCGTTTCCAGAGTCCTCGCCCGAAAAGAAGATGCCGAACACCGAGCCGACAAGCAGCCCGATTAGGCAGATAATGAGTATCACAGCAACGGCAATCCACCCGCCTGCCATGATAGCCGCTATCAGAGCCTTTGTGCCTGCGATAATCGCCTTGATTGCCGCAATGGTAGCCTTGACCGCCGCTTTAATGGCGTGGGCTGTCGCCTTGGCGGTGGCTTTTGCCGCCTGCGCCGCTTTCTGGGCGGTTTTCACGGAAGTCTTTGCCGCTGCTTTTGTTGCTTTGGTGATCCCTGTCGCCTAAATCTTTTAATGAATCCGGATCGGTTTCCGGAGCAAGATACGGTGTTTCCCCCGGCTCCACCTGCCAGCTCAGCCAGCCCTTCACCTGCTCCAGTGAAAACAGGCCATAAAAAGGTCCGGCTCCGCCGTCCCCCGCCTGCAGCAAAAAGTTACGGTAGCCGTCTGGAAGTGAGATCCCCGTTTCCTGCTCAAATTCTTCAATCTCTTTGAGGGATGCCGGAGGGTTCCATTGATATTTATGATGTTCTGCGCCAAATTGTTTCAGTTCGGCGTCTGCGGTCCTTGCCTTTTCTAACAATGAGCGCAGTTCTTCTATCGGAAATGTGTTTGACATAGGCTTTTACTTCCTTTAATACATTGCTTATTTTCTTCTATCTGTCCACTGCCCCAAATCCGTTCTGCTGTTTCCATTCCTTCCATCTGCCCTCGTCCATCAGAAGCTGAAAGCCACCTGGATAATCCAGACCAAAATAATCAAACTGCCGCATCAGATTGCTTGTGAGCTGTCCCTCCGATCTGCCGGCTCCCAGACAGGCGCCGCCTCTTAAGACTGTCTGACTGCCTTTATAGTCAAATTTCGTATTTTCATGGGTTCTGTACTTGTCCATCAGCCGTACATAGAGCTCCTGCAGTTTCCGGTTCTTCACACCCTCCGTGCACCAAACGGCATAAATCAGCAAAGTGGGATCTTCCTCTGTGGACAGATAATCCAGGAAATAATCCAGCACTTCTTCTTTTCCCTTCAGCTCCTGGATACAGTGGAACAGCGAAATCCTGTCATTCCTGTCCAGATCGTTCCAGTTCAAGGCTTCTCTCAGCCTTCCCGCATGGACATTGGGATAATCCTTCACGGCGCTGATGGTATGGCAGGCATCCCGGAAGCCCTCCCCACGGAGCCTGGGCAGTATCTCAAATACCCTTTCATACCAAGCCTCCTTTACCTCCCAGGTTCCTTCATAGGTGATGATGGAGACCGCCTCCGCATATGCTCCGTATTCCCACAACTTTTCAAGCTCCTTCGCCATCCCCGGCACATGGAAACGGACCAGCATCTTAATCAGCTTCATCCGTACTTCCATGTTGGATTCCTGGTTGCAGGCTTTTTTGAAATACGTTTTCTGTTTTCCCGGCAAAGTCTCAAATTTATAGAAGCTGTCGATGATCTCTATTTTTTCCTCCGGATCTTCGGTTTGTTCATACAGATCCATCAGCTGACTGGGGGTTCCATCTATATTTAACCCAAATCCAACCTCTTCGTCACTATAGCCTGCGATCACTTCCCGGAGCCACCGTTCATACCACTTAAGGAATCCCTGTTCCCGCACAAAAAACGGCTGGCCGCAGAAATCTTCGTCATAATAGACCACCTGCCCCCGATACGGCCCCGCAAGCATGATCCCCGTCATAAGGGTACAGCCCTGGCTCCCGACAGGCAGGACTCCCACATAGGGATGTACCTCCTCCCCTTTTCGCCTGCCCTCCGGATCGGCCACCCTGTTCCAGTCCTCATCACTCATCTTCGGATAGATCACCGGCTCTTCCTGAACGCGGTAGAGGCGGGAACCATGGGAATCGTGAAGCTCCTTTTCCTGTGTCTTCACCCCATAAAGCCCATAATACGGGCCAGCGCCGCCGTTTCCCACAAAAAGCAGGAAATCCCGGTATTCTTCCGGCAGCCGTATTCCCTCCTGCTCCTCAAATTTTTGTATCGTCTCCTCACTGGCAGGTGGTGACAGCTTATACTTGTGGCTGTATGCTCCAAATCTCACAAAATCCGGATCTTTTGCCTTTGCCTGCTCCAGCAGTTTTAAAATGCGCTTTGCCCATGGGGGCTGTCCTGTTTTTCCCATTATCCCTGTTTTTCCCATTTTCCTCCTCCTGTAAGCCAGTCAAACTCTGCGTTCTGCCCATGCATCCCAATCCTGCAGGGAATCCATTCCACTGGTTCCCCTTTTCCCTGTATCTGACGCATAAATCCCTCTACTTCTGAAAATACATTGCTGAGCAGTCCCACATCATTGAATCTTACATCCGGCAATTCTTTCTGCAGAGAATTGCACAGAAAAGAATGAAAGCCTCCAATATCCCAACCTAAAATATCATTTCCCAGGCATGGGCTGTTATCGTTTTCACCATTCATCAGGGCATGGCTGTTGCTGCCCTTCAACTCATCCAGCAGGATTTTATAATACTCCATGGTTGTAGAAATACTTACCACACAGCATGGGAGCGCCTGACAAAATTTCTCATAAAAATCTCTTGCATCTGATAATTTCAAAAACCTGCAATCCACATCCAGCCTTTGGGCATCGAAAAGACAGTTTGCCGTTTCTGAAAACTCTCTGTACTGTTCTCCATTAAGCCGCAGCTTCTCCTGGTATTCCCGCGCCTCCCCTTTAAGCCATCCACCCATAAAACATTCCCACCTGGGATGCTGCTCTCCTATACAGCCACTGACAGACAGGATCTGCCTGCTGATCCCCTGCAGCCACCCAGGAGTATCGTTTATTTCGCATATATAATATCCGATTACTTTAAAATGGTCTTTCATTCTTTCTTTTTCCCTTTTCCGATGATAGCTTGGAAAGCTGCCATTGCAGTAGACACAAAACGTGCCGGCAGTTCCTCTGGGGCGCAGACCAGACTTTCGGGTACATGATCCCAGAGCAGGAAATGATGAAACCGATAAAAGATTACTTTGTCTATCGTGATGATCTCCGGTCCATATTCCGGCCCTCTCCAGATACCGTCAAAGGTAAGTTGAGCGCCATATCCGTGGAGAAGGTCTGCCATATGATATGACATGTACTGGTTCCTGCCGCTCCCTTGGTACAGGCCCCACTTGCCTGCCGCCGTGATCATGAAAAGCTGTGTTACCTGAATGCCGGTAAATGCCGCCAGGTCATACTGCCCCTGACACACAGGTATCTTAAGCTGGGGAAGGGGTTGTTTCCATTTTTTCTTCCTTGCATATTTCTTCCAGATATCCCGCTCCATCTCTGTCAGTTCCTCCGGATGTACAAGCCCAATCTGCTTCTGCCCGGAGAAAGTCCTACTAGAAAGCACCTCCCCATTCTCATCTGTTATCTGTCCGTCTTCTTCCAGAGCAAAGGCATTTTGAAGCGCTCCATTCTCATAACATCCCCAAAGCAGGTTTTGTATCATTGTACGGCTGGCCGGATGAGCCTTTATTTCCATCCAGTCGGGATAACTCCATTGATAATTGCAGATAAACGCATTTAGCAGGGCTGCTTTCTGCTTTTTCTCAAATTTCTTATCCGGAATGGCTGTCATTTCCTCCTTTGATGGCAGCAAGGCACAGGCTCGCAATGCTTTTTCCAGTTCCAGCTGCTCATAATTCGGATTGGCAAGCTTCTCACAGATGGCCTGGCACTGTTGCTTCAGCTTTTTCGTCTTGTGCTCCATATGCAGAAATGTCTGATCCTCAAATCCGCAGAACAGGTACAAAAATTCCATCCACAGCTTCTGCCATTCCATTTGATAGGAGAAGTGATGATGAACGATGGCCTCTCCCAGCACTTTTTTATCCAGAAGGCGGATAGACGCCTCCCGGTCCAGTCTGACAGCTTCTCGAACAGCATCAGGAGACAGGCTGTACATGCGGTTTGTAGCCATGCTCAGCAGATAAGCGCACATGGTATCCACAGGCTTCCATCCCATCCCATACAAAAGTTGTACGCTGCTTTCATGGGAAATTCCCATATACCTTTCCCGCATATCCGCAAATCCTAAAAGTGTTTGGTATCTGCCATTGGGATTGATGTAATTGTCATATCGATCTTCCCAAAAGGTTCTTACGGAAGGGCTTAGTTCAACCAGCAGGCTCCTCCAGTCATTCTGTTTCTCGCTCCCCTCATCCAGGCTCTGCAGCTCTTCTGTAGCAAATTTGCGGGGCTCACAGTATTTTGGCATGACCTGTTCCATTTTTGACAGGGTATCTTCGATGTCTTCACCCTGTTCAAGTATTGTCAACAGGTATCTGGGAATCCAGCCTCGCAGGTTTGGATTCCGGAATGCCCTGCGTACTTTGTCAAGCTGTACTTTTTTCTCTTCCATCATTACAGTTCCCTCTATTCCAGGTTTTTTTCCGTCTTTTTTGCCAGGCCGTGGTAATACCGCATAAACCGGCATACCTCCTCATAAGTCTCCCGAATCCTGTCCCGCCGTTTCTCTGCCTCCGGGATCTCCTTTGTTCTAAGAAACAGCTGTGCGTTTCGGTACATCACCGCCATGGCGTCTCTTGGATCGTTGCAGGCACCTGGAAACTCCTTCAGGCGTTCTTTCATATAATCGGAATTGTGTCTCACACACTCTTCCAGGTGTGCGTACCCTTCCGTTTCCTTTCCATTCAGCAAATCCCACACGCCAAACAGATAGTGGTCCGCACGCCAGGGATCTTCCTTTCCTCCTTGATCCAGGTTCCACATGGGCCTGCCGGTCCTTGGATCTTTCGGGCCTGTTTCACTGGCTTTCAGGTAATCCCGGCGTTCCTTGGCAAAATATGTCTCCAGGCTGTCGATCTTCTGCCACTCCGGCAGCACGCCATCCGCCAGAAATATCAGGATATCATCAAATTTTCTGTTGATACGCTCCACCATGGCAGCGTCCACAGCTTCCATGCCATACTGGATCACTCCCCAGTCCTTCTGCATCCTTTGGAAATTCTCTCCCTGGCAGATGTGCCCGGGCAGACCTAAGATCCCGTACTGTATGGCATATAGAGGGCAAAAGTAACAGAACATTGCCTCGTATCCGCCGCCCCTGAAATAGCCAATAAACTGGATGCGGGATACCAGGCCGTTCTTCTCCCTCACAAAGGTCTTGGGGCCTGCTTTTTTCATGCCGTATGCTTTTGCCACAGGAGCGATCTTTGCCTGCAGGTTCTCTTTCAGGCGGAGCTTTAGTTCTTCCCCGCACTCTTTCCACTGTTCCGTTGTCCTTGCATTTTTATAGGGAAAATCCCTTGCTGTTTTCTGTCCGGCCGGTGTCCCCAGCAAGTTTTTCCAGTCAAAAACGATTGTGTCTGTGGGATGGCCTCCCAGGTATGCCTCCCACCGCTGTCTGGCAGGTGCGGTATCCTTATGATAGCCTTCCAGGGCTTTCTGTCTTTCGCGCTCTTCCTCTTCCTGCATCTTTTTCTCATAATAATCGGAAACCTTTACCGGACGTCCCTGGGCATGAAAATAGTAAGCAACACCGCTTTGTGTCTTTGCCATCCAATAATAGTTGGCGTCCCATAGGGCAGGCATCATCCGTCCTCTGTCTCCCCGGTTGAGGGATTCTTCCAGCTTAAGGCTATTGCTGTTCCACCATGCTTCCCATTCTTCCGGTTCCACTTCCCCTGCAGCAACACGTAAAAATATCTGTTTCATCTCATCCTGAAAGCTCATCTTCATACCTCTCATGCTCATCCTGATACGGATTCAGATCAATGCCCATACAAAATGGATGCCTTCTTTTTCTTCATATCTCTGCCCTACTTCTGCTGTCCCTCATATCGCTTCTCCAAGCCCTTCCATGACCTCCATCAGCTTCTTATATCCTGTCTCGCTGGCGGCTCCATAAAGCATTTCCAGGTCGCCACAGTCCATAATGACAACCATATTGTCAAAGGCATTGCTGTAAAAGCTCATGTCCATCCCCAGCCAGCCATAAAGCCCAAAAGGTTGTTTTTCAAGATCGGACCTGACGGTTTCCAGTTCCGCTTCCGTAAGCCAGTACATAAAATCCTTCCCCTGGAAAGGAAACGCAAATACGGCTTCATAGGCAAGCGCTGCCTGCAGAAATCCACTGAGTGTCCCAGTGCACAAGGTCCATTTGCAATCATCTATCTCATCTGCAGCCACATAGACCGGCGGATCTGTTTTTCCCAAATCTTTTCTTCGGATTCCTGCCCGGCAGCATCCCTGATTTTCAATCAGAATCACCAGGTAATCGCTATTTCTTAACCAGTCCCATTGATCGAAATCTCCCGGCTTAATCCACTTATCCTGTACCTTATGGATTGCCTCTGTGCGTGCCGCCCTTTTCCAGAACTCTTCCAACACCGAAGGAAGCGGATCAAAATATTGTTTCACAATCGCAATTTCTTCCTCTGTATAGCCCTGCAGCTCTTCCACACCATACAACTGCCGGATCGTTTCCATATAATCTCTTCTGTTCTGCCCCTGCGCTCCGGTTTCATCTTGCTCTGCTTCTGACGCTTCCGTAAACAAATAGGGAACTTTGGGCCATGTTAGCTCAGGCATTTCCTCCAGCTTATTAAAATAGAGGCAAATAATCTGGTCGTCTCCCCAGTATCCGGATTCCGGCCTTTTCGTGCAGGCTGTTATATGATAGTATCCGTCCGGCAGAGACAATATCTGATCCTGGGGAAAATCCGTATTCCAGTTACTCAGCCAAAACAAGTCACAGAATTGCAGGGAGCCGCCCCTTACTTCCAATGCCAGCCGAATCATTACCGGGAATTCCTTTTCCGCATTGGAGTCCGGATAGCCAGAGCGGAACCAGAGCGTGAAATCGCCTCCCGTACCTGTACAGAAAGCCGTAATATCCCCTTTTCTGATGTGTGCTCCAACCTGTTCCGGTACCGTAAATTCTTGTGCCAGAAAATCACTTCCCGGAATAACAGATTTCATAACCTCTGCTGAAAACAGGACGATCCCCATGCCATCAATGCTCAAATGCGCTGTATCTCCCAGGCGCAGCGGCCCGCATGATGCCGGGCTCCCCACAGAAGACTTTTTCTCCAGGCAAGCCTGCTCTGTCTCCCCGGATCTTTCTGCTTTTTCTTCTTTTATCTCTTTGAGGCAGGATAGCTGTTCCAACACTTCCGTATATTTCAGCTGGCTATAAGCAGGTAAGAGGACCTTTTTCAAAGCCGGAAGCTCTGCCAGCAGACGGCAGTCTGAAAAGCTGGTATCCTGTAGATCCAGGGTACTTAAGCACCTGCATCTGGTCAGAAAGGAATAATCATCAATTGCAATATCATGGAGAGACAGCTGCTTGAGCTTCGTCATTTCCCCAATCAAAGAAAAATCATCCTCCTTTACCACAAGCCAGGAGGGGAGACGCACATCTTCTATATTCTTTACGGCGGAAAAATTTCTTTTTCTGCTGTCCAGGCATTTGATCTTTGCCAGATCGCTGAACGTCTGCAGGTCATGTCCTGTATTCTTTTGTATCCAGAGCACAAGCCTTGGATCGATTCCATACTGCTTCATCATACTGAAAACTCCTTTTGAATTTGACAAAATACTGCATCGTAGAGCATCCCCTGGGGTGCTGGCACATTTTGCCGGATACTTCGTAATAAAAATAGTTCATCCCCGAATTTAATTTGTTTTATCTGTTACTCTTTTCTATATATCATTATTCTACGGTTTCTGCTGTCAGCCTTATCAATTTTAGCAGCAATTAACAAATGTTTTTCCTCATCATACGCACATCCGCATACGGCATCTGCACCATACTCAGATCTTTGTTTTAATAAAGCGTTCATATCAAGAGTGGGAAAATCCTCTTGATATGCTTCATCCACGATCCAGCCCATTTTTTCTAAAACACGGGCAGCTGTATCATACTCCCCACAACATAAAACATCACAAATGGAGCGCATCAAAAAATCAGACAAATGATCGTCAAGTATATTCCACTCCGTTATAGTATCACCCTCAATAAGTATATAAACAGGTGGATTGTCTTGTCCAATTTCATTAAGACGAATCCCTAATTTTGATATTCCCGCACCAAAGTCGCTACCAATCTGCAAATAATTCTCAACACGGCTTCCCCATTTTTCTCTGGGAAGTTTATAAAACTGGTAATACTCATTGTCAGCATATTTCTGGGGTTCCTTTTCCCAATATTCTTTGTCGCTGTCAATCCATTCCTGAATACTGTCATAAGAAAACCAAAAGAAGTCTCGCTTTTTCGTCCAGATGTCGGCTGTCTTAAATAAGGGGCTGTCTGCTGCCAAACTCCAAAATTCAAACAAAATGGGAGGAAGTTTTAGATTCTTTTCACATTCCGTTTACAAAAGGGCATCCCTCCCCACTGGCTCCGTATAGCCCAATAGCTTTAATATATCAATAGCAGTTAGATCATACCTAAAACTCATGACTTTTTCCTCCTTTAATAAGACTGAAAATGTGAGAATTTATTTTACACAACGTATTCTATAGTGATATTGGAAAGCTGATATTTATGTTGATTCAAATTTTCCGTTTTCGCTATGATGGCATAATCTTTTATATCATCATAACCCGATGGCGTTTTTCCTTTGATGATTTCTTTTTTGGTTATATAGGTACAATCTTTTAATTGCATGATTAGATTGACAACTAAATGGGGAAGAGATTCAATATCAAGATTACCTTCAAATACAATTTCTCCATAAGTGTCAGATGAAACCAAACCATTTCGTTGTTTATTAAAAATAAAACATTCATTACACCAATACAAATGTACGCAATCTATCCCATATAATGAAAAATAGAAATCTTCCTGTGATCCGTCTAATATGACTACTACCCAATTTTTATCTTCATCGCTATCATCAATGCGAAGTAGTTCACCAAAAACTGGATATAGTAAATTCTCATATGTTGCTTTGAGTTTGTGTATATCCATAATGCCTCCAGAAATTGATTAGGGATGCTGCTCCTTTTGCGTCAGTTCCGCCAGCATACGCCGGGCATCTTCTACAACATACAAAGTCCCACCCTCCTGGATTGCATATTCCAGATGGGTTTTGGCATTCTTTAGTTCTCCACAGGCAATATCAACATCCGCAAGACATACGACAGAAACCACCTTTTGAATCTTTGCTGTATATCTGGCGCTTCGAGCCTCTTCCATACGGCGATATGTCTCATGATCCCCCCGCCATAGGGCCAGGCTGGCATCCATAACGTTCAGCAGCTCCTGCCCTGTTTTCTGTTTGGACGCCTTTGTGAGCGAGGAAACAAGAACCTCCGCCTCATGTTTTACCTGCATTGCCCTTTCCAGATCTTCCATTTTTTTATAACAGTTAAAACGAATGTTCAAAAGAGAAATCTGATAATTAACACTTAATTTGTACTTACGCAAAGACTCCGCCAAAGCTAAGGCATCAGAAAACTTTCCGGACCACATAAGGCCGGATGCCTCATTGATACGGATAGCCACGGCGCTCCGCTTTCTTTTATGTACCTTTTCAAGCAAGCGCATCACCTGAACATAGGTTACCGGATCGCAGTTCTGGTTCAGAATCAGATTCAGGGACATAAAATCCCAGGAAATCCAGACGTTGATTGGAAAAGTGATTACAATAAGAATCAACAGTTCGAGCAAAACATCTGCAATGCCGTCATCGCCCCACCAGATTCCCCTAATGCCCACAATAACATATAGCAGCAAGATCAGGATAAGAAGCCCCTGCTTAGCCCGAAGTCTCTTTTTGTATTGACGAACAATCTCTTCCGGAGTTTTATTTTGATATTGCATAGCAGCTTTCATGTTTGCTTTCATCCTCTTTTCTTTCATGTTATGTTGGAACATTCCGTTTAACCGTTACGAAACCTCCACAAATTGAATATTACTTTATATAGTTTTTATAAATGCCTGTTCCATAAATTCTTTTACTGCATATATGTCCGCAAATTTTTCATACTTAGGGAACCCCTCTAAATTCTGCTTTGAATAAGTCAGATGAAAAATATAATAAGTATCTCCACCCTGTTCTCCACCAGTAACATATAAAACATCATCATTAGATTCACATTTTGCTACTGCCCAGACTTTTTTATGATATAAAAAATGTCTTTCTCCAATCTCTTTTTTTAATTCTTCAACAAATATGCCATTTGATTGTGATAAAGGCACCATATACCAGTTAAAATCCTCACCATATTTATCGAACAAATCACAAAAAATTTCTTCTGCTGTCATTTATACCCTCCCTAAAAATTTTAATTTTATAGGCTATATGATTCTTTGCTTACTGAATGCAATTCTAATTCCCAATCCTCAAATGGCTTGTCAAGACTATAATCCGAATCAAAGTATTTTCGGATATATTCTGCGGCCCTTCTTTCACAATATTTATAACCTTAATCCGTGAAGTTTAATTATTGTTTCATGCTATAATCGCCCTGTTTGTGCGGTCTGCCGATATTTTTTTGAGATAAAATAATATCACCCATTTGGTGATATTTTCTGATACAATACTCCATAAGAAAACTATGGAGGCAGTCATCATGAAAAAGATAAAAATTGAGTTTACCAATGAGCGGATCATCCCAGCCAGCGGCCTTGCAGTTGTCGGCGCCATTCTCGGCAAATGCGACTTCGTAAAGCGCTGCAACCGTATGGATGTAACCCCAAACCGTTCCCAGCACCAGATCAAGAACGGGGATGTCCTGCTCACTTTTATAGGACTCCTCACAATGGGAAAACCTGCTTATGAGTCTGTCCATGAGTTTGATGATGACCCGGATTTTTATAAATACGCACTTGGCATTGTCAGGAGTATCCCTTCTGAGGAAACCCTGCGCCAGCGGATGGATGACATTGGATCATCCATGCGTTCTTATATCCTTGCGGAAAACATCCGGATGCTCAAGGAAAACGGTATTGTACCGGGAAAACTTCCAAACGGCTATGTGCCGGTGGATATTGATGTCACACCATTTGATAATTCCAAGACGAAAAAGCAGGGAGTCTCCAGAACTTATAAAGGATATGACGGCTACGCACCGATCATGGCATATATTGGTACGGAAGGCTATCTGGTCAACTGTGAACTTCGGGAAGGAAAGCAGCACTGCCAGAAGCATACCCCTGAATTTTTATGCGAGACCATCCATATGTGCAGGGAGATCACAGATGAGCCGCTCCTGATCCGCCTGGATTCAGGCAATGATGCCGCTGAAAATATCGGTATCCTGGTGGAAACGGGATATCATTTCATCATAAAACGCAACCTCCGCAGGGAAAGCAAAGAGGATTGGCTGAAAATGGCCCAGGAATACAGCAAAGATATCGAAACTCCCCGGGATGGAAAGACCGTTTATATTGGAAGCGACTGGAAACAGGTCTCGTATAAAACAGAGGATGGAGAAGAAAAAAACATCACCCTGCGCACCGGTTATGAGATCATAAACCGTACCATTGATAAATATGGGCAGTTCCTTTTGGAAGGCGACATTGAGGCCAATACCTGGTGGACAAACCTTGGAATGACAGACCGCAAGGTCATCGGTCTTTATCATGCCCACGGCGAATGTGAACAGTTCCACAGCGAGATCAAGACGGATATGGATGTGGAGCGGCTGCCATCCGGCAAATTTGAGACCAACGAGCTGGTACTGGAACTAACCATCCTGGCCTATAACATCCTGCGGATGATCGGACAGGAAAGCATCGGCAGGAAGGGGACCAGGACAAAACATAAGGTCAGGCGCAGAAGGCTGCGGACGGTAATCGGGAACATGATCATGATGGCAAGTCACGTTACGGAGCATGCCCGTCAGCTGCTGATAGGTCTTGGCCGAAGTAATATATGGCGGAATGCTTTTGCGGAGGTATACACAGCTTTCGCCGATTTTCGATTGTAAATATCGTCCTGGCAGATAACTTATGAAAAACCAAAGTGGAAGTATGCCCTTTTTTAAGGATTTCCAGTATTCTTAACTGCCATTTGGAACCAAAATCAGTCATCATACATTAAAATACTGTCTTTGAAGGACTATTTATTAAGAGCAAGCCAATCCGATTTGGGATTGGCTTCATAAAACAACCAGTTTCACGGATTCAGGTTATAATTTAATACATTTCCCTCATTATCTAACTCAATGTTATTCATAAATATCGAAAATGCCTGTTCCATACAGCTGCTGTCTTCATCTAATTCATTCAAATAATCAATTCCCTCTAAAATAGGATATCCTAATGTCCCATGCACAAACCAATACGAAAATTGTCTTACTGCACCAGATAAATAATTACTCACTTTCATGTAACGCACTCCCTTGCAAACTTGAAGTTATGATTGTTTCTCTTCAAACCGCCTTAGACGCTTCTCCCAATCCTCTTTTTTCATAAACATAGGTCGTTCAGGCGACACAAGAATTGGTTTCAGCAACCAATACAGTTTTTGATACCTGGTTTCTATCTGCTCCAATGTCGGCTCAAGCATTTTCCCGGATTTACGATCAAGTATGTCAAGAAACAGATTGGCATTTACTAATTTTCCATGTAACTCATTGGGGATTTCGGATTCTATTTTTTGCGTTAATTCCGGCCATAGGATTTGTATAAAATTCGGGCATGGAACACCAAAACGTGTACTTAAGCAAAGTTCTCTCCATTCTGTATATTCGCTGTTTACATAATTTAACTGTTTCAAGGCTCTCACACCGTACCCTGCACTCTTAGGACAGAGATCATTGAACGCCATCTCATATCCCGCGCTGGCGTAATGGATCGTCAGCTTGCTGTTTACATACTCCATAAATTGATAGATAGTTGACCATTCTATATCAGGCGGGCACTGAAAATAGAGATAACTGTACACAAAATAATCTATGGACGGAGCCTTATAATTACTCGGCTTCACGCAGGCGTAAACTGTCTGCAAATTTTGTGAAGTACAGTTGTCTAATATCAAAATGTTTGAGCTGTCAAAACTCTTGTTGTCAAATTCCCGATGAAAAATCTTTTTCCATCCGCCACGAATATTTCTCCGATTGACATAAGCACTGTTTTCTCCATTGTATTTCTTTGTAAATTGCGCCTGCGTCAGGGAAAGAAACTGCTCT
>NZ_JAYMNS010000047.1:0-19627 GCF_036941035.1 Candidatus Merdisoma sp. JLR.KK006 | reverse complement strand
GAATGATTGTGCAGTCATCACAATAATATAGGGAAAAATGCAATAAAAAACGAATTTAAATGTACATAACGAACAAAAATTTCAAATAAATCATAAAAAGAACATAAAACAGTTCAAATAATCATAAAAATGATTGAAAGAAATGAGCGGTTTCAGTAAAATATAAATATCAAGAAACAAAGAAACTTATAAAAGAAAAGGAGATGAGGGAAATGTCCAAAGTGAATGAAATCACACGAGAAAGCTGGATTATGAGTACCTTCCCAGAGTGGGGAACCTGGCTGGTGGAGGACATCGAGAGCGAGGTGGTGGCGCCCGGCAATGTGGCCATGTGGTGGCTGGGATGTACAGGTGTCTGGTTCAAAACTCCAGAGAACACCAACATTACCATTGATCTGTGGTGCGGAAATGGCAAGAGAACCCATGGCGATAATAAGATGAAGCCAGGGCATCAGATGGCAAATATGTGCGGCGGCCGCCTGATGCAGCCAAACTTAAGAAATGTGCCATTTGTAATTGATCCCTTTGCGTTCAAACATGTGGATGCAGTTCTGGCAACCCATTACCATCAGGATCATATGTCCGCTGAGTGGGCAGCACATGTCATCCAAAGCGGCATGACAACGACAGATGAGAACGGCAAGGAGATTCCGGTTCCTTTCATCGGGCCGAAAAAATCAGTAGAGACCTGGATGAAATGGGGCGTTCCCCAGGAGCGCTGCATTACCGTAAAACCGGGAGACGTCATTAAGATTAAGGATTTGGAGATTGTAGCATTAGACAGCTTTGATCGAACCTGTATTGTGACGACAGATGACACAAGCGAGAACAGAGAAGAGCTGACGGGAGTCTGCCCTACAGATATGGATGATAAGGCTGTAAACTACCTGGTAAAGACTCCAGGGGGCAATATATATCATTCCGGTGATTCGCATTTCTCTATCTACTTTGCAAAACATGGCAAGGATTATGATATTGATGTGGCGTTTGGCTCATTTGGAGAAAATCCCATTGGTATGCAGGATAAGATGACCTCTATTGATATCCTGCGCATGGCGGAGAATCTTCAGTGTAAGGTTGTAGTTCCCATTCACTGGGATGTATGGACAAATTTCCAGGCCGATTGTGAGGAAATCAAGGTTCTGTACGACTTCAAGAAGGATCGCAACGAGTACAAGTTCCATCCCTTCTTCTGGCAGGTGGGAGGCAAGTATACCTACCCACAGGATAAGGATAAAATTTACTATCATCACAGGAGAGGTTTTGAGGACTGCTTTGAGCATCCCCAGAACATACCATTCCGCTCTTGCCTGTAACGAAGTAAACAGCCCGAGAGCAGAGTATATCCCTTTATGCGCAGAACATGTGCAAATTAATGGAAGGAGAAAGGGAAATATTATGTTAAGAGAGTTTGTAGAGAAAAAACATTATCTATTTGCAGAGGAAGCGCCGGATTGGAAGGAAGCTATCCGCATGAGCTGCCGGAGCCTGGAGGCGGATGGGACAGTGGAAGCCAACTATAAGGAAGACATCATTGCCTGTGTGGAGAAGCACGGTCCCTATATTGTGATTATGCCTAACGTTGCGATGCCTCATTCCCAGGAAAATGCCGTAGGCGTGAATAAGACGGCTATTGGCTTTATGAAGCTGGAAAAACCAGTGAGCTTTGCCGCTGGAGACCCAGAAAAGGATGCCCAGTTATTTTTCACTCTGGCTTCCTGCAATCCCGAGCAGCATCTGAATAATATGATGAAGCTGTCTGATATGCTTATGGATGAAAATGTGGTAAAAGCTTTGGAAAAAGCAAAGACACCGGAGGATTTATTGAAGATTCAGGAGCAATACCTGGATTAACAAAAGGTAAAATAAGGAATGTATGTTGGAAAGGAGTAAGTGTATGGATATTTTAATGAGAGTGTGGTCGTATTTTGCTACAAATATTTTACAGCAGCCGGCGTTTATGATTGGCCTGATTGTAGCTCTTGGTTATATTTTGCTGAGAAAACCTTGGTATGATGTACTTGCAGGTGTAATTAAAGCAATTGTAGGATATTTGATTTTGACAGTTGGTTCATCAGGATTGGTCAGTAACTTCCGCCCTGTATTGGTAGGACTGAAAGATCGTTTCAATATGGATGCTATGGTTATTGACCCCTACTTCGGACAGAATGCAGTTACTGCAGGCGTAGAAGAAGTGTTCGGAAAAGGCTTTGGCGATGCCATGATTCTTCTGCTGATTGCATTTATCGTAAATATTCTGCTGGTACGTTTCAGCAAGATTACAAAGCTGCGTGCTCTGTTTACTACAGGGCATGTACAGGTACAGCAGGCAGCAACAGCTTACTGGCTGATTATGTTTGCACTTCCGGGTCTTTTGACGCATAATGTGGCTCTGATTGTTGTTATGGCAGTGATTCTTGGAGCATACTGGGCAGTGGGCTCCAACCTGATTATCAAGCCCTGCCAGGAATTGACAGACGGTGCAGGCATTACATTAGCCCATCAGCAGATGTTCGGCATTGCTCTGAACACCTGGCTGGCAGAAAAGTTTTTTGGTAAGAAGAAGGATGGCAAAGAAGTTAAGAAGATTGGTGATATTGAGCTTCCGGGCTTTATGTCCATCTTCAATGAGAACATGGTATGTACTTCTATTCTAATGCTGATTTTCTTTGGAGCAATTCTCTGTATCCTGGGAAGAGATTACCTGACAGAACAGGGTTTCCTGGCAGAAGGCGCAAGTATGGTATTCTATGTTATTCAGACATGTCTGTACTTTGCAGTATATCTGGCAATCCTGCAGCTGGGCGTTCGTACTTTCGTTACGGAGCTGACGCAGTCCTTCCAGGGTATTGCAGATAAGATTCTTCCGGGTTCCGTACCTGGCGTAGACTGCGCAGTAGCATTTGGTTTCGGGTCTGCTAATGCGGTTCCTCTGGGCTTCCTGGCAGGTTTTGTAGGACAGATTCTTGCAATTGTAGTTTTAGTAGCGCTGCAGAGCCCTGTACTTGTAATCTGCGGATTCGTCCCGGTGTTCTTTGATAATGCAACCATTGCAATCTTTGCAAATGAGAAGGGCGGTATTAAGGCAGCACTTATTCTGCCATTTATTTCTGGTCTTTGCCAGGTGTTTGGTTCTGCGCTTATTGCAGGCTGGGTAGGAATGGCAGCATACGGCGGATACCTTGGAATGTGGGATTGGGCCGTTGTATGGCCGATAATGACTGGCGCAATGAAGTTCTTAAGCTATGCAGGCGTTGCAATTGTAGCTATTGCACTTTTGGCAATTCCCCAGCTTCAATATCGTGCAGATAAGGAAGGCTACTTCCTGATGACCGAGGATTATGAGGCATACAAAGAGATGAAGGAAAAAAGAGCAGCAAAATAAAAAAGTAATAGAAAAAGATTGATTTTTATGAAAAATTTTACTATCATAATGATAGAACAATCATAAATTTCACAAACAAAAAGAAAAGGAGATTGTGGCTATGGCAAAGGAGAATATGAGTTTTTTGGTATGCTGTGCAAATGGAGCAGGTTCTAGCTTGATGATGAAGATGACGCTGGAAAAGACGCTCAAGAAATTGGGCATTAAGCCGGGCAAGATTCATCATTGCGCCCTTTCCGAGGGAAAGAGTGCAGCGCCTCAGTTCGATGTAGTATTTTGTGCACAGAACTTTACCAACATGTTCAAGGATGCTGAGAAGAAGGGAAGTACTGTGATTGGCCTTCGTAATATTATGTCCATGCAGGAGATGGAAGAGAAGCTGAAAGAAGCCGGTATCGAATAAGAAGGATAAAGGCATTTGTATAACGAAGACAGCCGAGAAGAGAGTGTCTTCCGGGTAGAATCAGCCGGAAGGCAACTCTCTTTTTAGCTTTGTAAAGGAGGGAGAACCATATGAAAATGAGCCGGACTATTGTAAACGGCCGGAGAGAAAAAGTATTGGAGCTTGTGCGGGAGAATGGCAATGTGTCGGTCAATCAACTGGCAGAGCAGTTTCAGGTATCTCCCTTAACTATTCGAAGAGATCTGCAGTACTTGGAGGATCACAAGCTTCTGGAACGTTTTTATGGAGGAGCCAGAAATAACAATACGCTGACTGGAGCCGATTTTGGAGAAAATCAAAAGCAGCTCCGCAGAGAGCGGATAGCCAGGTATGCGGCCAGCCTGGTGGAAGATGGGGACAGTATTTTTATCAATACCAGTTCTACCGCCCTGGCTATGGTGAAATATATCACCAGCAGAAATGTAACGATTATAACCAACAATGGAAATATTATAAATGAAAAAAATCCATCCCATGCCACCATTATCCTTTTGGGAGGAGAGCTACGCTATGTAAAGGGCGCCATGGTAGGGGATTTTGCCATGAATAATCTGAGCCAGGTAACTGCGAAAAAGAGCTTTATGGGGTGCGGAGGCATTAGCCCGGACACGGGAATGACCACAGAACTGCTCAATGAGGTAAACCTCAATCAGATGATGTTTGAGCGTGTGAGCAGAGCTTCATATATTTTGGCAGACTGTACTAAGCTGGGAAAGCGGAGCAGTTTTATAAGCTGTCCTCCGGAACTAATAGCCAATATTATTACGGATACAGATGCCCCTATGGAGATTGTCCGAGAGTTTCAGGAAAAGGGGATTTGGGTTCATCAGGTAGATTAGGAGGAAAAAATGAAAATAAATAAAATCAAAACACATGAATTGGAAAAATGTTATTCCATTTGTCCGCTGAATTATAACGGCAAGAAGCATATACTGATTGCCGCAGAGAAGGTCAATAAATGCCTTCTCTTTGATTTGGACGGCAATTTGGAAGAAACAGTATGGGAGGGACCAGGAGGAACCATGACTATGGTACAGCTTCCGGGAAGCAACGGGGAATTCCTTGCAACTCACAAGTTCTATTCTCCCAATGACTCCAAAGAAGCAAAGATTATTTTGGCATCCCCAAAAGGAAAGGATAACTGGGAGATTAAGACGCTGGTGGATCTGCCCTTTGTGCATCGCTTCGATATTCTTACCAGCGGCGGAGTGAATTATCTTATTGCCTGCGCATTGAAGTCGGGGCATGAGCATAAGGAAGATTGGAGCAGCCCGGGAAAGATTTGGGTGTGTGAGCTTCCGGAGGATTTGAGCGAGATCAATGAAGAAAATCAACTTTCCCTCACGGTTTTAAAAGAAGGACTTTTAAAGAATCATGGTTATTGCCGTGTGGAAGAAGCAGACGGCGTATGGGCAGCAGTTGCGGCGGACAATGGTATTTTTAAAGTAATTCCTCCGGTCAGAAAGGGCGGAGAATGGACGGTGGAGACCCTGATAGAAGAAGCGGCCAGCGATATGACCTTTGCAGACTTTGACGGAGACGGCGAGAAGGAGATGCTGGTGATGGCACCATTTCATGGGGATACTATCCGGATTTACAAGATGGTGGATGGTGCGTATACCTGTATAAAGACTTTTGAAGAAAAATATGAATTTGCCCATGGCATCTGGGGAACAGAGATTGATGGCAAAGGTGCAGCCATCATCGGACACAGAAAAGGGAAACGAAATCTTCTGGCATGTATCTACGATGGCAGAGATTATGTTATGGAGGTTTTGGATGAGGATGTAGGACCGGCAAATGTGCGCAGTTATGACAAGGGTACAAAGACAGGCCTGGTGTCCGCTAACCGGGAAATTGATGAAATTGCATTCTATGAGATAGAAAGCTTATAAAGGAGAAAGAAGGAAAAATGATGAAAGCGTACACCATTGGCCTGTATGAGAAGGCTATGCCAAAAGAACTGAGCTGGAAGGAAAAGCTGAAAGCGGCAAAGGAAGCGGGATATGACTTCGTGGAGATCAGTATTGATGAGACCGACGAAAAGCTGGCCCGTCTTGAATGGACGAAGGAGGAACGCCTGGAACTTATAAAGACAATGTTTGAGGTGGGAATCCCCATTCGTACTATGTGTTTGTCAGGACATCGAAAGTATCCAATCGGAAGCGGTGATCCGGATATCTGTAAGAGAGGAATGGAGATTATGGAAAAAGCAATTCAGCTTGCAGATGATCTGGGGGTCCGCATTATTCAGCTTGCAGGCTATGATGTGTATTATGATCCTTCTACCCCGGAAACGGCAGCCAGATTTGGGGAGAATTTAAAAAAATGCACACTTATGGCAGCCAGAGCCGGTGTCCTTATGGGTTTTGAGACCATGGAAACAGAATTTATGAATACCTGTCAGAAATCTATGGACTATGTGAAAGCTGTCAATTCTACCTATTTGAATGTTTATCCAGATTGTGGTAATATAAATAATGCGGCGATTACCTATGGTACAGATGTGCTGGAGGATTTGAGAAGCTGCAAGGGTCATATTACTTCTATGCATCTGAAAGAAACAGAGCCAGGAAAGTTTCGGGATATGATGTTTGGGGATGGACAGGTGGATTTCCCATCAATGATTGACACAGCATGGGCCATGGGTGTACGCAAATTTGTAACAGAGTTCTGGTATCTTGGCAACGAGAAATGGAAAGAGGATCTGCTTTTTGCCAATAAGTCCATGAGGACTTTACTGGATCAAAAAGAAAATTAAGACAGGGAAGGAGAAAGAACATGTTAGAAGCACTGAAAAAACAGGTTTATGAGGCCAATATGGAGCTGCCCAGGCGGGGGCTGATTACCTACACGTGGGGAAATGTCAGCGGAATAGACCGGGCAAGCGGTTTATTCGTAATCAAACCC
Organism: Candidatus Merdisoma sp. JLR.KK006; assembly: GCF_036941035.1. Lineage (NCBI taxonomy): Bacteria > Bacillati > Bacillota > Clostridia > Lachnospirales > Lachnospiraceae > Candidatus Merdisoma > Candidatus Merdisoma sp. JLR.KK006. Next base: position 12,890 of record NZ_JAYMNS010000047.1, on the reverse strand, counting down.
AGCGGAGTGGATTACGATGAATTAAAGCCGGAAGATATGGTTGTCATGGATCTTGACGGCAATAAGGTGGAGGGAGATTACAATCCTTCTTCCGACACGCCTACACATCTGGAGCTCTACAAGGCATTTACAGAGGTAGGGGGCATTGTGCATACCCATTCTCCCTGGGCGACCTCCTGGGCACAGGCAGGAAGAAGCATTCCCTGTTACGGAACTACACATGCAGATTATTTTTATGGAGAGATTCCCTGCGCCAGAAGCCTGACAGCAGAGGAGATCAACGGAGAATATGAGAAGAATACAGGTCTGGTAATTATTGAAACATTCCAGGGAAAGAATCCCATGCATATTCCCGGCGTGCTCTGCACTAATCATGGCCCCTTTACCTGGGGAACCGATGCGGATAACGCTGTTCACAATGCAGTTGTTCTTGAGGAAGTGGCAAAGATGGCCTGTCGTACAGAACTGTTAAAGCCCGGCGCAGCGCCGGCGCCCCAGGTGATTCAGGATAAGCATTTCTTGCGGAAGCATGGAGAAAATGCTTACTATGGACAGATAAAAAGATAGTGTGAAATAAGATAATATAAAAAGAGACTGCCGCAAAATGTGAGCTTTTATTTCATTTGCAGCGGTCTCTTTTCGTTTTTGCTCATTTAGAAAAAATGGCTTTTACAGATGGGGTGGTGCCGCCCCTCAATTGTATTTGAACCGTTGGCGCTGTAGAATTGGACAAAATCTGGCAGTCTGTGACTTCCCAGCCCAGGAACGTGTGACCATCTAATGGTTCAGCAGTAAGGGTTAAAGGATAATCAGTGTAATAACTTCCCGTCCAGCTGCCGGATGTAAGATCCGGGGAGAGGGTATTCAATGTTATGATTCCGCCCTCCGGGTTCTCGGCGGACAGGGTCAAAGGAACAAGCTCTCCGGTCAGGGAAAAATGTTTGGCAAGGTAAGGGACGATTGCGTCATATCGGTTTGCAAAAAAGCTGCGCAGTTCTTCTATTTGATCTTCAAAAGGTGCATCCAAAGGGACCGTATTCCAGCGTTCGTAGCTTTTGGCGGCGGCATTGGAATATTGCGCTTCCAACTGATCAAGGAGGGGCAAAACTCTGGAAGGCTTAAAATTCTCATTGGCCATATCCATAAAGGTCAAAACAAACTGACGCCGGAAATCCTCATTTCTCATGAGGGAAGGCATAGGTTCGTCATCCAGAAATCCGGCAGGAGAATAGTCGGGACAATCTACAAAGGAGTCGATCAAATAGGCCGGTGAATCTGAATTGATTCCAACGCCAAGAGAATCATCCAGATCGTAAAGCATCCATCGCCATTTTCCGTCTTCATATTCTTTCCAGCCAGGAAGGGAGGCTCTCCACGTAAATACATTGCCGCCCAGAGGCTTTGAATCTGTATTGGCAATATAGATATTGGTGCACATCCAATCAATAAAGCTCTGCATATCCATCAGTTCCTGAAGATCCTCATAAAGTCCTGGGTCGGACATGTCCAAGTCCAAGTAATTCTGAAGATATTGGAACTGGGATACATCATCGGGATCTCCCTCCTGAACTTCCCAGGCAGTCTTGATTAGAAGACTGTTTTCTTTTTCTATTCCATAGTGGTTTTCCAGGTATTCTGCAGAATATTTTTCCATTAAGTAATACATTCCCCAGTATTCTCCGTTTAGAAAAACCTGACAGGGTGTATATCTCTGAACGGCAGCAGAACGATCTTCCACCAAAGAAAAGAAAAATACTTTTTTCAGCTCTTTGCTGCTGTTTAAAATCAGATCTGGATAAGAAAAACCAGTATCAAAAAAAACAGGAGCAAAGGTATCGGAACCATAACGCTTTCTGGCAAATAGAGTAAAGCTTTTTTGCGGAAAGCTTCGGGATTCATTTCCGCGAATGCGGATACCGCATTCTTCTTCTAACAGCAGGCTGTGACTGCTGTCCATAAGAGTCAGATGGGCAGGCCGTTCAGAAATAGTTCCTCTCAGATAGTAATTCAGGTAATCTGTTAATTTGCTCCAAGAAAGATCGGGACTGATTTCCGCATTTGCAACCCCCTGCTCATAGCGGCTGCCGCGGACATAGATTCCGCTATGATCATCAAAAAGATTTGCAGGATCTGTCACAAGGGAGAGAACGGAAATATTTTCCAGGCCGGTTTTCTTTTCAAAGTCAAGAAAATAGGAAGCAGTAATTGTTTGACTGTAGTTTCCGCTTTCGTCATATGCAGCTGCCCGCAGAATCAGTGCTTTGTCAACAGGTGTGTCAGGGGAAGCATAGGCGCTCGTTTGCGAAGTGATATCTTCCCGAACTGAAAATACATTACTGTTTGGACTTGGATCTGAAAAAGTCAATGGTCCTGTATAGAAGTAATCATCTGGTGTGGGTTCACTTCCATCCAAAGTATAATAGACAGAAAGATTCTCGGGGACCTGAATCTGAACTGTAAATGGGGCAGTATAAAAACCGCTTTCCATAGAAAAAGCAGGAGACTCCAACAGGAGAGAGGCAGTTTGGTTAGAAGCTCCGGGAGACGGACGCATCGCTTTTGGAACTCCCATACCATCCTCTGTGCGTGCATATACGATTCCAGGGGACAGAGAGGGAATAAAAAGAGAGTCAATGGGGAAAAAGTTTTTAGTGCCATTTTGGGATTCGGCGCAGTAACTAAGGGTGATGGTTTCATTTTCGGAGAGACGGAAAGGCAGACTGTCATAACCCTCGGGAACAGAGCCGTCTCCGCCGTCGGCATAGACTACATAGTAGCCGCCTGCCGGAATGATGCCGCCAGACAGGGGGACCAGAGCATAATCTTTGGTGGTATCTGACAGATACAGGTGATCCAGCGAGATCTCCGTATCAGAAGGATTATACAGTTCAATGTAATCCTCATAGATAAATGCTTCACCGGTCTTAGTTCCAGGGTTTATGGTACAGACCTCATTGATGCGGAGAAGAAAAGCAGGTTCGTCAGGATGCGCCTGGTAATAGGAGGCGGAAACGGAAGAAATGAGAAAAAACAGTGAGCCTGCCGTCAGCAGACTCAATAAAAGTAAATTACGTCTGGGGATAAGGCCCATTTTCATATTACTTCCTCCTCAAATAAAAGTGTCTTCCCGTCCGAAAGCGCATACAGACACGGAGCTCCGGCCTTTAAGAGAGCCTGTCCGCTGGTGCTCTCTGTGATTGATGAGGTGATGGCTTTCAAAAGGGAAACGGGAACAAGGGCTTCCAGAAGAACGGAATCTGTATATTCGGAACGAAGAATCGGAATCTTATCTTGACTTAGAATATACTGGATCTTTCCGATGCCGTTATAATCTGTATGAATGGTCAGAGGGATACCGGGACGTTTATCCAGAATCACAGCCTGACGCAGGCCCTCCCGAACGGCAGCAGAATAAGCCCGCACAAGACCACCGGTTCCCAACAGTGTGCCGCCGAAATAGCGTGTGACTACAACGGCAGTATCGTGTATGTTTTCGCCCAAAAGAACATCCAGCATAGGTCTCCCGGCAGTTCCGGCAGGCTCACGATCATCGCTGCAGCGAGTAAGCTGGTGATTATTTCCTATGGTAAAAGCAGTACAGTTATGGGAAGCATCCCAGTACTGTCTGCGAATGCGTTCAATAAAAGCCAATGCATCTTCTTCGGACTTTACAGGCTCCACTGTGGCAATAAAACGTGATTTTTTTTCTGTTATCTCACCTATACCGCCTATGTAAGTAAAACTGTACGATTCTGACATAAGGATTCCTTTCATATATAAATCTAGGAAGCCTGTCCACTTTCACCAGTCATCATGTCATCTACGATTTCCAACAGACAGACGGGTGTGACTGCATTGGTAATCAGCCGCCGGAGCATCTGTCGGGCAAAGGCTTCTGAGTGAGAGACAGGCGGAGTGCTTTCTGTTTCCTCCACATCAGGCTTCTCTGCGATAGACTTTTTGATGCAGATACGGTAGAGAGGGGTTATGGACTGAGGCTGTTCTTCTTCGATGAGGTAATATTTCAGATTCAGCAGGTTTCCTTTTTCATCTGCGACAGCCCGGGTTTCAATTAAAAATTCCTTTTGCATGATACTCTCCTTCTTCAGATTCCTTTTGGAGAGTATTATAAAGGGTATTAGCCGCAAAGACTGTCGAAAACTGTCCTGAGAATTAAAAAGTTACATTAAAAATATTATAAAGAAACCTTATCAAAAACGCAAGATAATGTGAATTTTTATTTTTGACTTTATTCCCGCAGGAATATTTGCTATAATGATTGGATGTAGAGGAGGCTAAAAAATGAACTATGGAAAGAGAGGGACTTCAAAAAAGCAGAAGTCTATGAACTCCAAAGCTCCAAAAATTGGGAAAAAAGCATGTGCTTTATTTATAAAAGCATTTTTTGTCTGCTTGCTGGCCGCAGGTGTTGCAGGTATGTGTGCAGGAATTGGTGTCGTAAAGGGGGTCATTGACAATGCCCCTGGCATTGACAGCACTAGTGTTATTCCTACAGGATACAAATCCGTGATGCTGGACTCTGAAGGCGGGCAGATGACGGAACTGGTGGCGGCAGGTTCTAACCGTATATGGGTAGATATTGAGAATGTTCCGCAACATGTCCAGGATGCCTTTGTGGCTATTGAAGACGAGCGATTCTATGAGCATAACGGAATTGACTTAAGGGGAATTATACGTGCAGGTGTCCGCGGAGTTGCCAGCGGCTTTAAGAGGACAGAGGGCGCCAGCACCATAACCCAGCAGTTATTGAAGAACAGTGTATTTGATTTTATGAGTGAAAGCACTACGGCAGAAAAGGTGGAACGAAAGCTTCAGGAGCAGTTTTTGGCAGTAGAATTGGAAAAGAATATGACCAAGGAGGAGATCCTGGAAGCATATCTGAACACCATTAATCTAGGGCAGAATTCTCTTGGAGTTCAGGCAGCGGCCAATCGCTATTTTAATAAGGATGTGAAGGACCTTACCATTTCCGAGGCAGCAGTAATTGCCGGAATCACCAAGAGCCCTACCGGATATAATCCTATCAGCAATCAGGAGAAGAACAGGGAAAGACAGGAGCTGGTCCTGCAGTATATGAGGGATCAGGGGTATATAACCTCCAGTGAATATGAGGAGGCCATAACTGACGATGTGTATGCCCGTATTCAGACCACCAATCAGACCAAAAGCGAAACAGAAGTCTTTTCTTACTATGTGGATGCTACCATTGAGCAGGTGCTCAATGACCTTCAAGAGGTTAAGGGATATACCTCGCAGCAGGCATATAATCTGGTTTATTATGGAGGCTTGACCATTGAGACGGCTCAGGATCCGGAGATTCAGGCGATTATGGATGAAGAGCTGGGCAATGAAGAGAACTATCCCCCTAATGTACGCATTGGCTTGGACTATGCTCTGACAGTTGTAAAGCCAGATGGTGAACAGGTAAATCACAGTAAGGAAATGATGGAGGCGTATTTTAAAAAGAACGAATCCTCCAGTTTTGAACTTCTCTTTGATACAGAGGAAGAAGCACAGAGTTACATTGATGCCTACAAGGCAGCTGTAGTGGAAGAAGGCGATACCGTATATGAGCGAGCGGAAATGACTATCCAGCCTCAAGCTTCTATGGTTGTGATGGATCAGGCTACAGGATATGTAAAAGGAATTGTAGGAGGCCGTGGGGAAAAGACAGCTAATCTTACCTTGAACCGGGCAATAGATACAGTGCGTCAGCCAGGATCAACCTTTAAGGTGGTGGCTGCTTATGCGGCTGCTTTAGATTCGGCAGGTATGAGCCTTGCAACCACACAATATGATGCACCCTATAATTATGAGGGCGGACGCCCGGTACGGAACTGGAATGGCGAAGCATATCAGGGATGGACATCCCTGCGCAAAGGTATTGAGCAGTCTATGAATATTGTGGCAGTTAAGACACTTACAGATATTACGCCGGCACTTGGCATTACTTATCTGGAAAATATGGGAATTACGACGCTGCAGAAAGAGACTGTCAATGGAAACAATGACTATACCCAGGCCATGGCATTGGGCGGACTTACCAGAGGTGTGACCAATCTGGAACTGACAGCCGCTTATGCTACGATTGCCAACGGCGGTGTTTATACAAAGCCTGTATTCTATACCAGAATTTTGGATCGTGACGGTAATGTACTGATTGATAATTCAGTATCCTATACCAGAACGGTGCTGAAAGACAGTACGGCATGGCTTTTGACAAGCGCTATGAAGGATGTAGTAAATCAGGGTACTGGCGGCGCGGTTCGCTTCAGCGGCATGACGATTGCAGGAAAAACCGGTACTACATCTAAAAATAATGACGTCTGGTTTGTAGGATATACGCCTTATTATACGGCCGGCATCTGGGGCGGCTTTGACAATAACCATAAGCTTGGGAAGGGAGAGACAAGTTATCATAAGCTTATCTGGAAAAATGTTATGTCACGAATTCATGAGAATCTGGAGAACAAGGATTTCCCCAAGCCAGATTCTGTTACCAGCGCAACTGTTTGTGCGGCATCAGGGAAGCTTCCGATTCCCGGAGTCTGCGGGGCGATAAAGTCAGAGTATTTTGCGGCAGGGAGTACGCCTACAGAGTACTGCAATGTGCATGTGGCAGGTGAGGTATGTATAGAGAGCGGAGGATTGGCTACAGATGCTTGTCCTCTTCATGAATACCGAATAATTACTTTGGTGCCGGAGAACAATGATGTTTCAGGTTCGCCCCTTGTGGCAATGCCCTGTCCGTTACATTTCGGCAACTTGATCGGAGGAATTGTGCAGCCAAATTCAGCAGATGGGATGATGCCGGGAGATATTGGTGACCAGCCGGAAGGAGAGATTCCGCAGGAAGCAGGTGCGCCGGAAGGAGAGATTGCTATGCCTCAGTAGAAATGAGGATTTAGCAGGATAAAAGAATAAAAAAGAAGATAGGAGAAAAGAGCGTGAGAGTAATATCAACTACAAAAGCGCCGGCGGCTATTGGTCCCTATTCTCAGGGGATGGAAGTAAACGGATTTATTTTTTCTTCCGGCCAGATTCCGGTGAATCCGGAGACAGGTGAGGTTCCGAAGGGGATTGAAGCGCAAGCGCGCCAGAGTTGCAAGAATGTGGGAGAGGTTCTGAAGGCTGCGGGGATTGGCTATGAGAATGTAATAAAAACAACTTGTTTTTTGGCTGATATGGCTGATTTTGGTGCGTTTAATCAGGTGTATGAGGAGTACTTTGTATCTAAGCCGGCAAGGAGCTGCGTTGCGGTGAAGGAGCTGCCTAAGGGAGTGCTTTGTGAGGTTGAGGCCATTGGGGTGAAAGAGAGTTAGGACTATCTTGAAGCGCTGTGGTGACTGATGAAAATGGAATGATGAGCAAAAAGAGGTACAGAACAAAAAGCTTACTTGTTCTGTACCTTTTTTACTGTGCGCCTTGCGGCGCACGTTTCTGTTTATGGGATTTAAGTCTGTTTTTCAGAGAGATGGCTGAGTGCAGCGAAAGAAAAATGGACAAAAATCGAATATTTGTTCCTTTTTCTATGTACTTTTAAAAGGATTTTTGTTATAATAAGCCTTGCTTAATGGGATTATATAATGTATTCATAAAGGAGGACTTTCATGGATCATTTTGAACTGGTATCGGAATACCAACCAACGGGTGATCAGCCGCAAGCCATTGAACGGCTGGTACAGGGTTTTAAAGAAGGCAATCAATGTGAAACGCTTTTGGGCGTTACTGGTTCCGGTAAAACTTTCACAATGGCGAATGTTATCCAACAATTAAATAAGCCAACGCTCATAATCGCTCATAATAAGACATTAGCGGCCCAGCTTTATGGTGAATTCAAAGAATTCTTTCCCAATAACGCAGTGGAATATTTTGTGTCCTAATTTGGGGACAGGGTGAAAACCGCATTATTTAGTGTTATTTGGTGCTGATTGTACCGTATTTTGTGGACAAGATGGGGGATTATGGACGAAATAACACTAGGCGGACGGGTGGAGTTTGTGACCTGGATTCGTGTAATGGACTGGATAGCACAAAATTATGATGCGAGGATATAGACTAGTATAATAAATTTTGTTAAAATAGTAATGGAACTTAGGAGGAGAAAGAAAATGGATTGGACATTGATATTTACTGCGATAGGGGCCGTGGCTACAGTTATTTCAACGATTATAGCAGTAAGAGCGAAAAACGAATCGAAAAGGATATTGGAACAAATAAAAGAAGAACATAGTAGAAATATTGAAAATAAAGGAAATATGCGGGTTTCAAATAGTGGGAATAATTCCGGTATTTTAATTGGAAATAATTCGGGAGACATTCATAAATGACAAGAAATGATTACAAAATAGATAATAGTGGAAGCAATCAAGGATTGATTGTAGGAGAGAACAAAGGAAATATCGAAGTTTCAATTAAAAATGCTGTGAGAATTCCTTCGTTAATCTCAGCTGTAGTAAAATCATTGGGAGAAGTATGTTCAAGTGACGATATAGAAAGCACATTTGATTCGAAAGAGTTTAAACCAGATGAAAAGATAGAATATAATCATGTGATTAAGTATAAGGATATAATAAGGTATTTTTCTGCGTATTATTCTATCTGTGAAGGGTACTTAAACGCTTATGATGATTCCAACATGAGAGGAAAAGCAAAAATACTGAATTGTGTCTATTCATGGTATATGAAGGAAAGAGGAACTATTTTGCTAGAAAACAAAGATTTTGGTAAAGAAGATATTGATATAATAAGACAAAATTCAGATAAGATAATAGACATGGTACAGGACAAAATATTTGAGACTGTAAAAGCTGCGAATGAAATAGATATTATGTACATAGAGGATATGGAATTAGGAGTGACATGTTTTACATGTTATTGTTTTATGGAGTGCAAAATATTGGAGAAACCATTATGATTGTGAATGTTGAACGTGAACCGAATAGGTCTTTATATTATTTAGGTGGAATTCTATTAACTATTTTAGAACAAAGAAAAGTTATACCTATAGAAGAAATTTTATTAGAGGTTCAACAACAAATCAATGAGAAGATTCATGTAGATTTTATTTATTATGCTTTAGATTGGCTTTTTATACTGTCACTTATAAAAATAAAGGAAGGAAAGGTGTATTATGAAAATAAAAAAGTTAATAGTACGCAAAACACAGCCTTCTGAAGATATTATTAGAGACATAACATTTAATTTAAAAGGACTTAATTTGATTGTAGATAATACACCTGAAGATCTTATTGAAAGTGGCAATAGTGTTGGTAAATCTACAACAATAAAGATAATTGATTTGTGTTTAGGGGCAAAATCCGTTAGAGAGCTTTATTATGATTCAGATACAAGAAGTGATAATAAAGATGTGAAAGATTTTTTGAGTGAATATAAAGTTCAGGCCGAGTTGATTTTGGTAGACCAAAAAGGGAAACTATATTCAATTAAAAGGGATTTATATCCTAGAGGAAACAAGTATATTTTAGATGAGAGTTATAATCAACAGGAGTTTTGGAATGAGTTAAAGAGATTATTATTTAATTTAAGTGAGCCAAATCCGACATTTAGGCAGTTGATACCAAAATTTGTAAGATTGGAAAATACGGCGGAAGATAAGATGATAAAATATCTGCCGATAATGACTACATCGGATGACTATGATGCGATTTATTGTTTCTTGTTTCAGATATATACCGAAAAGTTGATTAGCAAAAAGAATGAACTTGCAGGAAGAATAGCCGAGTGCCAAAAAACAATTCAAGCATTAGAAAAAAGTAAAAGTATAACATCATTAAGTCTTTTGAAACAGTCGCTTGAGATTATTGATTCCGATCTGGCAGATTTATATAAAAAAAGACAGCAGTTATCTTATATGGATTCTTATAGAGACGAATTAGATACAAAACGAAAGCTAACAGTACGCATCAACGATTTACAAGAAAAAATGCAGTTAGTGGATTTTGAGATAGAGAATATAAATAAGAGTATTGAAAATCTTTCTAAAGAGAAAAGGGATATTGATTTTGGTACGTTAAAAGTAATTTATACGGAAGCTCAAAGTTATATGCCTGATTTGCAAAAGAGTTTTGAAGAAATGGTGAATTTCCATAATTCAATGATACAAAATAGGATTGACTTTATTAAAGGGCAGTTATATACAAAACAGGAATTATTAGAACAATATTCGAAACAGTTATCCGAAATTTTAAAGGAGAAAGAAAAAATAACCATAGAAGTTTTGGATGAAGGATTGCTGGATGAACTGAATATGCTTAATCGGAAGATTGAAGAGTTATCGTTGAAAAAGGGAGAGATACAACAGTCTATTCATTTGTTGGAAGAACAGGAGCAGATACGTCAAAATCTTAATAGAGAATTTTCTGATATTGAAAAACAAATGAATAATGAAAAAATAGAAGATAAGATTAAGACATTCAATCAAATATTTTCTGACTATTGTCAAAGACTTTATGGAGAAAAATATTTGTTGGCTTATAATGAAAATTGGAAGGAGGAAAAAAAGTTTCCTATTAGTATTGCGTCGCTTGGAGGAAAAGTTGGAACAGGAAAGAAAAAAGCAGTTATCGTTGCATATGATTTAGCTTATATGCAATATAGTATAGAACTGGGAATGAATGTTCCACAATTTGTTATTCATGATAAAATGGAAAATACACATATAAATCAGCTAAAAACAATTTTTGAGATTTGTGAAGGGATTAAAGGACAGTATATTATCCCAATATTGCGGGAACGTATTGATAAAGTGGAGCAGAAATATATTGAAAAAGCAAAAATATTAGAATTAAGTTCCTCTGATAAGTTTTTTGGGATTTAAATGACAGCCGATTGATTTTCAAAACGAGAATCAGTCGGTTTTTTTATTGCCCAAAACCCATACATAGCCATTCTGTCTTATGCGGAGTGGCTATTAAATTTTTCAGGAAAGGAGGTAAACCGTGATGTCTAAATGTAAGGTAATCGCTCTTGCAAACCAGAAAGGCGGAACGGGTAAGACCACGACTGCCGTAAACTTAGGGATAGGGCTTGCAAATGAGGGAAAGAGGGTGCTGCTTGTGGACGCCGATCCGCAGGGGGACTTGACAACCTCTTTGGGTTGGGCAGACCAGGACAATCTTTCTGTCACGCTGGCAACGCAGATGGAAAAGATTATCCGTGACGAACCGATGGAAGCGGGCGAAGGGATTTTACACCATGACGAGGGTGTAGACCTGATTCCGGCGAATATCGAGCTGTCAGGCATGGAAATCATGCTTGTAAACGCCATGAGCAGGGAGTTCACCATGAAATCTTATCTTGGCGGGTTGAAAAAGGATTATGACTATATCCTGATTGACTGTATGCCGAGCTTGGGTATGCTCACCATCAATGCGCTTGCGGCGGCGGATAGCGTGATTGTCCCGGTGCAGGCGCATTATCTGCCCTTAAAGGGAATGACACAGCTTATGAAAACCATAGGAAAGGTACAGAGACAGATTAACCCCGGACTAAAGGTAGATGGTGTGTTATTGACGCTGGCAGATATGCGGACAAACCTTGCCCGTGCCACAGCCGACAATTTAAGGCAGAATTACGGGAGGGTAATCAAAGTGTACCAGACGGTCATCCCCGTTGCGGTGAAAGCGGCGGAAACCAGCGCCGCAGGGCAGAGCATTTACAGCTATGACAGGAACGGTGCGGCGGCAAAGGCGTATGGAGCATTTACGAGGGAGGTGATACGCAGTGGCGAAAGAGATAAAAATGCCGCTTCCCTCAGCCGCTGACCTGTTCAGCACGCAGGAGGAACGGGACAACGAAAGCCGGGAATCCGTCAGGGAAATCCCATTGGAGGAAATCAGCGATTTTCCCAACCACCCGTTTAAAGTGAAGATGGACGAAAGCATGGCGGATATGGCGGAGAGCGTAAAGCAGTATGGCGTTCTGGTGCCTGCCCTTGTCCGTGAAAAGCCGGAGGGCGGTTATGAAATGATAGCCGGACACAGGCGTAAAATGGCAAGCGAGCTTGCAGAAAAAAAGGAGATCCCCTGCATTGTCCGTAACCTTACAGATGATGAAGCCATTATAATTATGGTAGATTCAAACCTGCAAAGGGAGCAGATATTGCCGTCAGAAAAAGCGTTTGCCTACAAGCTGAAACTGGATGCAATGAAAAGACAGGGTAAACGCACTGATTTAACTTCCGAGCCAGTGGCGTGGAAGTTAAAAGGGAAAGAATCTGCTGAAATATTAGGACAGCAGGTGGGTGAAAGTAAAGATACAGTGCGTCGCTATATCCGTTTAACCGAGCTAATTACACCGATATTGGATATGGTTGACAGCGGTAAAATCGCCATACGTCCAGCGGTAGAGTTGTCTTACCTGCCGAAAGAGCAACAGACAATTCTGCTTGACACCATGCAGTTAGAGGACTGCACACCGAGCCATGCGCAGGCGATTAAAATGCGTAAATTTGCAGACGAGGGGAGGCTGAATGAGGACGTCATCCTCTCTATTTTATCAGAGGAAAAGGGGAACCAGAAGGAACAGTTTCGTATGCCAAAAGAGCGTATCAGCAGATATTTTTCACCGGGGACGCCTGCGAAACAGATGGAAGATACGATTGTAAAGGCATTGGAGCTGTACCGGAAACGGGAGCGGGGCAAGGACAGGGAACGGTAACATTGAGGCTTTCCACCGTGGGGCAACTATGCCCTTTTGCGGATAGCCTTTTTCACCGTTTCCCCCTTCCCACACCCTACCCCTTTCCGTTACCAGCCGAATACCAGCCGAAAAAACAATAAGGAGCCGGTGGCTATCCTTTTTCTGGCTGGCACAACAGAACCAGCAGTTTACCAACCCTGCATACC
>NZ_JAYMNS010000046.1:0-21514 GCF_036941035.1 Candidatus Merdisoma sp. JLR.KK006 | reverse complement strand
CTCATTGATTGATACAAATGTAATTTATAAATTTCATTACGAAAAGAGATGATCCTTATAAAGATGCATGCTTAGAAGTAATGAAGTTGTATGCGGAAAATGTAATTGATGGATATTATTGACAGGTGATGAAGGATTAAAAGCATACGAACCAAAACAGACGAGTATACCCAGAAGACGCAGATAGGATTACATAATATTAGGTCTTGAAGAGATTTGGTATGAAAGGTTGGATGAAAGAAGAAAACACAATGATTACCTGCTGCTCTGACGGAACAAGACCGGTTATTTTTAAAATTGAGCGGATTGACTACAAGTAAGAGAGTGCGTTAAAATGATAAAAGAACTCTTGTAACTGTTCTGTACAGGTCGAAGCACTTGCTGCTAAGACCGTAAGAACATGATTCAGGAGTGCAAAATTCCATCGCCGCAGGCGATTTTAAATGGATTTTGCATTGTAATTGTGAAGATACTGAACAATTACGAACTCCTTTTTGACACAGCATACAGAGGAGACGATTGATAAGTGACTTGCTAAACAGACTAAAATAAAGGAGTAACAAAACAATGCTGACATTAGAGAAATTTGAAGAAGCCTCAGAGGTGGTAAAACAGGTTGCGATTGAGACAAAGCTCTTATACAGTGAGTACTTCAGCAATCAGACAGGAAACAAGGTCTACTTAAAGCCGGAAAACATGCAGCTTACAGGAGCTTACAAGATCCGGGGAGCCTATTACAAAATCAGCACACTGACTGAAGAAGAACGGGCAAAGGGACTGATCACAGCCTCCGCCGGAAATCACGCCCAGGGCGTAGCTTATGCGGCCAAGGCATTTGGCGTAAAGGCAGTGATTGTAATGCCTACCACCACACCTCTTATGAAAGTAGAGCGTACCAAGAGCTATGGGGCGGAGGTAGTGCTTTACGGAGACGTGTACGACGAAGCCTGTGCCCACGCTTATGAGCTGGCGGATAAGGAGGGCTATACCTTTATTCACCCCTTTGACGATCCGGCGGTAGCTACGGGACAGGGAACCATAGCCATGGAGATTGTCAAGGAGCTGCCCTTAGTAGACTACATTCTGGTTCCCATCGGGGGAGGAGGGCTTTCCACAGGAGTTTCCACCCTGGCGAAAATGCTGAATCCCAATATCAAGGTCATCGGCGTGGAGCCTGCCGGGGCCAACTGCATGCAGGAATCCCTGAAAAACGGAAAGGTGACTACTCTGCCATCCGTAAATACCATAGCGGACGGCACAGCGGTAAAAACGCCGGGAGAAAAGATTTTCCCCTACATTCAGAAAAACCTGGACGATATCATCACCGTGTCCGATGACGAGCTGATTGTAGCATTCCTGGATGTGGTGGAGAATCACAAAATGGTAGTGGAGAATTCCGGCCTTTTGACCGTGGCGGCCCTAAGCCATCTGGATGTAAAGAATAAAAAGATCGTATCCATCCTAAGCGGCGGAAATATGGACATTATCACCATGTCCTCCGTAGTGCAGTTCGGCCTGCGTCAGAGGGATCGGATCTTTACCGTGTCCGTGCTGCTTCCGGACAAGCCGGGCGAACTGGTGCGGATTGCGGACCTTATCGCCAAGGAGCAGGCAAATGTTATCAAGCTGGATCACAACCAGTTTGTCAGCACCAACCGAAATGTGGGCGTGGAGCTTCGAATCACCGTGGAGGCATTTGGAACCGAGCATAAAAACCGGATTTTCAATAAGCTTAAGGATATGGGGTGCAGGCCCAAGCTGGTGAATGTAATGATGTAAAAGGAATCGCAATGAGAATTGGGTTTGTAAGATTTGGAGAGATGAATGATGTGGGAAGAATTAGGAATAAGCGGCGGAACGGCAATCATAATCTTGGTGGCATTATATTTTATTATCAAATGGGCAGTAAAAAACGGAACCATAGAAGCCTATGAGAAAATTACAGGCAACAAAGTAAAAGATGATATCGATGAGTTTTTCCAAAAAGAAGCTGCCGAAAAGGAAAATAAAAAAACCCAGTAAAAAGAGTTTCCAATTCACAGAACAATAAAACAACAGCACCGGTATAGGTGCTGCAAAACTGAAACAGGAGGGTATCACTATGGAAAGACATGCGGTGGCAATGCGGATTCAGACTGGCTGCTTCAATGCCTACAGGCAGAAATTAGGAGAGGCATGGAAGCCTCTGGTTGAAATCCTGGATCGAATCGGCATCCGGAATTTCAGCCTTTGGAATATTGAGGACAAGGTGTTCGGCTACTGCGAGACGCCGGACGGCGTGACAATATCCCAAAAGGACTGGGAAGACTTTCATAAGCTGGAGGAAATCATGGACGGCACCTTTACCTGGATTTCCACTCCGGGAGAGCCCATGCGTCTCATGTACGAGGACTTCGGCGTAGTCCGGGAAAACAAGGAGCTGATACGCCACCGGGTGTTTGTGACAAAATTAAAGCCGGGGATGCAGGAAGAGTACAAGCTTCGCCATGACGGACTGGTAGAGGCAAGAAACGGAAAAATCACCCAGGGTCCCGACAGCAATTTTTCCATCTGGAACGCCGGAGACTATATATTCGGTTACAACGAGATCGACGTAACCATGGAAACCGAAGAGACCGAGGAAAGCCGCCAGGCCACCATCGCCTGGGAGACAAAAATGCTGGAGATCATGAGCTGGTACACCGATGACGTGGACTGGATTACGGGGCTTCATCATAAGCATATTCAGAGGATTGGGTATCACAACTAAAAGACAGAGTAAGAATACAGGTTATCGAGAAAATCTTAGGGGCTGCCGCTTATTTGCAACAGCCCCCATTTTTATCATCTCGGACCTTTCATGCTTGGCCAGCTCAAGATGCAAAAGAGTAACCGCCGTTAGCAATGTCATTAAGTTAAGCTTCAACAAATGTCCGGCGTAGGGGAGGAGGGCCGCCCCGGCCAGGGGTGGCGGTTCTTGCCCGAAGCCTTCACAAGCTTTTTGGTGCTTAACTTAATGACATTGCCGCCGTTAGGTGTTCATTTTCGTGTTCCTGATGTGTTTTTATAAACGGCTATTCCTCTAAAACCGCTTTATACCCATTTGCCTTACTGCCGGTAATAGTAATAAAATATGATTCACCAAAGCGTGCTTCCCATGAGATAGGATTTACATATTGGGTGATGTTTTCCGGATATATATTTTCGTAATTTGGTTCCACATATTCAGTTATGATTCTTAATTGAATCGACAACTCTACAGTATCAGAAGAACTGTTTAGTGTCTCCTTTTTCCATACCACAATGTTATCAGAATTATGCTTGATTAACGATCTATCCGCATTTGACGTACCACCACTGTATTCGTGATCATCTGCACGATAATCGAAAACCAATAATCCGATATCTTCTTCCGTATCTAATTGTATATGCAGTGCTATTTCATCATCAGCAGGTACATATTCACCAGAAAATGTTTGATGATTGTATAATAATATGGAACCCAATCCCAGCACGGCTGCTATTGCAACAGCTATACCGGTTTTCTTTTTGTTCATTTTTGAAAAACCTCCTGTTTGACAATCTAACAACTATTAAACTTCTATCTTAAGTTGCTGCGCAACGGTTCTAAAGGGTAAAGTCACTTCGACACACCTGTAATGAGAGAAACTTTCATTCGAAAGGGCACTCATGAAAGTTCCTCTCGTGTGCCTTTGTGACTTTACCGTCCAGCATAAAATATTTCTTAAAACACTTGACATTTCTTAGCTGGACTATTTTGCCCCTGGCATGTCCATTTGATTCTTTCTACCGTGTAGAAAAAATTCCAATGATTGCACCAATAAGAATAATCGGTGCTGCTCTGACAAACAGCCATTCAAATGAGTGAAATGCCACTCCAAGAACAGCAGTTTCAGGATCACTGTAATCCCAACCCAAATAGGGGCTTTCTAATGCCAATAAAATTGCAAAAATTGCTGCTATGACTACGCATAATGAGATAAGGAACCAAAGAAGCATTCGCTTTCTTGTGGTTTTTCTCTGTGCAAGCTGCAGGTTTATCACCTCCAGCTTTGCGGAAATCGCCTTTAAGTCATCAACTTTCGCCTCAATGACCTTTTCTCCAAGCAACGTACTCACGGGTGTTTCAAGCACTTCCGATATGGAGATCAACATATCGGAATCGGGAACTGACAATCCTTGCTCCCATTTAGAAATTGTTTGCCGAACCACATTCAGCTTGACGGCAAGCTCCTGCTGTGAAAGTCCTTTTGATTTTCTGATTGCTTTCATATTTTCGCTGAGCATCAACAATAGCCTCCTTTCTTTCGGTTGTTATTATAGGAAAAACTTTGCATTGCCACAAGCAATGGAAATTAACATGGTCCCTTTTTGCCCCCCTAAAGGCAAAATCAAAATGCTTTATCAGATTGGGGCATTGCATTCCACAAAGCCGTTTACACCGGCACATAGAAGCTGGTTTGATATGTTTATCATTTCATCCAAGGGGATTTTTTTCCCATCCGCTACCCACTGGCTGTACATTTCCACAGTAGAGGTCTGGATGAAATGCAGCAGGATATTTTGTTTTGGCGGCTCCAGAAGCTGGAGCCATGCGGAGTTTTTCCAAGTGGAATTCATCACATTGCTGATCATCCTGCCCCGGATATATCCGTAATTACCGCTGCAGGTGATTTTTTCGTAGACAGACCCCTTTTCTGCGGAATAAAGAAAAAATTCACGGTTGATCTTATCAAGGTCCTCCGGAATCCGGTAGTTTTTGATCCGTTCCAGATATTCTTCTATCATAACTCCCTGCAGCTCTGCCAGCAGGTCATCAAGAACGGAATAATACCGGTAAAAAGTTTTTTTATTGATCCGTGCCCTTTCGCAGAGTTCTTTGACCGTGATTTTTTCATAATCCATTTCACAGATCATGTCTTCAAAGGTTTTCTGTATGGCGTCTATGGTTTTCTGTACCCTTAAATCTTCTGTGCCGTTGATCAGCATTTTTACTGCCTCCTTGGGATTTGTGCAACCTTTTTGCGGAAAGTGTGGCATAACTCACTTTATCAGAAAAAGTGTCCATTGTTTTTACTTCCTAATACGGATATAATAACCCATAAAGAGATAAGCAACCCGAGTTGCACAATATAAGAATATCACAGAAAAATAAAAAGGTCAAGGAGGTCTGTCATATGGCAGGAAAAACAGTAACCATAGAATTAAGCAGTAATGCCAAAGATGAAACCCCAGCGGAAAATGAGATGGGGACGCTTCCCATAGGAAAACTTTTAAGGAAGATGTCCCTGCCGCTGATCATCTCCATGCTTGTCCAGGTTTTGTACGGGCTTGTGGACAGCATGTATGTGGCGAGGCTTGGCGATTCTGCATTAACGGCAATTTCCCTTTGTATGCCAGTCCAGTATCTGGCTGTGGGTATAGGGATCGGGCTTGGCGTGGGCGTCAATTCCGTATTGTCAAAAAAACTGGGAGAGGGGGATAAACAGGGAGTAAACCATGCGGCTGGAAACGGTATGCTGCTCATATGGCTTGTGTCTGTTGCTTTTGTATTTATAGGCTTGTTTGCCATGGAGCCCTTTTACCGTATGCAGACGGATATTGCAGAAGTGCTGGAGATGAGCATTTCATACAGTGAGATCATCAGTGTCCTGGCCTTTGCAGCCCTGCACCAGGTTATGATGGAGAGGCTTTTGTCGGCAACCGGAAAGGCGAATCTGACCATGGTCTCCATGCTGACGGGTGCGGTGGTAAATATTGTGCTTGACCCTGTCATGATCTTTGGATGGTTTGGGCTTCCGGCCATGGGAATCGCAGGGGCGGCGTATGCTACTGTGATCGCACAGTTCGTAGCGGCAGCAGTGGGTTTCTGGATGAATTTACATTTCAACAAAGAAGTCCGTTTCGAGAGAAAGGGCTTCCTGCCGGATGGAAGCATGATTGCGGAGATCATTAAAGTCGGGGTTCCTGTAGCACTGTCACAGTGTCTGATCTCCGTCCTCGCATTTGGCATGAACAATATCCTTCTGTCACTGTCCGCAGTAGCCCCCGGCATTTATGTGATCTATATCCGGCTCCAGAGCTTTGTCATTATGCCGGCAGGAGGGATGAGTACGGCTGGTATATCCATCATCGCCTATAATTTCGGGGCGGGGAACAAAGAGCGGATTATGGAAACCCTGAAAAAGAGTATCCTGGTAAATCTGGTCATTGCCTTTTTCGGGACCCTTGTGTTTCTGGCAGTGCCGCAGCTTCTGCTTGCCATGTTTAATGCATCGGAGGCGGTTCTTGAAATAGGGATTCCGGCACTCAGAATCATTGCGGCGTCGCTCCTTCTCACAACGACAACGCAGATACTTACCGGTTTTCTGCAGGCATTGGGGCGGGGGGCAGACAGCTTTATCATTGCGGTGTCACAGGCGGTATTTCTGCTGCTTTCCGCATGGCTGTTATCTTTATCGGGCAGTGCGGTCCTGGTGTGGCTGGCATTCCCAATCATGGAAATACTCCGGTTTTTTATCGGGGCGTTCATGGTCAGGAAAACATACAAAAAGCAGATTGCGGTGATTTAGACCATTGGGATAAAAGATTTTAAGAAAGGCAGTTCAGATAATGAAAAAAATCAGTATTTTATTCTTGACATTTATTTTGACATTTAGCATAGCAGGATGCAGCAAAGAGAGTGATGCACGGACATCCGAACCGTCAGACCATGGAGGAGCAGAAGCAGACACGGAATTGGATACAGAATCAGCGGATGTCACAGGGACAGATGAAGCAGAGCTTCCCTCCGGTACGGATGCGGAGGATGCACCGGATGATAAGAATCCGGCAGGAGTATTTGACCTTGAAAAAGGTACCGTCCTATTGAACAGCGGATATGAAATGCCGATCCTTGGCATCGGCTGTTTCAGGCTTTCACAGGAAGAAGCGGAAAACTCAGTCTACTGGGCACTCCGTGACGGATACCGCCTGATTGACACGGCCCGGATATATGGAAATGAAGACGGCGTTGGGCGTGGGATACAGAAGGCGATTGATGAGGGCATTGTAACCAGGGAAGAAATCTTTGTGACGACCAAGATGTGGACAGACGATTACGATGACGGGGCAGCGGCGATTGATGCATCCCTTGACAGGCTTGGACTTGATTATATCGGCCTCATGATCCTCCACCATTCACAGCCGGAAAATGACGTGGAGGCATACCAGGCAATGGAGCAGGCTGTTGCAGATGGGAAACTTAAGTCCATCGGGCTGTCCAATTACTATGAGCCGGAGGACTTTGACCGTCTGGTGAATGCGACGACAATCGTCCCGGCACTGATCCAGAACGAAACCCATCCATACCATCAGAGTATGGAGATGAAGGAGCATATTGCCAGGTACGGGACGGTCATGGAATCCTGGTTCCCGTTGGGCGGAAGGGGAAACACGCAGACACTTTTTAATGATGAAATCATCAGCAGCATAGCCGAAACCCACGGCAAGACTTCCGCACAGGTTATCCTGCGCTGGCACCTGCAGGCGGGCAATATCGCAATCCCCGGCTCAAGCAATGAGGCGCATATTCAGGAAAACATTGAGATTTTTGATTTTGAACTGTCAGAGGGAGAGATGCAGAGGATGACTGATATTGACAAGGACCAGAGGTTTGCAGGTTATTGATAGAGGGGGCGGCATGAAGACAAGATTATTAAGGGATATTGAAGTATCCGAGGTCGGCATGGGATGTATGGCGTTTTCCCACGGCTATGGACAGATACCGCCGGAGGAATACAGCGTGGAAGCAATCCGGAATGCTTACCGGAACGGATGCACGTTTTTTGATACCGCAGAAATCTACAGCCCGAACCTTTCCGGCATTGGGCATAATGAGCACATTGTGGGAAAAGCACTGTATGGGGTAAGGGAACAGGTGGTGATTGCCACGAAGCTGTTCTTAAATGGATTTGAAGCTGTTGGAAAGGGCTCTGTTTACAATGCAGTCCGCAGACATTTGGAAGGGTCGCTTACACGGCTTGGAACGGACAGGGTGGATTTATATTATCTTCACAGAATGGGCGGTGCGTCCGTGGAAAAGATTGCGGAAGCTATGGGCAGGCTTATGGAGGATGGACTGATCCGTGGCTGGGGACTGTCACAGGTAGATGTACCCGTCATTAAAAAGGCGAACGGGGTGACGCCGCTTTCTGCAGTCCAGAATATTTATTCCATGGTAGAGCGGGATGCAGAACAGGGCGTGATTCCTTACTGTCTGGAGAACAACATTGGTTTTGTCCCGTTTTCTCCCATCGCCAGCGGGCTTCTTTCCGGGAAGATCACGGTGGATACACAATTTGAGAGGCATGATGATGTCAGAAACTGGGTCCCGCAGCTTTCCAAAGCAAACATAGCGGGCAACCAGCCAATCATTGACCTTCTGAAAAAATTTGCGGAGATGAAACATGCCACCAGCGCACAGATTTCCCTGGCGTGGATGCTGCACAAATATCCAAATGTAGTCCCAATACCGGGTTCGAAAAATAAGGAGCGCATTGTTGAGAATCTGGATGCGTCCAAAGTGGAGCTGACAGACGAAGAGTTCCGCTCTTTGGAGGAAGCGCTGAACGGGTGCAGGGTATATGGCCACCGGGGATTTCGCAGGTAGCGGCCAAGGCGGCAGTTCTATAGGAAAAACCGTCGCAGAGGGCATTGCCGCAGTCGGCGGAGGGGTAATTTTGAATAGATAAGAAAATAAAAGATGGAGGTATTGCCATGAAAAAAGTGTTGATCGCTTATTTTTCCCACGAAGGAGAAGCCTATGTGGGAGGGAAAATTGTAAAATTGAAGATTGGAAATACAAGGGCTGCGGCACAGATGATCCATGAATTGACAGGCGGGGATGTATTCCGCATCGAAACGGAGAAGCCATATCCGGATAACCATATGGAAACCGTGGAGCTGGCAAAATCCGAGCAGAATGCAAAAGCACGCCCGGCATTGAAAGCGGATGCCCTGAAAATGGATGACTATGATACTGTAATCCTGGGCTACCCTAAAATGGAGTATGGTTTTGAGGGTGTATTGTGTGCATAGCGTTTGAAAATAGTGGAAAATAAGGACTGTATACACAAACAGTAAAGATTAGTGCATGGTGTTGAGTGAAAGGAGTTTTGGTGGTTAGGTTAGAAAGAGTTGAATATATATTTTAGAAATAGGTATGAGTCGGGGACGAATCATGCTTTTTTTGAGCAATAGTAATAGATAATTTTAGAGATATACGTTATAATACAATTCAAGTGAACTAAATACGCAATGATTTGTTTTCAAATAGGAGAGTCTTATGGCAGTTGATCGGCTTATGCATGATATCGCGCAGTTGGAGTACACTCTTTTTGTAGTGAATACTTATGCCGCAGGTATTCAACAGAATGACGGAAGATATATAACAAAATATTTTCCCATGTCTCCGTTTGTGATTGAACATATGCTTTTAAAGCATGGCTCTATGGGGTGTTATCAGCAGGGATATAGAACAAATAGGATTAAATGGATATGTTTTGACTTTGATTGTAAGGACAAAGTAAGCCCAGATGTATATACTATGTATAAGCAATGTGTTGCTCCGTTTATATATATGTTAGATGAAATAGGAATTAATTATTTAACAGAATTTTCTGGACGGAGAGGAATTCATGTATGGATAATATTTAAAACCTTAGTGACAAAAGACTTGGGATTTCGCATCGTATGTGAGCTTGAAAGGAGATGTCGAGCCCTATATGAAATTAGAGAGAGTGAGCAATGGGGGCTAGACAGATTTCCAGCCACAGATAGTAGCCGGAATAATATAGTTGGAAAGCAAGTGAAGTTTCCTTTATCATGTCATAGATCTGGTGCAAGATCGTATTTTTTTATTGGAGAATTCAGAGAAAAAGATGACACAGAATCAGAGCAGTTTCTGAATGAACAGCTGAATATTATGAATAGTTATTCACCTAATGATGTGGGGAAAATAGCAGAAAAGCTTAATTTGGATATTTCCCGATCTGATGTAATGGTGCTAAAATATAGAAGATATCATCTTCTTGGGGAAATAGAAATCACGATAGATCAGGTAATTAGTATCTTGTCAGAAACCGTAGTGTTTGACCATATTTTTCGAAGGATGGAGCAGGGACTTTCGCTACATCAAGATTGGACAGTACTCCTTGGAACATTATATTTATGTGACTCTAATGCGCAGTTAGTGAAAGATGTATTTAGGAGATTTCCAAATTATGATGAGAAAAAAACAAGTAGCAATATCGAAAAGTTAGGTGAGAGATACTTTCCGGCTACTTTTGGCTATCTCTATCGTATATATGGTATAGATATGGAAACTTCACTTGACGAGAGTGAAACAGGCTTGCATTATCTGTTGCGAAGATGTGGACTGGAACAGAATATTCTGATTCAGCTTGAAAACTTGAACGAAAAGGTAGCTATATCAGATATCCGTTATACAGTTGATAAGGAGAAGAATTACCTAAAAGAGAATGACGAAGTGCCGGATGTATCTATTTGGAATCAGCTTTGTGATTTGAAACAATATGATCTGCAGTTCTATGATAGACTGATTAAAGGCGTAGTAAGAGGGGAGGCTTCAAAGTATACCCCAACAGGGTTTAAAGTATTTGAAAGGATAGAATCCCTAGAAAAGAAAAGAATGTTAGTTTCGCTTTCAGCAAAAGATCGTGTAATCACGACCAACCTTGCGCTTCGCTTATGCAGCCTGATGAAGAGTAGTTGGAAATCATTCAGTTACCATGTATCTTATACATCGCAAGATTATATTTTTTATTATTGGTATTCTTCATGGGGAAAATTTATAGATCATATTCGAGTGTTTACAGAGATTCCTTTTATGGATAAATTTGAAGTATTTTATATTGATCTTAAAGGATTCTATGATCATATAGATTTTTTGACAGTATATAGGACCTTTGAAAATGCATTGGATAAAGAAACAAAAAACATCTTCCTTTTTTTAATAGAATACAATAATAAATTGATGAAAGAATTGAAAAACGGCCACAGGATTGGTGTTCCACAAGGCCCAGCCTATGCGAGGATAATTGCTGAAATGTTTTTGGATCGATTACTAGACAGGGCTTTTTCGCAATTTGAACATGGTGCTTTTTATGTATATAGGTATGTAGATGATATTATTTTTTTCTGCCGTCCAGATTTTGATGGAAGGGCACTGTTTGATGAATTGATATCATTTCTTCCTTCGGCGGGTCTTCCTGTTAATTTAGAAAAAAGCAAATATTTTGGAAATATTAGCACATTGACTAATGAAGAAAAAAGTATACTTTTGCATGAAGACAGCTTTAACTATGAATTAAATGAAAATGAATATACTGGTATTTTGCTTGAAGAAGAAAAACGGAAAAAGCTGAAAGATTATTTGATGAAAAATCCATTTAATATTGGATCACTGGGGTACATTTTTGGGAAAAATACGATTACGGAGGCACAGATATGGTGTTTGAAGAAATTTAGCAGTGATATTCTGAGAAGTTATGAAGGCAGAGGTAGCAACTTCAGAAAGTTTTATGAATTTTTATTCCGAAACGAGCGATATATGAATGAAATTTTAGATAGCAAAAGGCTATTTCTTATTCCTTTGGATTCTTTAAATTTTAGCAATTTTATTCATACATTGTATTATGCTGTACAGGATAAGGTAATTGCGCCAGAAATATTTGAAAGAATAAAGCAAGAATATCTGACAGAATTGTTAGATACAGAATTTAAGGAAGATGACAGCGTGATTGTAAAGGCATTGGTTTTGATTAGTGCGGGAGGTACCAGATGAAAAGTCTTGAAACTTACTTACAGGCTTTGCAGGCAGGAAAATATGGGGAAAATATCATAGCAGGAACAATTCAGAAGTTAGAGTCTTGCAGTTTGCAAGAATTGTCAGAACACAGACTTCTTGTTGCGGCAGTATATTGTCAGTTATTGCAGTACTGTCATTCTATGTACGAAGCAGGAATTCCGGAACAAATAATCAAGGATTTGTTGAATGTATTTGAAAATATCGAACAGATAGGAGCAGAAGCAACAGAAGAGGAAAAAGAAAATAGTAACTTGATTACTGTTTGGTTTTTACACGAGTTAAAAGCACACAGAGAGTCGGGAGATGTTTGGAATATAAATGATGAAACTCTCCGTGACTCAATGAGAATTCTTCTGCAGGAATTGGACAATCTATATTTTGTTTTTGAAATAAAAAAGGATGGAGAGTATGTATTTCCGATTCATGAGATGATAACAAAGGTTGTCGAAAAACCAGAATTTGTCAATGTTGATAATCCCTTGAGTCTATATCATATACATATTTTGCAGCTTGCAGTAAAATTGTTCACATATAATATAGATGGACAGAAAATAATCCAAACATTAATGAAACAGTGCAATCTGCAGTTTATAAACTATCTTCATTCGTCTGGAGAGATAATTGATACCCCGGACTTGTTGAATTATCAAAAAAATGGTGTCATGATTTTTTATAATAAAGAAACGAATAGGGTTCTGATCAGAAGTAAAAATAAGAATTATTTTTCTGCGAAGCCACTTTGGGAAATAAAAGAGTTTACGATTGAAGAGGAGAAAGATTATCATGATAATGAAATTGGATTTTTTGTAGAATATAATTTGGAAAAAAATGATTTATTGATAGACTATTCAGAGGTTTTAAAGGACGGAGCAGGTCGTGAAGCCTTTTTAAGGATGGTTTTTGATAGGGAAATATATAACATTCTTTTTGAACATTCGATTATTAAAGGGATAGATGGTACTTTTCAGCCAATCAATCCTTTTTGTTGTAATGATGTTACAATAATAAAAGGGCATTTGAAAGATAAAAATGGTAAATGTTATGATAGAGAGCATTTTCTTGATGCATTGCTTCGATACAGGAGTTCAGCCCTTAAGATAAGCAATACATGTGTAATGAACAGGGTATCATTTGGTCTTGCTGTTTTGCTTTTACAGAAAGAAAATACGGGTATTGATGCATTGCAATTAGACAAACTCGCAGAAGATGAATGGTACCAGAGCCAATTGTTGAAGAATTGGGCAGAGAAATGCAAAGAGCCAATTGAAGCATTAACATTTATTACAGAACGATGGCAGAAGGAAAATGACTATTGTATTCGGAGTTCAGGTAAGTCGAAAATCTCTGGAGAAAAAAATATTGAAGAGCATGAAATAGAAACACTGGACTTTTATCCGTTAAAAAGTGAAATGGATTGGATATACCTGATGATGGGATGTGAAAATCCGGACAAAGTGTATATTCTACATGGAAAAGTGCAGGAAGATGATGAAGAGGATTTGATTTTAGGTATAGATTTAACTTTTGATATCTGCGGAAAAAGATTTAGTCAAGATACAGGACAGACTACATTGACCGTAAAGTTGGAAAGTGTGGAAGACCCGGAGGATTTGTTTGGAGATGTGTGGGGAAGTGGAGAAGAATATTATTTTTTATATGACAGCAAAAAGCAGAAAGGGATTGTTTATGAGCAACCTCTATTGAAAATGTTATCGGCTATTGAAAAAATTCAGGAAAAGAATCAGTTGACGTTGGAAACGCTTTCCAAAATATGTCAGACACAATACAATGAGATAGTTTCTATGATGCGCCTACAGGAGGAGGCGCTATGTGAAGCAGGTAAAGATATTTTCTGTGATTTTGATTCTCAGGTATATTATCGTCTTGTTCATAATTTACTTTGGTCTGGAATTAATAAGGATAATATCAGCAGTTATCTTCGGGTTTTTATGCATCATCAAAAACTGGAATTTAAAGATATTATCAAGGATGAGAAATTTATGCGCAAAGATATGAATACATTATATGTTCCAAAAGACAGTAGAAAAAGCGACAGTGTGCTTACAAGCATATACGAAAAATATCTGAAACTAAAAGGAGTTCGTGAATCAAATGATTTGTATGATGATGAAATAGAAATCCGAAAAGATGGATATTATCACAATGATAAATGCATCAAAAATATCGTGTTTCTTTGTGATAATTTTGAGGTTGGTAATGCAACCATAAGAATGTTGAAGGCCTATTTGAATATTGATATGTCAAACGAGGAGGAAACAGAAAGAAAGTATGTAGAAAGTGCAAAAGCAAGGTGCCAAAAATATTATCTTAAAAAGAGTGATTCTGCTAATAGTTCGGATGTTTTATCCCAAGTGCCAGAGCAGCTTATAGAGATAATGCTTGGAGATATCATTGAAAAAAATACTTGTACTATTGAGGTACATGGCTACTATGGGACAGAAACAGGGAAAAAGGCGATAGAGTCATTTCTTCAAGAACAAGGTATAAATGGGGCAGCTGTAACTTATGAAAAAGAGATTGTAAACCATGCGTCTCAAATTATCAGCGAATCGAAATGTATCTGGCCTAAAACAAGAGATGACGTATATACAGTAGTACGTGAATTTAACATGACAAAAGGTAATGTTTTTCCAAATGAAATGTTGAGTAATCCTAAGAAAGCGATTTGTATGTTTGTAAAAAAGGGAGAGATTATAAAAGCTAGGATATAGAAAACAAAATTCAGAGTTGGGAGAAATTTTGGGGATTCTGGTAAAGAGTGAATATAATTTGTGACAACAGTGTTGACACAAGTTTGAAAGGTGGTAGATTTTGATGAAAAATGATATCTCATCAGCAGGTAATCTCATCCAGATTATTAGTCAATCAAGGCAGAATGCACTGAAAAAGGTTAATGAAGAGCTGATTCAGATGTACTGGCGGGTGGGAGAATATCTGAGTACAGAATCTATGAAAGCATCATTTGGAGATGCTTATATAGATACAGTGGCAGAAGAAATCCAAAATGCTTTTCCTGGAATTAAAGGATTTAACAGGCGTGGTCTGTATCGTATGAAAAAATTTTATGAAACTTATGCAGATGATGAATTTGTGACAACACTGTTGTCACAAATAAGCTGGTCAAACCATCTGGCTATCATTTCAAAAGCGAAAACACCCGAAGAGCGTCATTTTTATATAACGCTATGTATAAAAGAAAATTATTCGGCACGAGAACTATCCCGCCAGATTGACAGTGGGTATTATGAACGATATATGTTGTCCAAGGAAAAACTGTTACCTGAGCCGATAAAAGGATTGAAAGAAAATCCATTTTTGGATTCTTATGTGATAGAATTTCTGGATTTGCCATCTAACTTTAAGGAACCTGATTTAAGAAAGGGCCTGATTAGAAATATGAAGGATTTTATTCTGGAGGTTGGCAGGGATTTTACGTTCATTGATGAAGAATTCCGAGTCCAGGTTGGTGGTGAAGATTATAAGATTGATTATTCCGATTCTCTGATTATTCCGATTTTAGCACAGGCCGCCTAAAAAAACTATATACAGTCTGCATGAATTAAACTGTCTATGCTATTTTATCGGAATAATTTTTTTGATTAGTATCCCCTACAGAGTCGCCCGATGATGTCGTCATCACCTTCCCAAAACGCTTTTTCTGTGGGGAGGCTGGCGACTTCCCCAACATTTTGCGAAGCCTTTTCAATCGCTTTGCGTTTCATCTCAGTGTCAGCATATGCGTAGATACGGGTCGTTTCTGGATCCTCATGGCCGAGAAATTCCGCTAAAAGGGCCAGCGGCATTCCCGCACGGTAAAGGTGCATGGCACGCAACTTCCTGAACATGTGGGGATGGATCCTTTCAGGGATGTCAGGTTTTTCCATTCTCGCTAAATCGGCATATTTTTTGAGGAAACGGGCAACATTGTCATCCGACATTGGTGTCTTCTCCCTTTTATGTATCGTGTAAAACAACGGCTCCTGTAAGGCTGAACCCTGATGAAATTTTCTGCGGTAGTTGACAAAAAGCGCTGTGGTCTCCCCTGAAACAGGAACAAGCCGGGGCTTTGCGCCTTTGCCCCATAAGTAGACAGCATTGTTATCTTCATGGAAATCCTCCAGCTTCAGCCCCAGCATCTCGCAGTCCCTTGCTGCCGAATCGTACATCAGCGCCATGAAAAACTGATCCCTCACTCCGAGTCTTGTCTTTGTATCCGGTACGGCCAGCAGGGATTTCATCTCTTCTGGGCTCAGGAATTCAATGACATATGAACGGTCAGCCCCCTTTTTCAAGGGTATCTCCCCCAGTGCTGCCGAACAAGGATAAAGAACAGGTTCCATGGATGCCGCATATCTGAAAAATGATCTCAGGCAGCTTAGACGCTGGTTCCTTGTTGATGGTTTCCAGCCTTTCTCGAATTCCATCTGGTCAAGAAATCCAGTCACGACCGCTGGGTCGATATCTGAGAAAGCAAGCCGACTGTTGTCAATGCCCTTTGCAGCAGAAAGGTAACGGAGGAACAGGTTCCATGTGTCATGTATACTCTGTATGGTGTTGTCACTGCAGCTGCGTTGTTTTGGAAGAAACACGGTAAAATACGGCCTGAGATGTTTGCGGACCAGAACCCTTGAGGCATCAGCTTTCATGCGGCACCTCCGGGATGATCCCCTGGATGTCCATGAACTTCTGGATACCCAGCTTCTCTGGCAGAAGGTGGATGTAATAGAAGGTGCTGTTAAAAGTGACATGCCCCATGTAGGTGCTTAAGTATGGCGCATATGCATTCAGGTCCTTTCCTTCCTCCACCCAGCGCATGAGCGTCCTTGTTGCGAAATTATGTCTGAGATCATAGGGGGTACAGCTTTTGGAAGATGTATTGTTCCCGGCATTTTCCCAGCATTTGTGGAATTTTTCCGTCATCCAGCCATGCGTGTATGGGCTGCCGTCAGGGGACGGGAAGAAATATGTCCTGCCAGGATGGAGGGATTCTGCTATGGCGTCATATTTCCTGCACAGTTCCATCACATTCGGCAGAGTCAAAATCCTGCGGTCCCTATGGCCTTTTGCTTCATCTATATATATCATGTTTTTCGAAAAATTAAAGTCGGCCCGCTTCAGGGTCCTTGCTTCCTGCGGCCTCATTCCCGTAGCGAACTGGAGCCTGAAGATTACCGGAACCGTATATTCGAGCAGGGGGCTGTTGTCCGCATGAGGATAACGGTCTGCCGCCCCGAAAAATGACCGGATCTCATTATCTGACATGATATAGGGAAGGTCTGCTTTTTTCTGCGGGAAGAAATTCATGGGAAGGATGTATGCCTCTTTCCCTATGGCAGAGAGGTAACGGCCGAATTCCCGGACTGTGCCTGCGCGGTATCCGCAGTTTTTCCCATCTGTCCCGGCCTGACAGAAGCCAAATGCGATCTCCTGGGTGAGCGTGCCGGAATCCGGATGATGGGACAGGCAGTACCGGTCAAAAGTCTGCAGGGCCCAGGCATAGCTTTCGCATTTATGTCCGAGCGCGGCTTTGTATTCCACCATCCCCTGGATGTCATCGGCAAAAAGGCTTGCAAATACAAATGTTTTCTGTTTTGTTTTCATTGTAGCCCCTCCTTCTCTGTAGCGAACATGCTGATGTCCATGCAGCATTCAGCCAGCATTTCATCATGGAGGGATATATAGTGCCTGGACGAATTTATATCGCAGTGGCCCAAGATCTGTGACACCTCTTCCGGCGGGGTCCCGTTCCTGACGAGATTGGTTCCCATAGTCCTGCGGAGCCCGTGAAATGTCTTTCCATCACCGAAATGGTGTTCTATACCATTTTTCTTGAAGTAACGTCCCATGAGGTCCTTTGTGGGAGACGCAGATGAAAGCATAGGAGAGTAAGGTTTTCTGAGGCGGAGAAAAACATATGGACTGCTGTATTTCGGCCTGGCCTCTAATATATAGTCTGCTACAGCAGTCCCTGCCCGGAGCGTCAACGGAAGTGTAAGCGGAGTGTCCGTCTTTTCCTGTTTCACCCGGATTTCCCGCTTCTCCCATAAAATGTCGGAAAGCTGCATCTTGGCAATGTCCGACCATCTAAGGCCGGTGTCAAGCGCAAGCATTACCACCGCATAATCACGCCTGCCCTGTTTTGTTGATGTATCTATGCTTTCAAGTATTGCCTTTGTTTCATCATCATCAAATGCCGGAAGCACCCTCTCATGTACAGGTGCCGGGTTTGCCAGAAAGAAATCGAATGTTCCCGAGAGGGCAACGCCGCTCTTTTTGACATAAGCAAGGAACTTTTTCAGAGGCCATGTGAGGTTTACGTAATTGCCCATGTGTTTAGGAGCCTCTTGGATCACATATGCACGCAGGATATCAGCTGACAGATCCTGGATAGTGAGGCAGCCTGCTTTCTCAAGATACTTCAGAAATTTCCGGATTTCATGAATGATGTTATAGACTGACCCTTCGGCAAGTTTTCCGGAAATAGACTCCTCAAAAGAACCAAGAATCTGCTGGTAATTTTCAGGTAGTTCCGTTATTGTATACCTGTTGCGTTTCCATTCAAGCGTACCTGTTTCGAAACAATCTGCCACATAGTAAGCGGCTTTCCGCATGATCAGTGCATAGATTTTGCCGAATTTACCATTTTCAGCCAATTTCAGCTGTTCTGCTGTGAAAGAAGCCGCATCTTTGTATGAGAATTCCTGTAGGGCATTGCGCTGACAATAATCCCTGACATGCGAACAGCAGCAAGAGTAGTACTTTACTGTTGCAGGAGCCATAGGGATACTTTTCAAAAAGGAAAGCACCTTTTTGATGGCTTCATCAATTGATAGTGACATGGATATGTCCTCCTTTGCTATGGTTTATTTTAATAGCATAACAAAGGAGTAATCACTTAGGCAGGGGATTTAGAATTATTCCGATTTTTTCTTATGGGGGGACTGTTAATATCAAGGTTTCTATGCTAAAATCGGAATAATCAGAGAATCGGAATAATCTATGTTATTCTGAAATCGGAATAATATTGATTGTCTGTGTTATTTTTGATGGTGCTGACGAATGCATCGGCATGGAAGGAGGCATGAAGAAGAGAGCCACAGTCCAAAGAGCAGGAGGACAGATGGAACAGGATGGGGAGGTGTGTTTCTGAAAAACAGGTAGCACCGGTACTCACGATACTGCCTGTCATTTTCCGCCAGCCTTCATCCGCTCAATGAACCCGATCAGCAGCCGGATATCCTCATCCGACATGGAATAAATGTGTTCGAACGCTTCCTGCTGTGTCAGGGTGGTTTTCCGTTCCTCGTTGAAAAACTCCATGGGTGTCACGCCCAGGTATTCGCAGATATACAGAAATTCACTCATGGACGGCAGCGCCCTGCCGGAGGTGATGCTGCGGATATAGCTGGTGCTGTGGCCCAGATCCAGGCTCATCTTTCGCTCGGAAATCTGTTTTTCCTGCCGGAGACTGGAGATTCGGTCCCGGATAAACTGTTCATCCATTTTGATGTCCTCCCAATGTGTTAATCTTAAGCTCTGTACAGGGTAAAAACGAGCGATTATAACGCTTGTTTTGGTTGAAAAAGATAATATTATCGCTTATAATCAAAAAGAACAGGCGATTATAGTTTTTACCACGGAGGAGATTTCTATGAGCATGCGGAAGATATATCGGGAACTGGCGAAGAAACACGGGGTGAGTGTGAAGGAAGTACGCAAGGATATGCAGGCAGCGCTGACAGAGGCGTATACAAATCCGCTGAATAACAATGCGATCACAAAAGCTTACCAGAACAGGGTGCCGCGTCAGGACAAGATCCCTACCCCGGAGGAAGCGGTGCGTTATCTGGCGGGAGAATTGAAGAAGAACAGGGCATGAACTGCGCTGTATTTTACTGTGAGAAGATGAGAGGCTCCGGAAGAAGGGAAAGACAGAGGACAGGGAAGAACCACTTCCCCTGAGAGTGCGGGAAATGGTTCTCTGCTCATTGTTCCTGCAGCATGGCTTTGACAGTACCGAGAAGGATATGGATGTCCCGGTCAGAGCAGGACTCCAGCATATGGGCAAGCTGCGCCCGCTCGGATCCTTCTGAGGGCTGTTCCGGATAGAAAATACGGTCTGCTGAGATGTGCATGCTATGTATCAGCCGGTAGAGAGCAGGGAGCTTAGGAATCCTCCCTTCATTCTCGATGGCGATAAGGTAGCGGCAGCTGATCCCGGCCCGCTCCGCCAGCGCTTCCTGTGTCAGACCGCAGTCCATCCTTGCGTTTTTGATTGTCATCCCAAAAAATTCATGTAAATCTTCCACTATTTGTTCACCTCCCAGTAAGATTGTACTAATGGAAGGGGAAAAGCGGAATGAACTAATATTTCAGTTTTTACATGAACAAATATAAAAATAGGGAAACATGCAATCTTTATGGTATACTGGAGAGGACAGAATAGAAATTGATAAAATTCCATGTAATCTGATATTATCTATGGCAAAATGAATGAAACAAAGTTAATAGGAACAATTCTTAAATGGAGCAGAATAATGAAAAAATGGAAACCTCGGAAAGGCACGATAAAACTGTGCATACTAAGTGCAGTGCTTCTCACAGTAATCATATGGACCATATGGGGCAATACTGCATTGATGGTGAATACAGTCACGGTCACAGCAGGCCGTATCCCTGTTGCATTTTCTGGCTTCCGGATTGCACAGGTGTCAGACCTGCACAATGCTGAATTTGGTGAAAATAATGCAAGGCTGCTAGAGCTGCTTTCAGAGAGCGGGCCGGACATCATCGTGATCACAGGGGATCTGGTGGATTCCGGGCATACGGATATTGACATAGCCATCAGATTCGCAGAGGAAGCGGCTCGAATCGCACCGGTTTATTATGTGACGGGCAACCATGAAGCGAGGCTGTCACAATATGACAGACTAAGGAACGGGCTGGAGGCGGCTGGCGTGTCCATGCTTGAGGACAGGGCGGTGGAGCTGGAGCGTGACGGTGAAAAGATCACACTGGCTGGGCTTTCCGACCCGGACTTTACAGTGAGGGGCGATATATTCGGGGAAATACCTGCCATGGTCAGCACAAAGCTGGAGAGTCTGGCCGATACAGAAAGCAGCTACACGATCCTGCTCTCACATCGGCCGGAGCTGTTTGAAAGTTATGCGAGCAGCAGCATTGACCTGGTATTGAGCGGTCATGCACATGGCGGTCAGTTCCGTCTCCCGTTTATAGGCGGTCTGGTCGCTCCGAACCAGGGACTGTTCCCAAAGTATGATGCGGGGGTATATATGGAGAGCAGTACACAAATGGTAGTCAGCCGTGGTATCGGCAACAGCATCATACCAGTCCGGTTTAACAACAGACCGGAGATTGTTATAGTGGAACTATTTGCAGGGCAGTAAAAAGCCTGCATAGGATTTTAAGAAGAGCAACAGAGAAAAGCAGGGCGGCTGGATTATTCTATCAATCGTCCGTTATCATTCCATTCCCCATACATAACGCCTTTTCTGGTATTATCGATCAATTTTTGCAGCCTGCTTTGGAATAATTCCGGCTGTTTCTTCTTGATCTGAATGGTATCAATCCGTACCCGCTGGTACAGGGGAGGGAATTTTTGAA
>NZ_JAYMNS010000045.1:0-23644 GCF_036941035.1 Candidatus Merdisoma sp. JLR.KK006 | reverse complement strand
TTCTTGTACACTCTGTTTGTCAGCGTTGATGATAAGTTGTTGTAAATACTTCCTTATCACCGTAAAACTAAGGTTTTCCGGGGTTTTCTTATACCCAAACAAGCTGATATAGTTTGACCTGATTTGACACAACGAGAGCCATTTTCACCCAATTTTAGTGGTTAAAAATAGGACAACCGGCAAAAATGGGGGTAAAAAACGGGCTTAGTGGTTAAAAAATAGGACAACCACAGCCCTGATTTCGGGGTATTTCAGAGGCGATTTTTACTCCCTCTCTCCCCTCAATTTATACGAGAACAGTTTGGCGTAGTTTGACCGAATTCCGCGCCTTCCCCCGCTTTTTCTTTTTGCCGCTATTTACTTTCGTGCTACAATCATGTATAATAGTAGCACGAAAGGAAGTGAGGGCATGACACAGTTTGAACAGCTGGACACGATTTTAGAGGGACAACACGGTATGCTCCAAACATCAGAGGTGGTGAAACGGGGAATTCCAAAATCCGTTTTTTACAACTATGTGAAGGAAAAAGAATTGGAACAGGCGGCACATGGGGTTTATGTATCGCCGGATGCCTGGGTCGATGGGATGTACCTGCTCCATTTACGATGCAGCCAGGGGATTTTTTCTCATGAAACGGCGCTGTTTTTCCATGATCTGACCGACCGGGAGCCTTCCCCCTATTCCATTACCGTCAGACGGGGATACAGCACGACCAGATTGAAAGCGGACGGGATTTTGGTCTACACCATAAAACCGGAGCTGCATGACGTCGGAAAGAGTACGGCTCGAACCCCTTTCGGGCATACGGTTCCGGCTTATGATATGGAGCGGACCATCTGCGACCTGCTTCGCTGCCGGAGCAGCATTGAGATGCAGACATTTCAAGGGGCGCTCAAAATGTACGCCCGCAGGAAAGAGAAAAACCTGCGGAGGCTGATGCAGTATGCAGGGCTGTTCCGGGTTGAAAAAATTTTGCGGCAGTATTTGGAGGTGCTATTATGATAAAGACAGCAAGGCAGCTGAAAGATTTGATCCGCAATCTCGCA
This sequence comes from Candidatus Merdisoma sp. JLR.KK006, assembly GCF_036941035.1. Classification (NCBI taxonomy): domain Bacteria; kingdom Bacillati; phylum Bacillota; class Clostridia; order Lachnospirales; family Lachnospiraceae; genus Candidatus Merdisoma; species Candidatus Merdisoma sp. JLR.KK006. The sequence goes on along the minus strand of NZ_JAYMNS010000045.1, from coordinate 22,597 downwards.
AAGGAGAAATCGGCGGACGCACAGATTTTGATGCGGAACTATATGATGGAGCGTTTCCTGGAACGTATTTCCCTTTCTGAATATCGGGATAACTTTATTTTGAAAGGCGGGATGCTGGTTGCCGCAATGGTAGGGTTGGATGCCCGGTCTACAATGGATTTAGACGCAACCGTCAGAGGGGCCAGCGTGAATGTGGAGGACATTGAAAATCTGATGTCCTCTATCATAGCAGTCCCCATTGAGGACGGTGTGGAGTTCCAGGTGAAAAGCATTTCGGAAATCATGGACGAGGCCGAGTATCCGGGGATTCGGGTCAGCATGGCCACTGTCTTTGACGGGGTGGTGACGCCGCTGAAAATTGATATTTCTACCGGGGATGTGATTACGCCGAGGGCAGTCCGGTACAGGTTCCGGCTTATGCTGGAGGAACGCTCCATTGATATTTGGGCGTACAATCTGGAAACCGTACTTGCGGAAAAGCTGGAAACAATGATTGCCCGGACCATAACAAACACCCGTATGAGGGATTTTTATGACCTCTACATCAGGCCGAGTACGCAACATTGTTGGAAGGAAAGAAAAAGGACTATGCCGAGTACCGGCGTTCCCGCAAGGAAATGCGGGAACTGCTGGCCGCAAAAGCCAATGTGGACCGGCTGATGGGATACGGGGAGGAACGCCAGAATGACCGGGAAAAGGAACAGGGGCAGGACCGCTGACGTGCCTGTTTTTTCGTATTTTCTCACCGCCGCAGGCAGGTGAAAAGCGTTCCGCAGGAACGCGCAGCCACAGAATGAAATTCTGTGTTCAAAAGGGGCTTGGGGAATCCCCAACAAGCAGCGCCAGGAGCCGAATGGCTATCCTGGGGCATTGCTTGCCACGTTGTCCCGCACTCTGGGACAACCCACGCACTTTGGAGCCTTGGGGTATTTATCAGATACTGCCAGCTTCCCACACACTCCACGCAAGGATACTTTGACGTTAGAAAAACGGTGTGCTATAATACCCCTTGTATGAAAAGGGGGAATGCCTATGTACCGGGTTGCCATCTGCGATGATGAACCACACGCCGCAGAGCAGAATGAAGCCATGCTCTGCCAAATCCTGGAGGACAGGGGCCTGAAACGCGATATTGATTATTCCGTCCATTGTTTTTCCTCCCCTGTGCCTTTGCTTGCACAGATGGAAAAACAGCCATCCGCTTTTCACCTGCTCCTGCTGGTGAAGGCGCAATTACAGCGAGAATGATGTGGAATGGGTAAAGTTTATCCGGCGCTTAAAGGATACGGGAATGCTTCTTCGGAATATTAGGCATTACTCGGATCTGCGCTATGAGGGAGATGGTACTATGCAGGAGCGCATGGAGCTGCTGCTGACTCATAGAAAGTCCTTGCTGGAGGAACAGAGAAAATGGAACGAATATCTGGAAAATCTCGACGAGAAGATAGGTATTTACCGGAAAAGAATTGAATCAACAGAAAGGTAATGAAAATGATACTAAGCGTCAGCAGAAGGACAGACATTCCCAACTATTATGCGGACTGGTTTTACAACCGGCTCAAAGAGGGTTTCCTGTATGTAAGAAATCCCTTCAACCCTCATCAAATCAGCAAAATCCCCCTGTCGCCGGATGTGGTGGACTGTATCGTGTTCTGGACAAAGAATCCGGAGAACATGCTCGGCCGGTTAGAGGAGTTAAAGGCTTACCCCTTCTATTTCCAATTCACATTGACAGGATATGGAAAAGACATGGAGCCTGGAATACCCCATAAACGGGAGCACATGCTCGGTGTATTTCAAAGGCTTTCGGAACAAATCGGAGCGGACAGAGTGGTATGGCGGTACGATCCCATTTTATTCAATCACCTGTATACACCGGAATATCATCTCAAAGCATTTGAGGAAATCGCAGGAAGCTTAAACGGGTATACCCATAAGGCAGTTATCAGCTTTGTGGATTTCTACGCAAAGGCAAAAGGAAGGATGAAGGAACTGGCCCTTCGTGCGCCCTCCGAAGAAGAAGCAATATCATTTGCCCGGAAATTGGCGGAAATTGCAGGGAAAAATAATATGTCCGCAGAAGCCTGCGCGGAGCGGATGGATCTGCAAAAGGCAGGCGTGAATCCCGGAAGCTGCATTGACCAGGCGCTGATTGAAAAAATCACCGGCTGTAAAATAGCGGGAACTAAGGACAGGAATCAAAGAGAAGCCTGCGGGTGCCTGGAGAGTATCGAGGTAGGAACCTACAATACCTGTCAAAACGGATGCCGTTACTGCTACGCCAACGGGAGCAATGAAGAGGTAGTCAGGAATACGGCGTTATATGATGTAAATGCACCCCTGCTGTGCGGCAGAATCGGCCCGGAGGATACTGTGACGGAGCGGAAAGTGAAATCTCTGAAGGTCGGCCAGCTGGGGCTGTTTGACAGGAAGACATCCAACGATCTCCAAAAGATCCCGGGCATAGGCGCAAATATGGAACAGCACCTGAACAACATCGGAATCCGGCAGATTGCAGATTTAAGGGGAAGAGATCCGGAAGAGCTGTATCATCTGAATTGTCTGAAAAAGGGTTACCAGGATGACAAGTGCGTCCTGTACGTATTCCGTTGCGCCGTCTATTTTGCAGAGCATGAGCAGCATGAACCGGAAAAATTAAAGTGGTGGTATTGGAAGGACCGGGACTACCCGGAACCGGAGACATAAGGCTATTGATACTCCCCCTTATGCTGCTGGGCATAATAAAACATATACTGCTGCATAATGCCGGCAGCATCCCCATAGGCGGAAAACGGCGCCTGCCCCTGATATTCCCGGTCAATAATCTTCTTAATCCAGGTATCCACAGGAGCCAAAGCTGTCCGTCCGTAGGAGAAAAGCGCAATGCAATTGGCTACCTTATCCCCCACGCCCCGGACAGATTTCAAAGCATGGAACAGCTCCGTATCGTCATAAGCCGCAATCCCGTGCAAATCAAGCTGTCCCCCATACACCTTATCAATGGCGTCCAGAATATAAGAATTGCGGTATCCAAGGCGAAACTGCTTCAAATCCTCCGGGGTTACACGGCACATCTGCGCCGGAGTCGGGAACAGATGGACAGTTTCGTAATCCGTTTCCACGGCATCCCCGTAGATTTCGGCAATCCCTTCCACCGCGCCTTTGATAGAGGGTATGGTCCGTTGCTGGGAGATAATAAAGGTAATCAGCATTTCCCAGGGCTCCTGACGCAGAATACGAAGCCCGGAACCGCAGGAGGCCGCTTTTTTCATATAGGAATCCGTGTCCGGAATCTGACGGCGGATCTGACGGTAACTGCGGTCCAGATGAAAATAAGAGCGCCAGAAATCCCGCCACTGGGCTTTTGTGCAGCTAATCTGATAGAGACCGGGTTCCGCTTGCTTTATGTATAAAATATTGCTGCCTGTAATAAAGCGGTACATTCCGTCCGGAAAAGCCTTCACACGAAAGCACTGGCCGCTGTCGGCAATTTTCTGCAAATCAAAATCGTCCGTAATCTTTATATTCATAGAAACGTATCCTTTTGTTTTTCTGTGTACAAATTTTATAGTAACATAACTTTTTGCTTCTGAATACTGACATTTTTTATAAGTTCGGAACATTTTGTGTTATACTATTAAAAAGCTCTGCACCGTCTGTATGGGGAGAAGCTTTTCGGCGGTGATATTGTTTTGATTTTTGGATAAGCTATAAAAGAATGATTTTTGTTCATTCCATTGAATTTGTACATGGACTGTTCAGAGGGAATGAAACAGAGGTATGAAAATTGATTTATTATAGGTGTTTCGGAAGGAATCTTACGGAACTTCTAACAGGAGAAACAATATGTGCACAGCGATTACCTATAAAACAAAGAATTTCTATTTCGGACGCACCCTGGATCACAATTTTTCCTATGGTGAGGAAATTACAATTACACCCCGAAATTATCCCATCCCCCTTCGGCATACGGAAGCTCTTAAGCAGCATTACGCCGTCATCGGCACGGCGCATGTGGCCGGGGACTATCCGCTGTATTACGACGGCGTAAACGAAAAGGGCCTGGGGATGGCCGGTCTGAATTTTGTAGGAAATGCAGTTTACCAGGATCAGGATGCATCCGGGAAAAATGTGGAAACCTTTGAACTGATCCCCTGGATTCTGGGGCGATGCTCTGACGTTAAGGAGGCAAGGGAACTGCTTTCAGATCTCAATCTCATGGGTACACCCTTTCAGGATACTCTGCCTGCGGCGCAGCTTCACTGGATATTGGCGGATCGGGAGGAGGCTATAACCGTAGAATCGGTAAAAGAAGGGCTTCGGATCTATGATAATCCGGCCGGCGTACTGACCAACAATCCGCCCTTTGAACAGCAGATGTTCCAACTGAACAACTTCATGCATCTGTCCCCAAAAGATCCCCAGAATCATTTTTCCGGAGATTTGCCTCTTTCCACGTACTGCCGCGGCATGGGCGCTCTGGGACTTCCGGGAGATCTCTCCTCCCAGTCAAGGTTTGTAAGGGCGGCTTTTGTAAAAATGAATGCTGTCTCCGGGGATTCCGAAGCGGAGAGTGTGGGCCAGTTTTTTCATATATTGGGATCGGTGGATCAGCAGCGGGGATGCAGCCTGGCAGATGACGGAACATATGAAAGGACCATCTACACTTCCTGCTGCAATGCGGAAAAAGGGATTTACTATTACACCACTTATGAAAACCATCAAATAACGGCAGTACACATGCACCGGGAAAATTTGGACGGTTCTGTCTTAATCCGGTATCCGATGCTTTATGAAGAGCAGATCCGACACCAGAATTAGGACATTTTCGTGAGAGATAGTTTCACCGGTAAAAATGAAAGGAACAGGTGGCTCTATGAACCAGGATATTCTACTCTTTTTTGATAAGCACCCGGAGGCATTGCCTTTGTACGAGGCTTTGGAGGAGCGAATCCTCGCAGAGATTCGGGACGTAAAAATCAAGGTGCAGAAAACACAGATTACATTTTCTAATAAGCGTAATTTTGCCTTTGTCTCTTTTCTGCCTGTGCGAAAGGCCGGGGAGCGGCCGGATATTTATATTGCTGTAACCTTCGGATTGAGTTATCGGAAGGAATCGCCGCGGATAGATGCGGCGACAGAGCCTTATCCCAACCGCTGGACGCACCATATGCTGATTTCCCGGACGGAGGAGATAGATGATGAGCTGATGGGATGGATTGAGGAAGCTGCTGTTTTTTTCGCAGGAAAGAGATGAGCTGCCGGGAGGCAAAATGATTACCAACGAAAGTATCAATCGGGCCATAGACTATATTTTGCTGCATATTGAGGATGTGACTCTGGAGGAAGTGGCATCCTACTGCCATTTTTCCAAATATTATTTCTGCAGGCTGTTTAAAGCGCAGACCGGGGAGAGTGTTCATAGCTTTATCAAACGGGTGAGACTGGAGCAGAGCGCCTTTCGTCTGAAGGTGGAGCAGGAGCGTTCCATTACGGAGATTGGGGCAGATTACGGCTACAGCGCTTCCAATTACAGTACGGCTTTCCGGCAGCATTACCAGGTTGCTCCTGTTGCATTTCGCAGAAGCATTTCCGGTGTTTCTCTTAAACATCCCTTTTTTCACCGGGAGGAATGGAGGGTGGAGAGCTTTGAGGAGTGTAACGCTAAAATCACAAGGGAAGTGCTACCGGATTATTATGTGATTTATGAGAGAAGGTTCGGAAGTTATGAGGGGATTCGCAGGTCCTGGACAGAGTTTTTGGAAAAATATGGAGCATACATTACGGAAGAGACGTGCCTGCTGGAGCGGACCTATGACGATCCGGCGGTGACGGCGCCTGGGAATTGCCTTTATGATATCTGCATGAGTGCGGAGAAAGAGTGCCCTCTGGAAAATACGGCATTGCTGAAAGGCGGCTCCTGTGTGGTTTACCATTTTAAAGGCCATGCAAAATACATATATGCGGCCTATCAGACGATTTTCCTGGTGTGGCTTCCCCGGACATCTTATGAACTGGATGCGGGGAGGAGTATGTTTGATATTTATCATATGGTAGACAGTGATACCATGTATATGGAACTGGATATCTGTATTCCGGTGAAATGAGAGGCGAAAGCTCTGCTTTAGACCGGCAATGAGCAATTGGGAAGAAGAGGGCAACAATTCAGAAGTTTATAATTTGATTTCTTTATATAATGAATACCGTCACTTGACAGGAGCATATTTGTTTCTGCCAAGTGACGGTATTATTACTTGCTGGGGAAGAGCAAGGAAACACCCTTCGGGTATACCTATATGCCCAAAAAACATGGGCAGAATTAAGGAAACACCCTACGGGTATACCTATATGCCCAAAAAGCATGGGCAAAATTAAGGAAACACCCTACGGGTATACCTATATGCCCAAAAAACATGGGCAAAATTAAGGAAAGGAGAACAGATAATTATGGACTTACAACAAATCAAACAAAACCAGGCCGGCATGATTCTGAGATTTTCCGTCCCGGCTATTATTTCTATGCTGCTCACCGCATTTATCACCGTAGCGGACGGATTTTTTATGGGAAATTATGTGGGGAAGGAGGGAATTGCGGCAGTCAATCTGGGCCTTCCCATTGTCTACTTGTACCTTGGCGTGGGGCTGATGATTTCCATAGGCGGTGTGGCGATGGCAGGAATGGCTCTTGGAGCGGGTGAAAGAGAGAATTGTAACCGCATATTCCGTCAGACAATTGTCACGACCATAGCAGCCTCAGTTCTTTTAAGCTGTATCATGCTCCCCGCCTTTACGCCTATGCTTACCGTTTTAGGGGCGGAGGGACAGGTGAGCCGGTATTTCAGGGAATATTATTGGATTATGCTGCTGGAGCTTCCCGTAATGGTGGTAAATTCCTCCTTCGGCATGTTTATTCGGGGTGAGGGGAATCCGGAGTATTTTCTCAAGGTGACCATTTTAAATGCCGTGCTGAATGTGGCTCTTGACTATCTCTTTGCCGGCTGCCTGACCTGGGGAGCAGGCGGAATCGCAGCGGCTTCCCTTTTGTCCGCCCTTGCTTCTCTCTTCCTTATTCTTTCGTATTTTCAGAAAAAGGCACGAATTTACCGTTTGGGAACCTTACGCTTTTCGGGGACTCTTTTTGTGAAAGGCATGTTAAATGGAAGCTCGGAATTTATTGGAGAAATGTCCACAGGGATTGCTATGTTTGCCTATAATTTTGTAATTATGAGAAAAATAGGCGCGGATGGGTTGACAGCCTTTACCATAGCCGGATATGCGGCCTACGGCTTCAATATGCTTGTGGTAGGCTTTGGACAAGGGGCCAGTCCGCTTATCAGCTTTGCCTATGGTGCAAAAGAATATGAATTGGCCGGAAAACTTCGTCAGAGGACCAACCGCTATGTGTTTTTTGCCGGAGCGGCGGTATTTTTGGCAATGACAGTGAACTCCGGGTGGTATGGCAGCCTTTTCGTACAAAATGAAAACATCGCAGAAATGATACGTTCGGGAATGGTGATTTTTACAAGTGCATTTTTCTTTGCAGGAATTAACGGGATTACCTCTTTTTATTTTACGGCCACTGGGAGAGCTTTTGAATCGGCGGTTATCTCCCTTTCAAGAGGACTGGTGGTTCTATTAGCCTGCATCTTCGTTCTTCCGGCTTTGCTGGGGATGACAGGGGTGTGGATGGCTGCCCCGGTGACGGAGGCTGTGACACTTATGTTGACTGTATTTTTCTTATATAGAGATAGAAAGAGATCTCGATGAGAGAATGGCTGCCATGAAAAGATTGGGATGCTTCATATTGGCTTTCAGTGTCCCGAATTTGAGGCGGTTGGAGTGGAAAAGATATAACTTTGAGTTTAGGTTTACTATCAGGTTTTGGTCAGTGTTCTGGAGCCTTTAATATTTACGAGAGAAATTACATCATTGAAAATGATAAATGATGATTACCCCAAATACATCATTACAATGGATGAACTGCCAATGGGCGAGGATGGCATCAGGCAGATAAATGTAATAGATTTTTTGCTGCAAAATAAGTGAACAATATTGACTTTTACAGTAAACTATGCTATTGTCAAATAGTCAATGGGATAGTGATTGCAAAAGCAAGCTAAACCTACATTCCAGGAACAGAAGTGTTTCTTCTGCAGTGGTGTGTAGGTTTTTTTTTATGGGGAAGCGGCGATGGTAATTGAAAAAGTACTGAATAATAATGTGGTAGTAGTTCGGGAAAATGATGTTGAAAAAATCGTAATGGGTCGTGGGCTGGCTTTTCAGAAACGAGCGGGTGATGAATTTGATGAGGATTTGATTGACAAAACTTTCATTTTAACCAATCAAAAAGCAGCCAATAAGTTTCAGCAATTAGTGGTTGATATACCGATAGAGCATATTGAGCTTGCAGAGGAAATTATCTCTTATGCAAAGCTAAAGACAGGAAAAAAACTGAATGATATGATTTATATCAGTCTGGTGGATCATATTTATACATCCATTGTGCGCTTTTTAGATGGAATCACGGTAAAGAATGCATTGCTGTGGGAAACAAGAAGATTTTATCCCGAGCAGTTTGCGATTGGAAAGATGGCGCTGGATATGATCGAGGAACGCTTTAAGGTGCGTCTCCCGGAGGATGAAGCGTTTGCTTTGGGCGCTCTTGGAGATGGAATGGTGATTGTGCCCACAGAGGGCAGAGTGTATGCTCCCTTGGACGGAACGGTTACTACGCTGTTTCCAACCCTGCATGCCATTGGAGTTACCGGGGACAGTGGAGTTGAGGTTCTGATTCATCTGGGAATTAATACGGTGAATATGAACGGCAAAGGCTTTCAGGCACACATTCAGCAGGGCGATCATGTGAAAAAGGGTCAGCTGATTATGGAGGTGGACTTGAAAGAAATTGAAAAAGCAGGATTTTCCGCACAAACGCCCATTATTATCACAAACTCAGATGACATGATGGATATTTTGAAAACAGATAAGAAAAGTGTGGAACATACAGATACATTAATGACAATATTGTTTTAACGGAGGTGACAGATATGGCGTTTCGGAAGAATTTTCTGTGGGGCGGTGCGGTGGCGGCCAATCAATGTGAAGGCGCTTGGAATGTAGATGGGAAAGGAGTTTCTGTGTCAGATATCTGCACGGGAGGTTCTTACAGCGTGTCTAAGAGGATCACGCCGGTATTGGAGGAGGGAACTTTTTATCCCAGTCATGAGGCAATTGATTTTTATCATCATTATAAAGAGGACATTGCCATGTTTGCGCAGATGGGCTTCAAAGTGTTCCGATTTTCCATTGCCTGGACGAGGATTTTTCCTACCGGTGAGGAAACGTGTCCCAATGAGGCAGGTTTGGAATTTTATGATAAGATTATTGATGAGTGCAGAAAATATGGGATTGAACCATTGATTACAATTTCTCATTATGAGCCTCCATTTGCCCTGACACAGAAATATAATGGCTGGTCAGACAGACGGGTGATTGCACTGTTTCTCAGATATTGTGAAACCATTTTCCGGCGATATAAGGGAAAAGTGACCTATTGGCTGACCTTTAATGAAATAAATGTAGGCATCTCACCTATGGGGAACCTCTTTTCGCTTGGAATACTGAATGAGGGGACATCTGATTTTTCAAATCAAAAGGATGATCCCAAGCTGCGCTTTCAGGCGCTTCATCATCAGTTTATAGCCAGCGCAAAAGCAGTGAAACTTGCTCATGAAATAGATCCGTCCTATCAAGTAGGCTGTATGCAGGCTTTTGGCACGACTTATCCTTTGACCTGCAATCCGGACGATATACTGCGCTGTCAGGAGTTCAACCACAGGCAGAACTGGTTCTGTTCGGATGTTCAGGTGCGGGGAAAATACCCGAATTATATGAAGCGTTATTTTGAAGAGCAGGGGATTCGGATTATGATGGAGGAAGAGGATGAAGAAGTTTTAAAGGAAGGCTGTGTAGATTTCTATACCTTTTCCTATTATATGTCAAGCTGTGCAACATCGGACGAAGCCCGGAGAAAGGTTGAGGGCAATATTTTTGGAGGTGTTGCCAATCCTTATTTGAAGACCAGCGATTGGGGATGGCAGATTGATCCAAAAGGGCTGCGATATACATTAAATGAAATTTATGACCGGTATCAGATTCCTTTGATGGTAGTAGAAAATGGCCTTGGAGCCTATGATAAACTTGAAGAGGACGGAAGCATTCAAGACGATTACCGGATTGAATATCTGCGTCAGCATATTGAACAGATGTATGAAGCGGTTTTGGACGGTGTGGATTTGATGGGGTATACTCCCTGGGGATGTATCGACCTGGTGAGTGCTTCCACAGGAGAGATGGCTAAGCGTTACGGCTTTATCTATGTAGAAAAATATGATGATGGAAGCGGGGATCTTTCAAGGAAAAAGAAGAAATCCTTTGATTGGTACCGGAAAGTAATTGAGACAAACGGGGAAGACTTAAGCTAAATATCTTTAAAGAGGGTAGCCGTATTTTACGGCCCCCTCTTTTTTGGGCGCCTTTTTATTCCTTAAAAGCCCCCTTTTCGTTCCTGACAGCAAATCAAACCGGCCGTTTTGCCGATATATAAGATAACAGGGTATCACATATTTTAAGAATTTCCAAATGAGGTGAAAAGCTTGCGCATAGCAATCGTGGATGATGAGAAGATCATCTGTGAGCAGATAAAGGATTTCATACAAAAGGAACATGGGGACTGCCAGATAGACAGCTACTTTTCCGGTCAGGCATTTCTGGAAGCGGGAAAGCAGTTTGACTTGGTATTTTTGGATATTCAGATGGAGGGAATGGACGGCATGGACACGGCCAGAGCTCTTCGGAAGACACAGCCGGAAGCAGTTCTCATTTTTGTCACAGGGTCAAAAGAATATGTATTTGAGGCCTTTGATGTGTCGGCCTTTCATTATCTGCTAAAGCCCCTTGAGGAAACAAAATTTAAGGAGGTGCTGGCCAGGGCGCTCTTAGAAAGCCAAAGGCACAGGGCGGGAAGACAGGAACGGCTTTTCATCCGCACCAAAAACCTGACGATAGACCAAAAAGACATTCTCTACATTGAGAGCAGGGGAAAGAAAGTAGACATACACACCCTAAAGGAGACTTTCTCGATCTATGGAGCCATGAATGAGCTGGAGACACAATTAAGCAAAAGCTTTTACCGCTGTCACAGAGGATATCTGGTGAACATGGCTTATATTACGGAGTACGGCGCCGACAGCATCACGCTCACGGGAGGGGCCAGGGTTTATCTGACAAAAAAGAAGCATGGAGAGTTTGTCAAAGCCTATATGTGGTATCTCCAGAATGGAGGAGTGTCTTGTGTCTAACTCCGTAACAATCATTTTTGAGTTTCTGGATGTGGTCTTTATCCTGTTTCAGGGATATTTTTTGCAGTATTACATGGGAAGCTTTCTGGAACCAAGGGGCAGGAGGCGTCAAATGGGAGTGTGTCTGGCAGTGGTGTATACCCTCTTTCGAAAAGGGCTGGACGCCATATGGCCTCCAGGCTATGAGGGGATGAATCTTCTGGGAAAGCAGATGGTTTCATTTGCGCTTCTTATAGTTTTCGTTCTGTGCTTTTATAAGGCCCTTTGCAGTATTACGATTTTCCTGACTGTGTCTTTTCAGGCAGTGAGGGATATCAGCGTTTACATCGCCGTTATCCTGCTGGAAAAACCGGCAGATCTGATATTTGCCCTGTGGGAGTGGGGTACGGGGAAAGAATCCGGCGGCGATGTCTTGAAATGGCTTGGAGCAATGAATGTAAGTATAGTGGGGCTTCAGATCTTTCGTATTTTGTTTGCGCTTCTGGTGATGGGGATTTTCCTGAGAAAAATTGTAAAAGATTTTCGGGAAAAGGATTATAGAATGCACAAAAGCGAGCTGAAGTTCATTCTGATTCCGGCACTGACGGGTCTGATGCTCTGTATGCTGCTGCGGGCTGTTATGGTTACGGTGGAGCAGGATGCTACGATCTTTTTATACCAGAAATACCCGTTCCTTGTTCTTCTGCTTCCGGGGGTATTGTTCTTATCCCTGTTGTCTATTCTCCAGGGGGTAAAATCTCTTCAAGAAATAGCCGGCCTGAACAGGGAGAAAAACAGCCGGGTGATATTGGAAAAACAGGTGGAGAGCATGCAGGAGCACATGGGGGAGCTGGAACGGGTTTATTCCGGTGTGCGGAGCATGAAGCATGACATGAGAAATACCCTTGCGGTGATTTCGGGACTTATTTCCGCAAGTGATTCGATGCCCCCAAAAGAGCTGCAGGGAAATAAGGAACTGACGGCTTATCTGTCTGATTTAATGGAAACCATGAATCAACTGGAGCTTCCTTTTCACACGGGAAATTCCATTGTAGATGCTTTGCTTCATATGAAATATTACGAAGCTCTTCAAAGCATTCCGGATCTAAGGCTTAGCGCAGAGCAGCTGCTCTTCCCAAAGGATTTGCCCATCCGGGGCTATGACATTGGTATTATTCTGGGAAATGCTCTGGACAATGCCCTGGAAGCCTGTGTGAGACTGAAAAAGCAGGAGCCGGAGGCGGAAGCGTTTATCCGTCTGATTTCCTTTCAAAAGGGAAAGCTTTTGTTTCTTCGGATAGAAAACAGCTTTGACGGAAGCCTGATCCGAAAACCTCAGTCAGAATTTCCTGTTACGGCAAAGGCGGACAGGGAGCTTCACGGAATTGGCCTTGTGAATATCAAGCATGTGGCGGAAAGCTATGAGGGAACTGTGGATTGGGATGTGGCAGAGCGGATGTTTATTCTGGCTGTGATGCTGAAAGTTCCATCTACAGATTAGGGGGGAAGGGTATCCCTTTATGTCCAAAAAGCATGGACAAATTAAGGAAAGGAGAATAGAGATGGCATATTATCAGAACACGATTCAAGACCTGTATTCCGGGCATTTTAAAAATTCCTATGGCGTAGAGGGAATGTGTGTTACCGGAAGAAGCGATTACAAGAAAATCATTGATGTGTCGGATGACATGAAAAATCATGTGCTGGAGGAGGTAAAAAAGTCCTATTACAAGTACAACGGCATGTCCGGCGGGAACGAGAGGGAGGACGAGGCTTATTCCCGGGGCCTGAATGAATATTATAAAACCCTGGACAGAGAAGATCGGCTTTCCGCCGCATGGACATTGGGACAGCTTAGCCAGGAGTTGTCGGGAGCAGTGATAAGCGCAATTCGGGAAAAGATTCCCGGCTGGCAGGCAGGACAGCAGATTCCTTCCGACATACTGGATGAAATATTCTCAAGCAAAGCCATTGAAGACATCATGACAAGAAAGGCAGACGGAAAAGAGGCGGCAAAGGAGACAAAAGAAGATCAGCTCGTCCTGTCATCCGAAGCCCCGGAAGCAGAGCCGGACAATGAAAAGCGTTCCGGCAAGGTGGCCGTTAATGAGGGAAAGAGAGCCAGACAGATAGCGTCCGCAAAGACGCCGGCGCAGATACAGATTGTAATCAGCCTTTTGAAAAAGGATGTCTCTGACTGTGAAAGCGGTCTTTCCAATGACATGTGTGATGAAAATGAAGTAAAAAAGGCAAAAGCGTTGCTGCAAAAAGCGATGGAACGGTTAAGTGAGGTTTCGGGAAAGGAGCAGGAACAAGAGGAAGAGAGCCAGAGCAGCTTTTTAATTAATATGCTGATGTAAACAAAATTTAAAGGAAGAGAGAAAAACAAAAAAAGAATAGTGCCAGGCAATGCCGATATGTGATAAAATAAATCATATACCGGCATTGTCTGATCCTGTGGAACAATATCCTGTAGGATACTGCTCTTTAGGACAGATGAAAAGGGAGAGAACAAAAAACAATGCCAAGGGAAAGGGGAAAACATATGAAAAGCGAAGCAATCAAAAAATTATGTGAAGAAAACCAGATCCGCATGATTGATTTTAAAATGACAGACATTGACGGACGCTGGCGCCACATCACCATTCCGGTAGAGCGGTTCGGGGAAAATACATTTACCCAGGGAATCGGCTTTGACGGCTCTAACTACGGCTACGCACCCATTGAAAAAAGCGACATGGTATTTCTGCCGGACCCGGATACAGCCTACATAGATCCATTTGCAGAGGTCCCCACACTGACCATGTGCGGCAACGTCTGCACCATCGGAAAGGGAGAAAATAAGCCCTTCGACCAATATCCAAAAAATGTAAGCCTTCGGGCCATAGAATACATGAAAGAAACCGGCATCGCCGACCGCATGGTCATCGGACCGGAATTTGAATTTTACCTCTTTGACAGCGCCCGGTTCGAGGTATCCCCCCACCAGTGCGGCTACCGCATTGACGCCAGACAGGCCGACTGGAACTGCAGCTTAGATACAAGAGGCAACAACGGCTACGAGGTGCCCTACAAGGGCGGCTACCATGTGGCGGCGCCCCAGGACGTAGGCTGCGATCTCCGCAGCCGCATGTGCATGATGATCGAAGACTGGGGCATTCAGGTAAAATACCACCATCACGAGGTAGGCGGTCCCGGCCAGATGGAGATCGAGGTAGAGCTTGACGATATGCCCAGTATGGCAGACAATACCATGATCATTAAATACATCATTAAGAATCTGGCCGCAGAGGAGGGAAAGACAGCTACCTTCCTGCCCAAGCCTATTTACCAGGAGGCCGGAAGCGGTATGCATGTACATATGCTGCTCCTGAAAGACGGACAGCCCCTTTTCTATGATGAAAACGGCTACTCCGGCCTGAGCCGCACAGCCCACTACTTCATAGGAGGGCTACTAAAACACATCGCATCCCTGTGTGCCTTCACCAACCCCTCCACCAATTCCTTCAAGCGCCTGGTGCCGGGTTATGAGGCTCCCGTAACCATCGGGTATGCCACCTCCAACCGCAGCGCCGTTATCCGGATTCCGGCTTATGCGAAAACCCCGGAAACCAAGCGTTTCGAGCTTCGGAATCCTGACGCCACAGCCAACCCCTACTATGCCTACGCCGCAATCCTTATGGCTGGCTTGGACGGAATCGAGAACAAGATCGATCCATCCGAACAGGGCTGGGGCCCCTACGACTTCAACCTGTACACCTTGTCCGAAGAAGAACAGAAAAAAATCAAGGGTCTGCCGAAATCTTTAGGCGAAGCTCTGGATGCTCTGGAAACGGATCACGACTACCTCACCAAAGGCGGCGTATTCCCGGAACATCTCATTCATGTATGGATTTCCAGAAAACGGGCAGAACTAAAGAAGCTGGACCAGATTCCAAATCCGGCGGAGTTTAAGATGTACTTTGACCTGTAAACGCAAACCCACTCCACCCAACAATCTACAATCATATCACTAATCAAACAACATAAGCATCATTGTTAATTTAGAAAAAACTGACCTCACACCAATAAAATTTTGCCATCAAACAGGGCTGGCGGCGGTGGGGTCAGGGATTTCCGATATCCAGTGTACGCCTTTTCGAGACAGTTGTATGATCTGGGCGGACGCTGTCCGCAAAACAGAAAGGCGAAGCACAAAAAGCCGAAGAGACAGTGTCCGAACAGAGCATATAACTGTAACGAGAAATTGCGAACACAGGATATGGAAAACCCTGGCCCCACCGCCGCTAGCCCGTCCACTCCCAAAAAATTTATTCCTCACGCATCCAAACCCCATCTTACCAGGTCTAATAAGTGAATGTACATTCAAGCAACCCTAAGGAGGTAAGGAATGAAAAGAGACAAAACAGAAGAACTGCTTTTGAAAGCCAGAGCCTGTGACGGGGATGCGTTTGTGGAACTGATGGAGCTGCACAAGCAGTCCATGTACAAAGTAGCAAAGGCATATCTGAAACGGGAAGAAGATGTGGCGGACGCCATATCAGAGACCATACTGGACTGCTTCGAACATCTGGAAAACTTACGTGAAACACGTTATTTCGGAACATGGCTGGTAAGGATTTTGATCAATAACTGCAACAATATAAGAAAATCCAACCAGCGCACCGAATACACGGATCAAATAGAAATCCTGTCGGGAGACGGCAGAACCGACGAGAGGACCAGGGCCTTTCTGGATTATCTGGAACCCTTGGAAGAGCAGGATCGGCTCCTGATGATTCTGTATTACGTGTGGGGTTTCCGAACGAGAGAAATATCGGAAATCCTTCACATAAAAGAAGCAACGATAAAATCCCGGATGCAGCGCGGCAGACAGAAAATCAAGCAGGCATTTTTCCCAATGGTGGTGTAGAGGAGGCAAAGATTATGAGTGAGGATAGAAAAAGATTAGAAGAGCAGGTATTAAAGCAGAGTATCCCCGTATCCAAGATAACCGAGGATAAGATTCAGGCAGCCTATGACATTGTACGGGCCAAGAGCCGTCAGAAAGCGAAGGCAACACCTATGCGCAACAGACGTTCCCTCCGCCATGTTTGGGCGGCCGGCCTGGCAGCGGCTCTCATAGCCGTTTCCGGCCTGGGCGTTATGGCGTCTATGGGATATTTTACAAAGAATGTACAGGAGGCAGACGGCAAAGTGTCCTACTCCTTTGAGGTAAATTACGAATTAAAGCCGGTGGAAGTCAAAGCAGAGCCGACCTACCTGCCGGAAGGCATGATCAAGCAGGAGGAAGGAAAATACTTCTTTGAAGGTAATTATGGTCATGGTATTTCCATTATGCCGATGAACATGGTAAATATTGACGCACAAAAGGAAATGCTGGACTTCAGCCATGTGGAGCAGGTGGAAAAAACCACCATCGGGAATATGGAGGCCCATATTATTACCTATCAGGAGCCGGACAAATATTTAACAGGTGAGGATTTGTTCCTCTTCAACCCGGAGGACGGTTATGTAATCCGCATTTTCGCAGATTATGGAGTTCCGGCAGAGGAAGTAAAGAAAGTGGCCGAGGGCTTAAAAATCACTGTTACGGAAAGTGAGGATTTGACTTACGGTCTGACCCCGGAAGAGCAGCAGAAGCAGGCGGCGGCAGAAGCTGGCGATGCACAGTGGGAGAGTCTGGTAGAAAAAGGCGTTACTATAGATCAGATTACCAAGCCGGGCGAAACCTTGAAATGTGAAGGCTACGGCGCCAGCTATACCGTAAATGACGTAAAGATTTACGACAGCCTCTTTGATGTTCCCGGATACACGGAGCAGGGTGTCTACGACCTGGAGAGACTAAGTCCCTGGCTGAATGCCGACGGAACTCATAAGCCTTATCAGCGCATGCATCTTGATCAAGAGGGTGAAATTTTGGAAGAAACGACGGCAACACCCAAGTTCCTGGCAGTACAGGTTACGGCGGAGCAGTATATCGGTTATGATGAATTTAGCGACGGAAGCACCCAGGATTCTACTGCTTTGGATGCACGTCTGGTCTATGTGGAAAAGCGTGCCGACGGAACCTGGAACTTTAGGAAGGATACCTACGAGGCAGTTCCCGGCGAACGTTATGAGCTCCAGATGGATGCTTCCGCCTTCTACCTAAGCTGTCCGAAGAATATAAATGGTGAAGAGAGGCTTCATTCCTTCTTCTATCGTTCGATGGCAAAGGGCGAGAGTATAGACTACACCCTCATCTTTGCGGTAGATGCGGACCGTATGCCAAGTGACAGCCTTGCGAATATCGTTCTTTGCTTCAACGGCACGGGCAATGATGAGACAAATCCAATGTGGAGCGCACTTGGAGAGATGAAGTAAAGGTTATAATGTATCGAAAATGCATTGCAGTAAAAACCAAGGATGAATAACAAAATATAAAGAAAAAAGATGGCTGCGGCATTGTAATATTGTTGTTAGCCATCTTTTTCTAACCTATGCCTTATTTGGATGCAGTTTGTCTGCTCTGAAAGGGTATCTGTTACGGTATACCTTGCCAGACGAAGTCCGTCTGTTCTGAAGGAGTATGTATTAAGCCGTATCCTTGGATATAAAATAGTCAGGAGATGCAATTTCTCACATCTCCCGACTGATTCTGAGCAAATTGATTATCAATCGCTCATTCTTATGTAAAAGGCTTTCGCCCATTGTTGTTTGCCGAAGCTGGTCAGCACCCATAAGCACCGGCAGCCTCTTTTTTTTGTTAGTTCTATCTTATAAAAAGATTATGTCAAATATGTGTCTGAATTCTGAAAAAATGGTGAGAAGATTCTAAATTATTTCTAAATTTTTTCCTGGTAAAGAATATCTGCGGCATGAAGCCTCTGCACACTAAAAGCTTTGAAAATGCATTGACGCATTTTGGGAAGCAAAGTATAATGAAATGCATAACAAATCAGAGATAAGATATGGGAGTTTAAAGGAGGGACTATGGTCAAAAAGAAAGTTTATGCAGTAAAAAAAGGAAAGACAACAGGGCTCTTTTACTCCTGGAATGAGTGTGAGGATGTCACAAGCGGATATCCGGGAGCGGAGTTTAAAGGATTTGGCACAGAAACAGAAGCCAGAGCCTATTTGGAGGGAAAAGCAGAAGAAGAAGAAATACCTATGGAAGAATTGCTTGCAGAAGAGGCGGCCATAGAGAAACTATCCATAGAAGAGATACAATCTCATAAGGAGAAACTGGCTGAAAACCAGGTGATTGCATATGTAGACGGAAGCTTTGATAAATCAATGGAAAAGTACTCCTTTGGATGTATCTTTCTTATTCCGGGAGGCAGAATTATCAAAGAATTCGGGAACGGAAATGAACCGGAATCTTTAGCCATCCGAAATGTAGCCGGAGAAATGCTGGGGGCCATGTATGCGGCACAGTGGGCCGTGGTAAACGGCTACGAGTTTATAGAGCTTCGTTATGATTATGAAGGAATAGAAAAATGGGCAACAAGTGTCTGGAAAGCAAATAATGTGCTTACACAAAAATATGCGGCATTTATGCAGAAAAAGCGAAGACAGATTCACATTTCTTTCCAAAAAGTAAAAGCTCATTCCGGTGATTATTATAATGAACAGGTAGATAGACTGGCAAAGGCAGCTTTGACAGAGGGAAATGGAATCCCCAAGGTTCAAAAATTAGAAGAAAAAGAGATGTGAGTTTCTAGTAGTCCGTACCGGAAATCCTTGTGCATATTTCCGATACGGACTACTAGTATAGTATGAAAATAAAAAGAAGGTCCTCAAAAATGAGACCTTCCTACCATGATTTCTCCAAAATAAAAAGCTGGAAAAGAGACTTGAACTCTCGACCCCTTCATTACGAGTGAAGTGCTCTACCGACTGAGCTATTCCAGCTTGTGCTTATCAGCAAGAAATATTATAATCGAAAAAAAGAAATTTGTAAAGAGGTAAATTGAAATGAATATGAGACTTGGTAGAATTTGCGGAATGCTCCTTATTAGCTGCCTTATGTTTTCCGGCTGTGGAATGGGAGAGACGGCGGATAGCTGCGGACTCAGTCAAGGTGGAAAAACTAATATGGAAGCGGCCGGCCGGCGGGTTCAATCGGAGCTGCAGCAGAAAGCGGAAGAAGAGAGAAAGGCTGCAGAAGAGGAGAGAATGGCGGAAGAAGCGGCAAAGCGTGAGGAAGAACAAAGAAAGGCAGAGGAACGGAAAGCTGCTGCCGGAACGTATCTGGTAGCTATCGATCCGGGGCATCAGGCAAAGGGCAATTCCGAAAAAGAGCCCATAGGACCGGGCGCCTCCGAGATGAAAGCCAAGGTGGCCGGCGGAACCTCCGGTGCGGCCAGCGGCTTAAGAGAGTATGAGTTAACCCTGCAAGTAGCTTTGAAGCTGAAGGAAGAGCTGACAGCCCGGGGCTATGAAGTATTGATGATCCGGGAAAGTAATGATGTAAACATCAGTAATGCGGAAAGAGCACAGATGGCAAATGAAGCCCAGGCAGACGCATTTATCCGAATTCATGCGGATGGTTCCGAGAGCAGCTCAGCCAGTGGAATTATGACCATCTGTCCCACAGCTAATAATCCTTATACCCCAGGCATATACGAGAGCAGCCGAGCTTTGTCAAAGGCAATTCTAAATCATATGGTGAATACAACAGGAGCCAATGCAAGAAAGGTATGGGAGACGGATACCATGAGCGGAATCAACTGGTGCCAGGTACCGGTGACTATCGTGGAGATGGGCTTTATGACGAATCCGGAGGAGGATCTTCGAATGGCATCGGAGGATTACCAGCAAAAACTCGCCCAAGGCATGGCTGACGGCTTGGACGAGTTCTTTGGAATTGCTTCTATTCAAGGTGATATGGCCGGCGAATAGCAATACGGAGATGCCCTGCGCATTACCGAATTCCAATCTGGCACATTTTCATAGCATTTAAAGCATTCTCATGGCTTTCCGGAGTAACGCCTGCACAGCAGGAGGCAGTGACGCTTACAGGAAGCTCCGGGAAAAATGCCTTTAACAGCATGGCATTGGAAATAACACAGATATCTGTGCATAGTCCCACGAGCTCTATACTTGCAAGCCCGCCCGGATAACGAGCCTCCAGATAGGCAGGAAGTTCCTTTGCACCAAAGGTTAGTTTATCCAAAACCGGGGAATTGTCGGCATCTCGCAGAGCCTTAAGGTCGGGATGCAGTTCCCAGCCATGAGTTCCCTTTATGCAGTGGGGAACCGGAAGATTTTTTCCTTCCTGTGTTTCGAGATAATTTTCCTGGTGAGTATCTCTGGTATAAAGAACGTCGCCTTCAAATTCCTGAATATGCTTCACCACATTCGGGACAATGGAGACGGCTTCTTTTGTGCCCAGGGCACCGTCGATGAAGTCGTTTTGCATATCAATAACGAGAAGAAGCTTTTTCATATGGATACCTCCGATATGTAATAAATTTATTATAATTCGGAAAACGGATTCTGTAAATATATTTTATAATTTTGAATTTTGCTTCTTGACAATTGGCGCCACAAATGCTAATATAATCTAGCATGTTACACAGATGCTGCTGTGGCTCAGTCGGTAGAGCGTCGCATTGGTAGTGCGGAGGTCACGGGTCCGATTCCCGTCAGCAGCTTAATGAAAAGTAGCGGAAACCTTGATACTTACAGGGTTTCCGTTATCTTTGTTCAGCAAGGTATATCTTACTGAATAAAATTTACCCGCCCTGAAAGGGCATATATTACGGTGTACCGTAGGGGATAAAAGCAGAAAACAAAAGGATGGAGAAGGATTATGGCATTACTGAAACAATGGCGCGATACGGCCTATGACCAGGAAGCGAACAAAGGTGATATTCAGAGATTTTGGGCGAAATATTTTGATATAGAGAAAGGCATCTATGAGCAGCTTCTGGAAGCTCCGGATACGGAAGTAAAGGGAAGCGTGAAGGAGCTGGCAGAGAAGTACGGTCAGGATGTTATGACCATGACAGGCTTCTTGGATGGCATTAATGACAGTCTGGCAGAGCCCAATCCCATTGATGATATGGAGGAAGATACGGTTGTATCTTTGAAGTTTGATAAAGAAAAGCTCTATAAGAATATGGTAGCGGCAAAGGCGGACTGGCTATATGAACTTCCCCAGTGGGAGGCCATTTTCTCGGAGGAAAAGAGAAAAGAGCTTTATATGGAGCAGAAAAAGTCTGGCACGATTGTAAAGGGACCCAAGATTGGAAGGAATGATCCCTGTCCCTGCGGCAGCGGCAAAAAGTATAAAAAATGCTGCGGAAGATAGCCCGCATGGGGATGGTATTCCTGATCTGCGGAGTCTTGTGCGTGCTTTATTATGTAGGGATTGTCCTGTATGCAGGCATAAGAGCTTCCTTTGCCTGGTTTTGGCTGCTCTTGGGAGGAGCTTTCTTCCTGGCCGGAGCTGTTTGCCGCATTTCGGCGTTGCAGGCAGCCTTTGGACGGATACCAGTTGGCGTAAAGCTTTTGGGAGGCATTTTTCTTGCAATAGGTTTGGCTGCGTTTTTGTTTTTGGAAGGCTGTATCATAAGCGGAATGGCAGGGAGCCCTAAGGAGCCTGCAGAGTACATTATAGTCTTGGGAGCACAGGTGAAAGGAACGACAGTAAGCAAAGCGCTTCATCAGCGGCTTTCCCGAGCTGCAGAATACCTTCAGGAACATAAGGATACGATAGTGATTGTGTCTGGCGGTCAGGGCTCAGGAGAGGATATACCTGAGGCTGAGGCAATGAAGACTTGGCTGATGGAACAGGGAATTGCGAGAGAGCGGATTCTGGAGGAGGACAAGTCTGTAAATACGAATCAGAATATTCGCTTCAGCCGGGAGCTATTGGAAGATAAGGAAGCAGTAGTAGGTATTGTTTCTAATGATTTTCATGTATTTCGAGCTGTGCATATTGCCAAGGCCCAGGGACTTGATGCAGTCCCGATTCCGGCTCCCTCATCTCTTGGTATGTATCCTCATTATATGGTGCGGGAGGCATTCGCTGTAGTGAAGGATCTGGCAGCGGGGAATATGGTATTTTAATGTTACTATGAAAGATCCTTTTCTGCGTAGCAGAAAACTAAGTTCAGGGATGCCCCATACACCATTACCGACTTTCATTTATGGTGGTGCGCCAACGGGGTGCATGTGGGTTTACTATAAAAGATGACTTAGAATAATTTATAGTCCTGTAAAAGAAAAACTGGGGTTTTATTTTTCTTTTACAGGACAATTTTGAT
>NZ_JAYMNS010000044.1:0-27071 GCF_036941035.1 Candidatus Merdisoma sp. JLR.KK006 | reverse complement strand
ACTATCTTGCCAGACGTCTCCGGTTTTTAGATCAGGAATGACTGTCGGAGAACAACCATTATGAACCCGAAAAGAGAAATGGCGGCACAACTACTATAACTGGGAGGATTTTAGCCATGATCTTCCAATCTGCGAAAATTTTACATTTTGCTCGGCGAGTTAAGGATGTCAAGATATCCTGACATCCTTAAACTTCGTATACTTAAATAGAACAAAGCAATTACTTACACCATCTTTGTCTTCTTAACAGTCTGTACAAACTCTCCATTATACCTGGTACGTGCAAACATATTCAGTATATTCTCTACTGCCTCGTCTACTTTTAAACCATTCAGTCCCTTTCTTACAATATCCATTGCTTCCAGTTCCTCTGTAGTCAGCAGCAGATCCTCCCGCCTGGTTCCTGATTTAGGAATATCAATAGCCGGAAATACTCTCTTTTCCTGAAGCTTGCGGTTCAGTACCAATTCCATATTACCAGTTCCTTTAAATTCCTCATAAATCACATCATCCATCTTACTGCCAGTCTCCACCAAGGCCGTTGCAAGAATCGTCAAGCTGCCCCCTTCACGCATATTACGGGCTGCTCCAAAGAAACGCTTAGGCATATGCAAGGCCGCCGGATCTAAACCGCCAGATAATGTACGTCCACTTGGCGGCACTGTAAGATTATAAGCTCTTGCCAGCCTTGTAATACTATCAAGAAGAACCACCACATCCTTTTTATGCTCTACCAGACGCTTTGCACGCTCTATAACCATCTCTGATACACGCTTGTGATGCTCTGGCAGCTCATCAAATGTAGAATAAATCACCTCTACATTTGGCCCTTCAATTGCTTCTTTAATATCTGTAACCTCTTCAGGACGTTCGTCTATCAAAAGTATGATCAGACGCATATCTGGATGATTTTTTGTAATTGATTTTGCCACATCCTTCAAAAGGGTTGTCTTACCAGCTTTTGGCGGTGATACAATCATACCTCTCTGTCCCTTGCCGATAGGCGAAATGAGATCTACAATCCGCATCGCCATGCTCCCGCCCGGACGTTCCAAATAGATTCGTGAATTCGGAAAAATCGGCGTCAGTTCTTCAAAGTTACGTCTTCTTGCTGCATCCTCCGGTCGATATCCATTCACCGACTTTAGGTATAAAAGGGCTGCGAACTTCTCCGTCTGGGCACGAACCTTCACATTTCCGCAGAGAATATCACCTGTTTTCAAATTATATCTGCGGATCATAGCAGGATTAATATAAATATCGTTTTCACCCGGAAGATAATTAGCACTCCGAATAAACCCATATCCATCCGCAAGGACCTCCAAAATCCCATTGGCTACCTGGCCGCTGTCTAACTGGGATATATCCTGAGACGCCCCTACCCGCTCTGGTGCACGCTCCCGCATGCGCTCGGCAGTTCTTTCTATCGCTTTTTCTGTACGCTCTACCACTCGTTCCGGTGCTTTCTCCGGTATCTTCCGCGGCTTCATTTCTGCATCCTTCTCCAGCATTAACTGAATCAAATCACCTTTTTTCATGGTAGAAGTCCCCTTCAAACTTCTCGCCTTTGCAATCTCCTTAAGCTCTGTAAGCGGAAGGGATTCATATTGCTCTTTTGTCATGCTAGTCCTCCTCTTTTTTCGTCTTGTCTATTCTTCTAATCGTGTATTTATATAAAACCTGAATATTTGTCTTGGGAATAACCGCCAGAAGCTTTTGGCGAATCTGATGCTGAAATACGATATTCCAATGTCGTCAAATGATGACATCTTGAATATAACACATTTTCCCTCAAAATCAAAGGGTTATTTTTTCATACTTCACATTTTAACCCAAAAATGCTAAAATGGGGGCAATATATATACAAGGAGGCACCTGTTTTCTATGAAAAAGCTCATACTCCCCCTATATCTTTGGCTTCACCGCACACTGCTGAAATTCTGCTGGAATATTTTCACCCTGGTTCCTCTGGATAAAAAGAAGGTAATATTCAGCAATTTTAATGGCGGTGTCTATGGGGATAATCCAAAATATATTGCCGAAGAACTTTTAAGGCGGCAGTTGAACTGGAAGCTTTACTGGACTTCCGCCTCTGATTATGAGCTGCCCAAAGGCGTACTTCCTGTGCGGCCAAATACCATACTTTTTGTCTGGCATATGGCAACTGCCGTAGCTTGGGTGGATAATACCCGTAAATTATATTATTTCAAAAAACGGCCCGGCCAATTCTATGTACAGACCTGCCACGGCGGACCGGGGCCGAAAAAGATAGAAAAGGACTGCGAAGAACTGCTGAGCAAAGAATATGTAGCCTATGCGAAAATTGATTCCAAACACATTGATCTTATGCTTTCCTCCTGCAAATGGCAGAGCAATTGCTTTCGAAATGCCTTCTGGTATGACGGCCCTATTTTGGAAAAGGGACTCCCAAAGTATGATGCTTACTTTGAAGATCTGACTCTCTGCCGGGAAAAAGTACAGAATTACTTTAAGCTTCCCAAAGATATAAAGTTCGTGGTTTACGCCCCTACCTTCCGGGAAAGCCGCCGGACAGATATGTATAAACTGGATTATGAACAGCTTTTGGTCTCTCTTGGAAAACGCTTTGGCGGAAAATGGGCTGTACTGGTGTGCCTGCATCCAAATATTGACCGCCAAAATTACCCTCTGAACTACACAGACCGCATTCTGAATACCAGTGCCTACGGAAATATGCAGGATCTTCTGGCCGCTTCAGATGTGATTATCAGCGACTACTCCGGCTGTGTAACCGACTTTGTGATGATTGAACGCCCCGGCTTTCTCTATATTGAAGATTACGAGGATGCAAAGCAGGAACGGGGCTACTACTACGATCTGAAAGAACTGCCGCTTCCTCTGGCCTTCTCTAATGAAGAGCTTATGAAAAATATAGAGATCTTTGATGAAGAAAAATACAAACAAGGATGCAGGACTTTTTGCGACTGGATGCAGTTTTATGAAGGCGGGCATGCATCAGAGGCCGTTGTGGACATCATTCTAGAGCATTCCCAGAAGCTTTCCAACCACTGAATACACAAATAAATGCAGGCACAGCACAGGCACAGTATGTCTGCCCAGCCATACACATGCTTTAGAAACAAACCGTGTATGTTTTTCCAGAAGCAGCGACAGTTCCAGGCAGAGCAAAGACCCCAGACACCCGACTATCAGATACAGTACCATAGAACTGCCGTACTCTGCCACAGACATATTTACACTGCCATTTACAAAAGACAGAGATACAAAAGCCGCTGCCAAAAGTAAGAGCACAAGCGGCTTTTTATAAAGCTCTTCCACCAAATGATGCTCTTTTAACACTTTTCCGAACCCCAGAAAGGAGACTGAATACAATGCACAATCGATGCTCCAGGGTAAAAGAATCGGGCAGAAATAATGTACCAGCACTGCAAAAAGCAGTACGCCTCCATTCACAATATAGAGTTTGCAAAGCTCCCCTTTTGCCAGCTTCATCAATCCCCAAAAAATAATAAGGCTCACAAATAACCCTGTTAAAAACCACGTAGGTGCATTCAATATCTGCATAAAATATAAATTGTGGACCGCATCCATCTCAAAGAGACAGTTTCTGGAATACAAGATTCCCACAAGCGGGAATACAGATTCGGAAGAAACCCTTCCCGCCAATAGGCTGTCCTTTATAAAAAAGAACAGAAACAGGAATAAATTATATCCGAAATAGGGCACCAACAGGCGGCGTGCCTTCTTCTTTACAAAGGTTCCGAACCCTTCTTCCTCTTTCCAGGTAAAGGTCATGCCTGCCAGCACAAAAAAGACCGGCATATAAAACATTCCCCCAAGAAATGTCACTGGCCCCAGGCTAATCCCTCCATGAACAATCAACACAATAAGAATCCCCAGCGCCTTGGCTATATCCATCCAAAGAATCCTCTGTTTTTCCATCTTGCACCTCCTCATAAGGGATCAGGCTTCTTTTGGTTCAGGCGTCTTTCAATGCCTTTCTCCATCCATACCCCTACCGGCTCCAGATACCGATTGCTCAGTGCTGAAAGGGCCAGAATCAGCAAGGTTGTCAATATAAAATCAATCCCCACTGTCAGGCCATATGCCATTTTCCCCTGAAGCTTCAGGAAAAACCAGCAGGAAAATACGGCAATCACCGGAAAATGCACCAGGTAGAGAGAATAAGATATTTTCCCAAGATATACAAAAACCTTTCCGGAGAAAAACCCCTGCAGCCAGTCACACCCAAGCACCCCGGCTGTCAAAAGAACCGCCCCGGCAATATGATAAATCACCGTGTAGGCAGCCGGCAAAATCCCATAGACAGTTCCGGGCAGCTCTGTGCCAATGGACGGATAGGAGGTCAGATAAATCCCCAGCAGGAACACCAGCAGAGGGAGCGCCTGAAACCGCCGATACGCTCGAATCACCCTTTTCTGAGTAGTATAAAAATCACAAAGCACAAAGCCCAGAAAGATTCCGGAAAAATAAATATCTGTTCTTAAGGACACAAGAATCATCACACCATAGGTTATATAGCGCAGCCGGTTTTCCCCCACCAAATATGCGGCCAGATATACAAGCAAAGCCCCCCAGAACAGATAGGGAATCGTCCAGAGAACGCCGTTATAATCATTGCTGCCCCTTACAAAGCAGCCAAGGAGGCTTTCATAAAGCATTCTTAAAAAGCTTGGCTCAAACTGATTAAACCCCTGAAACCACGGTATGGATTTGGTAAATACCGCTGTCTCATTATTCTGATATAGGCCAAGACACATCAAAATAAAAATCAGGATATTCACTGCCAAAATCACGGGCATCAACCGAAAATACCGCTTGAAAGCCCCGGCCCGAAGCTTCGCCCGATCCCTTGTCCGAAAATAAGACAGGCAGAGTACAAATCCGCTGAACACCAGAAAAAGGCACACCGCCCCATTTCCATTATAAAAAAAGTTTAAGGGCGTTTTCCCTATCCAAAGCTCGATGGCCGTCTTTGTATTCACATGCTCCGGGAGCAGTGTGTAGGCCGCATAATAGAAAGCAAAAACAAAATGGCATAGATACACCATCAAAGCGCCAATGCCCTTTAATCCATCAATGTAATCCAGCTTTTCCCTTGATCCGTCCCTTGCTTTCTCCATATTGCCTGCCCTTTCCCCTGTCCTGCAATTGTTTTTGACAGTCGTATTCTTATTGAAGCTCTTCCAATCTTTCACACAAGAGCCTTGTATAAAGCGTCCGGCCTTCCGCTGATAAATGAATCAAATCCTGAAAACAGTCCGGATCACTGAAGTCAAACCCCAATTCTTCCGTCAGGATAATGTCCGGACTCTTTGCGTCCGTTTCCCTTTCCCCTCTATCTTCCCCGGACACCAAGTCAGGCTCTCCTGCCAGTTCCCGAACCTTTTTCACACACTCCTCATACAATTCCATATAATCAGAATCCCCATACATGCGCTCATATTTCGGCGTTTCTATAAAGTGTACCTTAATTCCATGGTCTTTTGCAAGCTTCAAAAGCTTCTCATAGCCCTCTATCTGTGCCTCCTGTATTCCGTCACGGCCTCCAAGCATCCCTAAAGAGTCCAAATGCTCCTTTGTCTGTCCCCCAGGTGTCAGAATGTTTCCTCCATTTCGAAACTGTGCAGATACCAGATGATTGTGAATGGGATAGGTCAAGAGCTGCTCATTATTGGCTGTAACAAACAATTCATAAAAATCCAGGAATTTTGTATCATTATTGGCTGACATCAGCTTCCAGGCATCTACCTTAAATTTTAAATCCGTATCCAGCAAAATCTTCGTATCACTGATCCAGGGTGCCGCAGCAGCCGTATAGGGATATAGATCCACATAGAGGTTCCCAACCTCCAATCCCTCTTTCAGCATATAGTCAAGCTCCATCGCCATAAATGCCGGCTGATTGCCATTGTAGGAAAGAATATAGACGCTTCCCTCCAATTCCTCCTCCAGCACATCAATAGAAAGCCCCTGCCGGAACATAGAGGAACCAATAAACAGATGATCCACGGTTTTTTTTTGGATAGCCGCCTGCATTCCATAGGAGGATACGGGCAGAAGCCGGGCATATTCATTTTTTATTCCTGTCAGCAGAAGCACTGCCAGCAGCACACCTGCCAAAACGCTTCCCATATGTTTTAAGTTCCGCAACATTCTTACAATACCCCTATATTACTCTAAAACTGCGCATACAAAAATCCTGAAACACCAAACACACCAAACAATGCCACGCTTATTCCCATGACAGCCAGCCAGAAATAAGAGAGAGAAAAGTCTTTATCCTTTCCTTTTCCGTAAACCTGCCCCCATTCATAGAGAAAAAGAAGCAGTAAAAAGAAACAGGCTGTCAAAAAATACGCAGCACAAGTATTATCCCCCGTAAAGGGCAGAATAGAATTTTGAATGTCCGAAAAGGACAGAGAAAATCCCCTCACCGCATGTCCCAAATAGAAAAAGGCCCCCGATATGCTTTCCGCCCGGAAAAATACCCATGCAAGGGTAACTCCCAAAAATGTTGCCAGCGTCCCCCACAGCCTGCCCGGCAGATTAACCGTATCTTTCTTCCTCTTTGGACTGCACAGGTTCCACACTCCATGGATTCCTCCCCACACCACAAAAGTCCAATTGTCCCCATGCCATAGACCGCTTGCCAAAAATGTCAGAAGCAGATTTCGGCCTCTTTTGGCCCAGGAGACACGGCCTCCTCCCAGGGGAATATACACATAATCCCTAAGCCAGCCTGACAGGGAAATATGCCATCGGCTCCAAAATTCCCGGATATTGCCCGCAAAATAGGGACAACGGAAATTCTGCATACTGCGGAGCCCCAAGAGATTCCCCATACCAATGGCAATGTCCGAATATCCGGAAAAATCACAATAGAGCTGAAAAGAATAAAAAAATGCCGCCAGCACAGCCGCCAGCCCCGGATAGTTCCCCGGCGCTGCAAAAACGGCATCCACATAACTGCTTAACCGATTGGCAATTACCATTTTCTTAAAGAGTCCTAATATGATTCTCTTAAGCCCTTCTTCAAAAAGCTCCCCGTCATAGCTTAATCCCTGATGAAACTGATTAAGCAAACTCTCTGACCGTTCAATAGGCCCTGAGAGAATCTGAGGGAAAAACAGCACATAGGTCAGATAATATCCCATATGAGGCTCGCATTCCCGCTTTCCCATATAGATATCCGCTTCATAACTGATCATTTTAAAGGTGTAATAAGATATCCCCAGAGGCAGTAGCAGTTTCAGCACCAGCGGATCTGCCGAAAGTCCTGCCAGCTCAAGCAGGGAGCAGAAAGAAGCACTGAAAAAATTAAAATATTTAAAGAGAAAAAGAACACCAAGAAGAGGCAGGATGCCTAAAAGCAGCCAGCCTCTCTTTTCTTTTCCCATTTCAGACTTTTCTATCTTCATTCCTGCAAACCAGGACCAGCAGGCCGATCCTCCTGCAAGCAGCAGCATCCAATGGGATGCGCTTGCATAAAAGATCAGGCTTGCCGCCAGCAGGACTCCCCATCTCATCCGGGATGGCGCCAGATAGTAAACTGCCAGCACCACCCCAAGGAACAAGAGGGTCAGCATGATATTTGATGCCATAAACAATTCCTCAGTAATCCTCTAATGCACTATCCTAACGGCGTACCCATTTGCCAAAGAGCGTCTTTTTGTATTTCAGAAGCTCTTTCTTAGCCTCCTCATTGTCGCCGGCCTTTTGCAGATATTCTACGCCTTTCTTAATATCCTCCGGAACGCCCAGGCCCTGTCCGTAGATAACGCCAAGCATATAGAATGCCTCACGGTTCGTCCAGTCCACTTTCTCCAGGAATTCCCTTGCCTTTACATAATCCTGCTGAGTTCCCCAGCCCCGGAAATAGCATTTTCCAAGATAGCAGACGCCCCATGTTGTGTCATGATCATATCCATATTTCAAAAGCTGGAAAGCTTTCGCATAGTCCTTCTCAACACCATTGCCTTCATAGTACAAGGCTCCCAGGCGGTTTGCACAGCCGATCCGTTTACCGCTGTCCTTTTTCTGCTTTAATCCGTTCTCATAGCACTGTGCCGCATAAGCAGCATCCTTTGCTACACCATAACCTTCCTCATATATAAGCCCAATCCGGAACCAGCATTCCAACTGACCGCCCTCTGCTGCCAGCTTGTACCAGTGGAGGGCTTCTTCATATCTTTTGGCGTCATACAGTTCATCCGCATAAATCCACTGATGAATCGGAAATCCTCTCTCTGCTCCGGTCTTAAAGAGGTCTCGGGCAAGCTCCGGACGGGGTGCAATTAGATCCTCATCCCCCTCAGAATAATACTTGTTCAGATTGTTGGCCGCAAAATACATGCCGCCTTTGAATGCCTTTTGGAACAAGTCCTCACATTTTGATATATTTTCCCTTAAATAGGCTTTAAATTCCCCGTCTGTGGAAAAAGATTCCCGTCCCTTTCCCTGAATCCGCAGGAAATCCCACCAGAAATAAGCATTTGCTGCCGTATACTGGCTGAAAGCATCTCCAAGCTCCGCTTTTTCAAGAACACTGTCAAACGCCTCCTGAAGACTTCCAAAGCCCATCTTCTTCTCTAAAGAGGGTGTCAGCTCTCCGGTACGCATTGCCACCAGAATGCCGATTCCGCTGCCCTGTTCCACTGATTTATGGATCAGTTCCGTAGCCTTATCGTCATCCTCCGGAAAATCGTGCCCGCTCCACACATACTGAGTTCCGCAATAGCACCGGGCCAGTACACAGGAAGCGTCCCCGTCTCCTGCTGCGGAAGCTTTCTCAAGAATAGCAAAGCCTTCCGCTCCCTTTCCTGCACGCAGATCGTAATAGATGTACCGAAGTGCCTGCTCCACTTCATCACTGTAGCATTTTCCCATAATTACATTCCTCCTATTCTAAGTTCCGTAATATCCCATCAATACACCCCCATCTAAATCAATTCCCAGCCGCAGATGCATGCGTCTGTAAATTGATTTGTGCATTGGTGGGATATTACTGATTAAGTTGCTACGCTACGGTACTAAAGGGTAAAGTCACTTCGGCACACCTGTAATGAGAGAAACTTTCATTCGAAAGGGCACTCATGAAAGTTCCTCTCGTGTGCCTTTGCGACTTTACCGTCCAGCATAAAATATTTCTTAAAACACTTGACATTTCTTGGCTGGACTATTCCAGTTCCGCATTTATATATAATTATTTTTTATGGGCCATATCTCGTTCCGCCTGTCTGGTACAATCCTTCCATTCATTCCAGTTCGGCGCAAATTTTCCCTGTGCAAACTCCAGGAGCCAGGCTGCCGCCTGCCTGTGGGTACATTGATTTTTAAAGAAACGCAACGTCGCTCCGTCCGGCCTTGTAACCGTTACGGTGCAGCGGCCGTCCATCTTATTTCCTCCGTCTATCCGCATCAGCAGATAACCGCCTGTCAGGACCAGCTCTACCATCTGATAGCTTCCGTCCACCAGTCCCTCTGATGCAACCTCAACATCCTCTATGGTAAACCGATCGTGACTCTGAAATACTCCGGAAGGGGACATAAGCGCAAGATGGGGCGGCGGAACCTCCCTCCTTTTCTCCTGCTCTTTCTTCTCCCACATAGGGGTGGCCTGCCACCCTTTCATGTTGGGAATTACACCTTGAAACCAGCCTTTCAAAATCTCTTCTGCTGTCCGGATATCCGTCTCCAGAACATGGCCGGAATAGAGATTTTTTCCCGCCTCTCCCGTAGCTGTGGTTTTTAAAAACAGCTCCGCCTCTCCCAGCTCTATCATATCCTCCGCAGACGGCTCCTCTATACCTTCCAGGTCCTCATAAAAAGTGGCAAAGCACTCCAATTCCACATAGCGGACATTGTACTGCTCTATGGGGCATCCCGGAACCAGCGAAAGGGTTCCCTCTCCATCTCTTAAGCATTTCAGCAGAGTTTGATGAATCAAATCCGGTGTCACCCTTGAAGTTACGCTGCCATCCGGCCCGGTAAGGGTCATATTCTGATTGACAGCGGCATCCTGTTTCCTCGGTTGAAAGGCTGCCATTTCCCGGTTGCCCTGCTTCACCCGATATTCACGGAGCATATTCTCCCACTCCATATCGGACTTTCCCTGCCACTTGCCAAACTCATTATAAGGCCTGCGCAAAGCATCCGGCGCCCGAAGAGAAATACAGTCCAGAAGGGCTTGAAGCTCTCTCGGGTTGCCCATATTCATAATCAGGTGCTGCTTGCGGTCATCCAATATATGAAGCTCCAGAATCCGAGAGGTGTTTGTATGACTTTGACTTCTATGTGTACGAATCTCATCTCTCCCGGAAAACACTCGAATGCGTGGTATGTAGCTTGCCATATCTCCCAGAACCCATTCCTTTCCCACAGCAACCTTGTCAAACCACTGGCCGTTCTCCCGAATGTCCTTATCCACTATGGCAAAGAGTTCTTTCACTCCCGGCGCAGAATCCGGATAAGGAAGCTGGGAACGGATGGAACGGGCAAGAGTACTCTTTTCCGGCCAGAAAGCATCACGCACAGATGTGTATGCCGTATAAATTCCACACAGAAGAAGCGCCAGACCTCCAGCTCCCCCTACCGCCAGCTTTACATATTCCATAGACTCCCAGTAAGAGCGATCCTCTTGAAGTGTCATCCATATGTAAACAGCCACACAGAATCCCAAAAACAGTGCAATCACTGCTATTCCAAGAGAAGACAGGCGTTTTCTGGTTTTCTCCAGACAGTAACCGCCCTCAGGCATATCCGGATTATTCCTCCTCTGCCACGCCGAGAACCCCAGCGCCAGCAGAAAGCTCCAAAGATACCCGATAAAATATCCTGCCCCAACTACAAATACAATGGCAAGAATCAGGCTCCACGGCCATGGAATCCTAAAACCCTTTTTCTTTTGTTCCAATTCACATTCCTCCTCATAGCTCTATACTTCAAAGCATTATTGAAAAGCTTATGATAACACAAAATCATTTTAGCACTGTTCAATGGTTTCGGGCATTTTTTTCACCATAAATATTACTTTTTTATACAGTATAGCACGCCGTCAGCCGTTTTCTGCTGTTATTTCCCTATACAGCTCTGCTCCCGTATCCATCAGCAGTGCCAGCAAAATTACTGCGTACAGCACCATGGGAAGCTTTGTCTCTCCATTGATTGCATTGGCATAGGCGCTGTAGGAGACAATCAAATGCAGCATAGGCACATAAAACTTTTTGGGCCAGCGCATGCAGTACAAAAGAGCGGCAATATCTGCCGTAAGACCGGCCCAGGCCGGCATGGACGGCGCCAGATAGGGAATGAGCAGTGCCAGAAAAAGGAACAGGCGCAATGTTATATCTTTCGTTATGGCTGTCTTTCTTTTCACCAAAGTATAAGCCATAGTAAAAAGAATTCCGCACAGACAGAGGACAGACACCTGATTGTAGAGATCCACAAACATTTCTTTTCCAATAATTTCGTAGAAATTAGGCCACCCAAGATTTAGAGTCTTATAGCTTGGTTCAAACCGCACCGCAGCCAAGACAGCAGCAACAGCCATTGAGATAATCCCCCGCCATTTTTCCCCTTTTCCATAGCAGTACACACCAAAAAAAAGAAAATACAAATAATAGCTGCTGTTTTTTCCCCACAGAGCACTGTTAGCTATCAAAGTGGGATAAATCACCATAACCGCATAAGTAAGAAACGCCCGGTTCCGGCTTTCCGTATAATCATACACCATAACACCGCAGAGTATTGCCAGAAGCCAATCCATCATTATGGCAATCAGCTTTGCTGTATCAGTCACCGTATATTCTATTACAGCCAGCCGCAACATCACCCCGGTTCCCGTGATGCAGACTGCTAAAAGCGCATCCAAAAAGGTAAATTCCAAATTACCGATTTTCCATTTTCTCACAATGAGATTCCTTAAAAACTCATCCATGCAACTGTCCCCTCCCCCGCATTCCATCCCTTTGCTCAGGAGAAGCTTTTTCACTTAAGACCGCCTCCATAGGAATTTGATTTTCCGGATTTTTCATATAATTCCACATATCCAGTCCCACTATCACTAACAGGCCCAGCTCTATCAGCGCCCATACCCCATAATATATGGAAGGCTCGTTGGAACCCAGATGGCTTAGATAGGCCATATAGCAGTTAAAGGATATCAGGATCTGTACCAGCGGAATGTAGAACCGCTTCCGGTTCATCATAGCATAAAGAACTGCCAGAATATCCGCCAGACAGCCATACCGCTCATGCATATGGGGCAGGAAATACGGTGTAAGAATGGCAAAGAACAGCGCCATCTGCACAATAAACTCATTGGTAATCCGGTAGCGCTTCTGGGCCATGGCGAACATCACGCACATAAGGATCCCCAGAATAAGCCAGGTTCCTGCCGTGGCATACTCCAAAAGGAAATACTGATTTCCGATAATCTGATAGATATTGGCCCACTTAATGGACAGGGACCACACATCCTGGGCTCCCTGAGCCATGTAAATATTAATCAAATCAATCAACGGCCGCCCGGCAATCCAAGCAGGAATAATACTTAGAAAATATAAACCCGGAAGCCACAGAAAATGCTGAATCTTAATCTTCTTATTCACCCAGAGAATCACAAAAAAAGGAAAGATAAACAAAGATTGCAACTTAAAGGCAAAGGCCAGCCCATAGAAAAACATGGCCCGATTTGGCATTTCCCGAAACAGATAATAAAAGCACAGGAGGATAAAGAGCATAAAAATAATATCGCACTGAGCCCAAAGGGCGCTGTCCGCCCAGATGGTAGGCACAATCAGCATCAAACCATAGGCACAATAGCTCTTTGCCTTACTCCCTGTAGTTTCCATTACCAGCTTTCCCATCACTGCTGCCGCCACAAAATCCAGCCCAATATGAATCGCCTTATAGCCGGTCATGGGATTGATGGGCAGCTTGCTGATTACCCACAAAATATAGACAAATGCAGGTGCATAATCATATCGGTCCGTAGCAAGGTAGGAAAATCCCATCTCTTTCAAATCCGAAATCCATGGCCCCCAATACATCTCCCAGTCCATGGTTGTCACTACACGCAGAATCCCCCTGATAGCTAATCCAATCACAGTCATTGCTGCCACATACACAATATCTGCCCAATCCAGCTGATATTTTTTCAAAAGCTTCTCCATATAAACCTCTATTCCTGTTTTGCAATATCCGGTCAGTACACCGCTGTCTAAATCAATTTCCCAACGCCTTAAACTTTCTCATCCAGTATTTTCTCAATAATGAACTTGGGACGCTCCTTGGTTTCCAGATAAATCTTTCCTATATACTCACCTACAACGCCGATAGCCAAAAGCTGCAATCCGCCAATGGCCCAGATGGATACAATCATACTCGTCCATCCATGAATGGTATGTCCCGTAAAGTGAACCGCCAGAGAATAGAGCAGCATCAAAATACTCATAATAAAAATTAAAAATCCACACACAGTAATCATGCGAATCGGCTTAATGCTAAAGGAAGTAATCCCATCCGTTGCAAAGGAAAGCATCTTCTTCAAAGGATACTTAGACTCTCCTGCAAAGCGTTCATGCCGCTCATAAGTCACCACATCGGATGGATAGCCGATTAATGGCACAATCCCCCGCAAAAACAGATTGACTTCCTTAAACTCCTCCAGTCCCTCCAATGCACGCCTGCTCATCAGCCGATAGTCCGCATGGTTATAAACTATGTCCACTCCCATAGCCTGCATCATTTTGTAAAAGCTCTGAGCCGTAAATTTCTTAAAGAAGGTATCCGTCTTTCTGGCGCTCCGCACCCCATAAACTACATCATTTCCTGTATAATACTTCTCCACCATCTGATCTATCACATGGATATCGTCCTGCAGATCCGCATCCAATGATATGGTCATATCTGCTTTCTCCTTGGCTGTCATAAGTCCTGCCAGAAGCGCATTCTGATGTCCCTTATTTCGGGAAAGCTTCACACCGGAATAAATGGGATTGGAGCCATGAAGCTCCTCTATCAATTCCCAGGTCCGATCTTTAGAGCCGTCATTTACAAACATGATTTTACTCTCCTTTGAAATCATGTTCCGCTCAATCAAGGAATCCATTTTTTCAAGAAGCTGTCTTGCCGTCTCCGGCAGAACTGCTTCCTCATTGTAGCAGGGGATCACCAAATATAAAATATCATTTCCCGTCATCAGGTATTTCTCCTTCTTGTAATCTGGCCTGACTCTATCCCAACAGCTCCTTCATATATACCTCAACAGCTTCCTGCCAGGGAGCAAAAGTAAAATCCGTCGTCAGCTTCAGCATATAATTCTCTAAAATGGAATAAGCCGGCCGATCCGCAGATGCCGGAAAGCGGCGCTTATACTCTTGTGAGGTAATCGGCTCAATCTCTGTCCTCTTTCCTGCCAGCCTCAGGACTGTCTTTGCAAACTCCGCCCAGTTGGTATCACCCTCGCAAGTACCGTGGAACAGTCCATAGTTATCCGTAGGAAGCAGGTACTTAACAGCCTTCGCAAGCTCCTGTGCACTGGTAGGTGTTCCCACCTGATCCATCACAACTCCGATGGTATCATTGGTTTCCGAAAGCTTCAGCATGGTCTTGGCAAAATTGTGGCCGTCCCCATAGAGCCATGCTGTCCGGATAATGAAAAATCTTTCCGCAAAATCCCTGACAAACTGCTCTCCTGCCAGCTTGGTAGCCCCATACATACTTTTGGGCGCAGGTGTGTCAAATTCTGTCAGGGGCTTTTCACACACATCCCCCGGAAACACATAATCCGTGGAAACATGCATCAGCTTCGCCTTCGCATCTGCTGCGGCAATGGCAAGATTTCGGGCTCCGACAGCATTGATCTTATAGGCCAGATCAACCTCTGTCTCACACTTATCCACATTGGTGTATGCTGCACAGTTAATGATGGCATAAGGCTTCACCTCCCGGGTAAAAGCCAGCACATCCTCCACCTTTGTGATATCCAGCTCTCCCACATCTGTATTAATCAACTCATATTCCGCACTTCCTGCATACTGCTGATTGATCGCCCTCCCAAGCTGCCCATTGCAACCTGTAACCATAATCTTTTTCATCACTCTCTCCTTATTCTTATTCCAGTTTTGCAGCCTTTTATATGCTGCTGTTTCATATCTATTTCTGTTCTGCTTCGTTTCCTGGCTTTGTTTCTTCCAACAGCCTTTTCTGCTCATCCCGACGTTCCTTTTCCTCTAAAGCAAGCTCCTGTGTCAGATCCTTGACCTTATTCTCCAGAGTAGACAGCTCAATGGTCATAAAGAAAAGCTTCACCATCAGCACAAAGATAAACAACAGGAAGATAAAATTTACCGGAAGCTGCATCCCGATCAATCTGGTAAACATGGATACCAGCCAGGGAAACAGACTGAATACAATCAATACCCCGGAAAAAAGAATCCAGAAAATAGCATACTCAATCTGCAGCTTGGACTGACGGATTCTTTTTAAGATATAATAGGTGGTGATCAAAGACACCACAATCAAAAGAATACGAAATATGGGTGTCATCTACCTTTCACCTCCCTGCGCTTTCGAAAGTTCTGAATAAACAGAATGGACAGCAGCATCCGCAGCATATACATTACAGATCGGGAAAGGTTCAAATAGCTCTCCCCTGCAATCCGCTCATCCATCTCTACCTGTACCTCTGCAATTGTGGCTCCCTGCTTCAGCAGGTAGGAAATGGTATCCGGCTCCGGGCCATAGTTCAGATTCAGAGCAAACTCTGCAATCATTTTCTTATTGAACAT
Organism: Candidatus Merdisoma sp. JLR.KK006; assembly: GCF_036941035.1. Classification (NCBI taxonomy): domain Bacteria; kingdom Bacillati; phylum Bacillota; class Clostridia; order Lachnospirales; family Lachnospiraceae; genus Candidatus Merdisoma; species Candidatus Merdisoma sp. JLR.KK006. The sequence goes on along the minus strand of NZ_JAYMNS010000044.1, from coordinate 11,256 downwards.
ACGCATGCCTGAGGTGGGATCCTTGACCTTTCGTCCCGTGGTCAGCCTGGTTGCCAGAGAAATCAGGTTGCTTCCAAGCATCCGCATGGAATGAGGCTTCTTCTCTGTCACAAAACGGGAGCCGATAACAATATCATATCCCTCCTGAATCTTGTCCAACATAGAGCCAATAAATTCCGGCCGATGCTGCCCGTCCGCATCAAACTGGATGGCGTAATCGTAGCCCTTGCGGTAAGCATATTTAAGCCCTGTCTGAAAGGCTCCGGCCAGCCCCAGATTTACCGGAAGGTCAACCAGCTCATAACCCATTTTCCGGCAGAGCCCTGCCGTATTATCCGAAGATCCGTCATTGATCACAATATAATCATAAGCGGAGTAATTCTCTTTCAGCTTCTCAATCACACGAACAATATTGTCTTCTTCATTGTATGCCGGAATAATCACCAGACATTTCATTCATCTTCTCCCTTTTCGGCGTCTTCACTATCCCCGGTTTCTTCACTGGCTTCTTCTTCAGCTCCTTCTTCCTCTTCCGGGACAAGCTTTACCATATAATCCTTATCATAATAGTCACACATAGCCTGATTCCGGCTCTCATCCGGATCCGGAGTCAGCGTTCCGAAATACAGAAGTTCCGGACGATAAGTGACTTCCTCTACTTCCACTTCCCGGATGTTCGGGTCGTTATACATTGCCTCACGCTCCTTAATCTCCTGATGGTACACCTGAGCCTCCCCGTAAACCATGGATTTGAGAGCCGTTGCAGAAGTGATCTCCTCTAAATCTGTCACAATATTGATTTTCAAAAATCCAAGAACCACACAGAAGATCCCCAGCACGCCCATCAGCACCGGAGCCGCATCCCTGATAAGCTTTTGTACCTGTGTCCCGCACTTTTCGTACTGGCGGCGGAGCCAGCCTGCATAATATATAACGTTGGCTGTATAGAACATAATAACTCCATAATAGAGAATATTATAGTAACGCCCGCCAGAGATAAAGCGCACAGCATAGATAGCCGGCACCCACATAACCACCACCATACTGTAGCTTACCAGAGTAAACATAAAAGGGCAGCGGAAGGAAAACTTCGTATCCTTAAGCTTGTACAACATATAGACAAACAAGCCAATCATCACCAGCGCAATGATCACATTGGTACATTCAAACAGATAATCTATTGATTTGGTATAGGATTTATATATAGCCTCTAGAGGTGTGCGCGGATCAAAATTTGACTGTCTGCGCCTGTTCCCCGGTGCAGCCACATTCAGAATAAAACCTGCAAAGAATATAACATTCATGGCTGCTGTCTGAATTTTCATGGTCTTATCATACTGCTTTCCAATCAGAATATCCAGCAGATTCAGTACCATAAGCACGGCTGTCAAAAGGAGAATCGGATACATGCCGCCTGACAGAAGAAAGGCCAGGGCAGTCATCGCCGCCATGCGCTTTGCGGAAATGCGCTTTTCGTATTTACTTAAAAACAGCTTGGCAAACAGCACCAGCATTACGCCGAAAAGTCCCGTATAGCCAATGCTCCCGATCCACCAGTAAAAAGCCTCCAGTCCCACAGGCACATACTGAATGCACAGAGTCATAACAAGAATCGCCACAATCATGGCTGCATGTCTGGACAAGCCCAGAATCCGATGCAATACAATCTTTGAAAAATAGACCATTCCGGTAATAAGCAGGGCCAATAAAATAAAAGTATGGGTAAAGGTCAGCTTTTCCGTAAAAATTGAAGGCCGCAGGGCTCCTATCACAGCAAAGCTAAATGTTCCCTGCCAGCTATGCCACAGGTTCACAGAACGCTGAACAGCCGCCTGAAGTACAGGAATCACAAAGCCTAGTCCCTTATTCTCCATAAAAGCCCGGTGAGTCAGGATTCCGTAATTGAAATCGTCCATGACAGGATGGTTGAAAAAGCTTAAAGCCAGGAGCGGAAGCAGACTGATTCCAAAACACACCCATAAAAACCGTTCCTGGTTCTTCTCTTCCTTCATCCAATTAAGAATTTTTTTCCACAGCTCATTTGTTATCTGATAAATCAGTTCCAATTTTAATCACCCTCTGTTTTCTGTCATTATGTCCTTTATCACTGTTCAAAGCAGACGCCAACATTTTTCTTTTGTGTAGTTTACATCTTTTTAACAAATTGTGCAAGTACACGTAAGGTTCTGCACAGATCTGTAAAACATGGAGCTTTCACCCCATTCTCAATAAGGGCCCGATGTCCCTCCTTCATCCCTTTAAGATAAGCCCCCAGGCTGTTGGTGCTGGTTCCTCCATGAGCCATATACACAAGAACCTCCGGAAGATAGGAAAGCTTCACCTGTCCGTCCTTCAGAATCCGAATCATAAACTCATAATCCGCCGAGATTCGATAATCGGTCTTGTAATATCCGAACTTCTCATATACCTCACGGCGCAGATAGAGGGTGGGGTGTCCCGGCATCCAGCCATAGCGAATCTTCCCCTGTCCCTGATGCCATTTGCGAACCACTCGTTCTCCGTCCATGTAGCACAGATCTCCGTGGACTCCGTCTGTGCCCTCCCGAAGGATTACCTCCACCATTTTAGATATTACATCTCTTTTGGCAAACTGATCAAAGCAACAGCCCAAGATATCTCCCGATGCCATACGAAGCCCTTTGTTCAATGCATCATAAATGCCCTTATCTGGTTCGGAAACCCACAAAAGCCTTTCTCCAAACTCTTTTTTCGCTTCTCCTATTACTTCCAGCGTTCCATCAGCAGAACCGCCGTCTACTATAATATATTCCAAATTATCATAGTCCTGCTGCCTTATCTGACAAATCGTTTTTTTCAGGCTTTCCCTGTCATTGTAGGTTGTTGTCACAATGGACACCTTTGGCTTATGCATCTGTTTCCTCCAAAAGCTCCCGGTACAGCCTAAGATACTCCCGGAACCTGTCATCCTTATTATATCCTTCTGCCTTTTTAAGGCATGCCATTTCCTTAGAAGGCTCACCTTGCAGCTCTGTGATGGCCTGAAGAAGCTTCTCTGTATCTCCCTTAGGTACAATCTTTCCTGTGGCCTCATCCACAGATTCTACACTTCCGCCTGTGGCAAAGGTAATTACCGGCGTCCCGCAGGCCAGCGCCTCCAGATTCGTAGTGGGAAAGGTATCCTCCAAAGTAGGATTCACATAGACATCTGCCATGGAATAATATTCTGCCAGCTCTTCCATACTGTTGGTACGCATTACCCCATAAATCTTCGGATGCAGCTTTCTAAGTTTTTGCCTGGAAAGACCGATGAGAATAATCTGGCAGGAATCATCCAGCCGATCTGCAATAGTCTCAAAGTAAGCATAACCCTTGTGCTCTTCCCACATACCTGCAACGCCTAAAAGAATAAACTTTTTCTCCATGCCAAGGCGTTTTCGAAGTCCTTTATCCACCGGATGGAACTTATTAAGGGCGATTCCATTTGGAATCACTCGAACTGGGTATTCCTTCAAATAAGACTCCTTTACCAGAAGGGAAAGCCACTGGGAAGGAGTTACAATGGTAAGCTGAGGCACTCCTGTAAAAGCTGCTTTTTTCCGTCTGTAGTTCTCTTTCGAATTGTCCTTGAACAAAGCATACGGATAGACGCTCTTGTATTGGGGACAGCTCTCACAGCCTGTCTTCCACTTCATACAGCCAATATAATCAAAATGGGCACAATGCCCCGTAAAGCTCCAGCAGTCATGAAGCGTCCACACCACAGGCCGTCCTGACTTTTTCAGATAAGCAAACAACTGCTCCACATCCAGATAAAACCCGTGAATGTTGTGCAGGTGGATAATATCCGGATCATATTCCTCAATCTTTTGCAGCAAGTGTCCTGTCTGCTTTTTGGAGGCAAAACCATGCTCCCCCCGAAAGAAGGTATGGAGCACATGAATTCCCATGTCCAAATTTGTTCCAAATTTATACGTGCTTATTCCCAAAGGGCCTTCTCTCCGGCCAAAGGCCGCCAGGCCGGTATCCCCTTCTGTCTCCAGAGCCTGTATCAAATCCACTGTAATACGGCCGACGCTTCCGTTGCCGCACACAGTATTAATCTGCATTACCTTCAAACCATTCTCCATTCCAGTTCCGCATCCGCCAGACATCCCCCACTCATACGGATGCCAGGCACCATCTGGTGGATGCTGTCAAAATACAATCTCGCAGTCCCATACATCCACGCCGCTGTCCTGAAATACGCTTCGAATCCGGGCACGCAGCTCCTCCTTGGTATGCCCTTTCTTAAGAACTGCCTGCAAAAAACCGCCGCCGCCGGCGCCGCAGATCATCCGCGCAGCCAGCAGATCCTGACAGCTTAAAAAGATCTGGTCAATACAGGTGTTGGTGCTTCCTCCATCCAGTCGCCTGGACAGCTCCCAATGGCGCTCCAGAAGCTCTGCAAAACCGTCAATATTTCCCTTTTCCAGCTCAAACCTCATCAGCACCGCCATGCGCTGAATCTCATAGAGAACCTCTATGGAATTGGGATTGGAGCCAATATAGCCGCCCACAACCTCTCTGAGCAGATTCCGGGCCAAGCGGCGCTGTCCCGTATAGATCAGAACAAAGCGTTCCTGCAATTCTTCCATGGCCTCTTTGGGCATGGCCAGATGTTCTACCTGAATCTCCTGGAGAAGCCCTGGCCTGGTGGCCGCCAGCTTAATTCCATTTGTAAGGCCGCCTACCTGATCCTGCCAGCCGCCCCCGGTACTCATAAGCTGCTCCATGCAGAGCACATGGGTATACAGCTCATTCTCAGTAACATCTTTTCCGATATATTCAAAAATGGCTTTTACGCAGGCCCCGGCCAAAATGCTGCTGGTTCCAAGGCCGGATCCTCTGGGGATTCCCATTACTGCCGTGGACAGATACAGCCCGCCTCCCAGTTTCTCCAAAAGCTCTTCCAGTGTTGCCGCTCTGGTAAGTGGTACAATGCCGCAGGCCAAAAGTGCCGCCTTGTGCAGTGCGTAAGTATCAAAAGGATCCCTGCAGCTCTGAAGACGCCTGACATCTGTAAATTCTTCATATGCGCCTGAGTCTGTGCTGGCCAGAGCGATACAGGGCTTATCAAGCCTCCGCACAGTCACTACCACCGGAAGAATCCCGTTCAATCTCACTGCCGCATTCAACACTGTTCCCCCATGTTCATTACAGTAAGGGGGCGTATCAGACCAGCCGCCGCCAAAGTTCACCCGAACGGGAAGCTCCACCTGAACCTCTTCCCGGGTTATGTGATACCCTTCCTCAAAAGGTGCATTTCCAATACTTGCATCATACAGACTGTCACAGATATACCGGAAGCATGTATCCTCAAGCTCCTCGCTTATATGTCCTTTCGTCATTTTTGACAAATAGTAGTAAAGGCGCATGCGCATCCCAAACTCTTCTTGTTCTGCAATGTCTTTCAGCTTCTCAAGCTGCGCCTCTGTCATTCCCTGATTTCCAAAAACCGCTGCTGCCTCCCTGACACTCTTTCGCTCCTTAAGCGCCAGAAGGAAACGGGTAATCCGCACCTGAGTATTCAGCTTGGCCTGCCATGCCGCTATTTCCCGAATATCTGCCTGCTCAAAGCTTTCCTGAAGGCTTAACCGCTTCATTCTCCTGTATGTCTCTGCCTGCCGGGTCTTTCCTGCTGCCAGATCCAGAATCAGCATAGCCGCGCCCACAGCTTCCCCAATGGTCTGACACACCGGATAAAGAGCCGCATTCCACAGATAATGCTGCTCTCCCTTCCATACTTCTTCCGGCTTTAAGCCTGCCGCTTTTAAGAACCCCTCCAGAGTCCCCCCCAGAAAAGCGCCCTTTTCCTCCAGTGTCACCTTCGGATTGTCGCCTACCCCGTAAACTCGAATCACAAAGGTTCCGTCCTTCTCCTTCAGACCGTGCAGTACAGTGTGATCCGGAATCTGCTCTCCCCTTAAGGTAACTGCTGCGATCACACAGTTTTCTCCTATCTCTGTCCCCTCATAAATATAACTGTCCTCAATATATGAAGAAGCTGCAATCTTTGTATTTTTTTCTATATAACTGTTGCTGTAGGCACAGGCTCCCGGATGCTCCTCCACACCGAAAATCTGTCCTTTCCAATCCAGAAATTCATAATTATCAATCTCTTCAGTCAAAAGCCTAAGCAGCTCCCCAGTCGTACCGAAATGGATAAACTGCGCCGGAGCAAGACAGAGAAGCTTCAGAGAATATGAGTTGACAGCCTCCCAGATTGCCCGTCTGCAATTCAATAGTTCTTCGCAGATCTCCCCCTCCGCCTTTTCCTCCAAATACCGTTCCAGTGTAGCCCTGGATGCCAGAGGATACAGAAAATCTCCATAAAAGCTGATGCGCGCTCTGTCATTGACAAAACGGGCGTATTTCTCCGAAACCACTTTGCCGTTCTCGCCGATCAGTCCAAACAGGCTTTCCAGCAGATCGCAGTCCAGCAAAATCGCTCCAGTATCCAGATCTACTGCATTCTGTCTGTTCACAGCTCCAAGGCGGCGCAGCTGTTCTACACTCTGCTTGTGCAGAAAGTTGCCTACGTATCCTTGGGAATCACTTAAAAATACACCGTGATCTTTCCCTGTTTCCACAAGTTCCTTCACTGAGATGGCTGCTGCTCCCCGAAAGGCCACATCCACCTGCAGAGGATTAAAGAGTAATAAAACATCTCCGGACAGCACCAGCATCCCTTCCTTAAAACGGGCAGGCATTCCGGACATGCCGATAATAAATTCATCAAACAGAGTAGAGCGGTGTCCGTCGGGAAGTTCCCTTGGCACCGGGGAAAACAGCTTGCCGCAGGCCGAATACTGGGGCACACGCTTGGAATCGCCGCCGGAATGAATCACCAGGATCCGCTTATTCCGGAAGCACTGCTCCTCTTCTGACTGTTCACTGATATATTTCATTACATGGAAGGTAGCGCCCCCGGAACCTACACGCTTTCCTTCCGGATCCGGAAGCACCTTGTAAACAGTCTGCTTTGGAAGCCTCCCTTGTTCCAGCCTTGCATCCAGCTGTGCCTGATAAGCGGATGCCTGCTCCTCATTTGAGGCAGTCAGAATCACATAATCCCATCGGATAAAATATTTCTTTGCAAGAGATTTCTCATATTCTTCCCATGCGTCCTGATAGCTCTGACGCAAAAATAAATTTTTAATTTTCTGCGGTTTCATGATTTCTCCCATGTTTTCATCTGCTTAAAATTGTGTTATACTAAGATAGACTTGTACCATTTCTTAAAGAAAGGCAGACCACACTATGTTAATAATACAACCTTCCGGCGGTTTATGCAATAGGATGCGAGTGATTAATTCCGCTTGGGAATTGGCAAAAAAGAGAGGGGAGCGCCTCATTGTGCTCTGGTATCTCTGCCCGGAGCTTAACTGCTCATTTGAAGCTCTCTTTCGACCAGTGAAAGAGATTCGAATCATCAACATTCGTTCTCTGAAGGATCCACGTAAGCTTTTTTATCAGCTTATTGCCAGACAGCGTTTTGGAAATGATGATATTCTCAATCACAAAACAGACGGCATCCTTCATCAGGACTTTTATGAGAGCCTGAAGAATCCCGTCTATCTTTTCACCTGGGAACATTTTTATCCTTCCCATGACTATCATTTTTATGTACCTGCCGCCCCTCTGCAGAAGCGCATTGATCTTATGACTGCTTCCTTTGGGAAGCGCTGTGTAGGCGTTCATATCCGACGGACGGATAATACAGTTTCTATGGGCAAGAGCACTACAGAGCAATTTGTGGCTTTGATGAAGCAGGAGTTGGCTGCTCACCCTAAGACTTGCTTTTTCCTTGCTACAGATGACAATAAGGAAGAAGCCTTTCTTAGAAAAACCTTTCCCGGCCGGATTATCAGCAATGAGCTTCGTGTTCAGAATCGGGATTCTATTGAAGGCATGCAGGATGCCCTTATCGATCTCTGGTGTCTTGCCGCCTCCCGAAAGATTATCGGCAGCTACTGGAGCTCCTTTACCGACACGGCGGCTGACATGGGGGGGATTGAAAAGGTCATTGCCGGGGACTAAGAGCTTTAAGAGGCTTTTCTTTCCATAGTTTTATAGTATCCCCTGCAGATCAGCATTCCGGCCAGGGCAATAACTCCCAATACTCCAAAGCCGGGTCGAAGTCCTGCACCGTCCATAAGCGCTCCAAGAAAAAGCGGGGAAAGAACTGCACCAAGTCCGCCTCCTGTAGAGATAATTCCTGCTGCCTGTGCTGAATTGCCCGCATAGCCCTCTACCGCAAGACTCATCAGATTGGGCCAGATAGATGCCAGGCAGAAGCCTGTCAGGGAAAAGCAGACATACCCCATGGCAAGAGAGGGAAAGATACTTATAAGCAGCAAAAAGACAGCCGTTCCGAACAGGCTGGTTCCAAGGAGCACACGCCGATACCGATACAGCATTCCGCAAATCACACGTCCTCCAAGCATAAACAGCCAGAAGAGAGACAGCATATTGGCCCCATGCTCCGGCCGCAGCAGTTCCATTGTGACAAAGCTGTCCATATAGTAGCTGATGCCTCCCTCAAGGCTGGAATAGACAAACAGTCCTGCTGCCAGATAAAGGATCTCTTTGCCTATAGTCTGTGTCTCATCCTGCCGCAAAGAGGTTATATGTACCGTATCCTTTCCGGATAAAGCGATAACACTTACACAGGCAGCCAGCCCGGCAGCGGCGCAGATACGGAAAAGACTCTGATAACTCCATCCAAAGCTCCTGCTTCCAAATTCCAAAAGCTGGGGGCTCACCATAGCTCCTAAGCTGAAAAAGCACTGGGAAAGGTTCATATATTTTCCTGATTTTTCTCCATGAGCCTCCGCCAGCAGCGCCGATCCGATACTTTCACTGACGCTGTAGCCTGTCCCAATAGCAAAGGCCGAGAGCATCAGCGCACCAAAGGCATGGAAAAATGACATTCCAAATGCGCCAAGGGCAAAGAACAGACAAGAGGCCGCCAACACCTTCCGCTTTCCCCTCCGATCTGCAAAACCACCCACAAGCAGCGGCATAATAATAATGGCTCCATATTGTCCGGATACCAGAACACCGCTTAACCCCGGCGAAAATCCTTCTGTCTCTACAATCTGCAGAAGGGAGATCTGAAATCCTCCCGCCTCAAATCCCAACAAAAACAAAATAAAAAAGCATACTGCTGTCAAGCGCCCCCGTCTTCCTCTCATTCTCCCTCTTCCTTTGGTTTTCCTTTCTTTTACATCTTTTCTTATGGTCTCTTAATATGCGGGATTATAGCGAAAATTTCCTCTTCTGTCAATGAAAATCAGACTTTTCTTTCAATTTGCTTGCTTCCCAAAAATGTGAATGTTATACTGTCCATACAGGTAACGAGCAGTATCTGTTTTTCAGAACTCATACTGCAGACAAAAGAGGGGGATAACCAAATGTACTATTTTATCGTCAATCCCAGTTCACGCTCCGGCAGAGGCAAGGCTGTCTGGCAGATCGTAGAAGGGATTCTGGAACAGGAGCAGGTGGAATACCGGGTATTCTTCACCTCCTACCGTTATCATGCCACAAAGCTGGCTAAGGAAATTACTTCTCAGGGCGAAAAGCTGACTCTTGTTACCGTCGGCGGAGACGGCACAGTGAATGAGGTGGTTGACGGTATTTGTGACTTTACAAAAATCACCTTCGCTTACATTCCCACTGGATCCAGCAATGATTTTGCCAGAAGTTTAAAGCTCCCTTCCACACCGGAGGCTGCTCTGCAGAATGTACTGCATCCCTCTTATTTTCGAAAAATTGATTTAGGTCTTATTTCCTATAGTTCTTATTCCCGCCGTTTCGCCGGGAGCTGCGGATGCGGCTTTGATGCTGCGGTCTGTCAGGAAGCTTTGGCCTCTCCAATCAAGAATATGCTGAACCGATTTGGACTTGGCAAACTCACCTATGTGGGAATCGCTTTAAAGCAGATCCTTTTGTTCCGTCCGGCTCCTGTCCGACTCACTCTGGATCAGCACAAGAAGCTGTATTTTCCACGCACTTATTTTCTCTCAGCCCTGAACTGTACTTATGAGGGAGGCGGTCTGAAAATGTGTCCAAAAGCCAGGGCGGATGACGGATTTTTGGATGTCTGCGTGGTGGAAGGCTTAAGCAAACTGATTATTGCCCTCATGTTCCCTACTGCCTATTTTGGCAGACATACCATTTTCCGGGGAATCCACCTGTATCGTACGAAGACTTTAGAAATCTGTCCGGAAAAGCCTTTTCCCTTCCATGCGGACGGAGAGCCTTATACGCCGGAGGATGTACTCACTATTTCCTGCCTTCCCAATGCCCTTACTATCATTGCTGGAAATCCTTAAGCTTTATAAATGCTATGGAAAATCACATAATTTCAAAAAAATTTCTTAATATATTATAAAGGTTATTGTCAGAAAAAATATGATGTGTTATTGTTCTATCGGAATGATGATAATATTTATCAGATTTTTTAGGAAAGAAGATGGAGAAATGAAAGCGTTTTTTCACAAGTATAACCATTCTCTCGTTTTGCTATATGCATTTATCTACATGCCCTGGTTCATATGGCTGGAAAGCCGGGCGAATCTGCCCTACCATGTGATCCATGCAGCGCTGGATGACCGGATTCCCTTTTTGGAAGGGTTTATCGTGCCTTACCTGCTATGGTTTGTGTATGTGCCTGCAGTCCTTGCTTATTTATTTTTTCAGCTTAAGAACAAAAGAGAATTTTATCAGTACTGTATCTTCCTGTTTACGGGAATGACGCTGTTTCTGATTGTATCTACCATATATCCAAACGGCCATTTGCTTAGACCTGCATCCTTTGAGCGGCATAATATTTTTACCTTTGCCATCTCAATTTTGTACCGGGCGGACACGGCAACTAATATTTTCCCAAGCCTGCATGTGTATAATTCCATTGCGGCCCATATTGCTGTTGTCAACAATCAAAAGCTTGGGAAAAATATTTGGATTCGGGGAGGCTCCTTCCTCCTGATGGTTTCCATTGTTTTATCTACCATGTTTTTGAAGCAGCATTCCGTTTTGGATGTGATATCCGGAATTCTTCTTGGTGTCTTAATGGAACAGCTTGTGTACCATACGGAATTTTCTTTTGTACGTTCCAGAAGGCGGAAACCTGTGGGGGTTTAGGATTTAGCAGCCACCGCTTATAAGTGAATAACCAGCATAATTAAATTAAGAGGGTGCTAAGAACTTTAGGCACCCTCCTTTTAT